>JBGPRB010000087.1:0-11314 GCA_041489355.1 Dehalococcoidia bacterium
ACTATCGACGCTTTCCAGCACCCCTCGATTGATTTTGTCGTTGCACAGCACCCGTGGCTGGAAAACGAATGCATTTATGCCGATATCATCCTGCCGGCAAACACCACGCTGGAAGTCGAGGATATCGTCACCAACACCAGACAAGGGCCCCACTTCCAGAGCGTCGCTATCCAGGAGCAGGCTATCACGCCAATCGGCGAGTCCAAGAGCGACTATGAAATAGTCCTGGAGATAGCCAAGAAACTGGGGATGGGGAAAAAATTCTCCGAGGGGAAGACAACCCAGGACCTAGAGAAAGATGTCTTCGATACCATGGAAATGGGCAAAGTGATATCGTGGAAAGAATTCATGGACAAGAAATACTACGTGTACCCGGTCGCCAAAGACTGGGAGAGCGACCCGCCCGGATTCAAGAAATTCTATGAAGACCCGGTAAAGAACCCCCTCCCCACGCCCTCGGGCAAGCTGGAGTTCTATTCCGCGAGGTTAGCCAAATACTTCCCGGATGATAAAGAGAGACCGCCATCTCCCAAGTGGGTTGAGAAAAGCGTGACACACGACGAGAGGATTTCCAGCGAAAGAGCCAACATGTTCCCTCTGCTCCTCATGTCCAACCACGGACGGTGGCGCACTCATGCCCAGGGTGATGATATCAGCTGGACGCGCGAAACGCCGACCTGCAAGGTGCTCGGGGCAGATGGATATAGATACGAGCCTGTCTGGATTAATCCCAAGGACGCTGAAAAACGCGGCATCAAGGACGGCGACATCGTCAAGGTGTTCAATGAGAGGGGTGTCGTCCTCTGCGGCGCCCGTGTCTGGGAGCGTCTGATGCCCGGCGTAGCCTATGTCGACCATGGCGCCCGGCACGACCCGATAATCGACAATGTTGACCGCGGCGGCGCTATCAACACCATCGCCCCCGACGGGATTACTTCCAAGAACTGCGTCGGCCAGGCTACCAGCGGTTACCTGGTCGACGTCCAGAAGGTCACCGAGAAAGATTATCAAGAGTGGCGGAAGATAGACCCCGAAGCATTCGATGATGCCTTTAAGAGAGAATACGACCAGGCGTCCGGCCTGCGTTTTAATGCCTGGGTTGAAGGAGGTATGCAATAATGAAGGTTTTTGTAATCGATGTAGGAATCTGTAATGGTTGCTACAGCTGCCAGATTGCATGCAAGGATGAACATGTCGGCAACGACTGGACTCCCATTGCCAAGCCCCAACCGGATACCGGGCAATTCTGGATGAGGCAGACCGAGCATATCGGGGGAACTGTACCTAAAGTAAAGATGCACTACATCCCGATACCCTGCCAGCACTGCGACGAGGCACCGTGCATACCGGCCTGCCCCGTCGAGGGCGCTATCTATAAGAGGGACGACGGACTGGTTATCATCGACCCGGAGAAATGCACCGGCTGCAAGGCATGTGTCGATGCCTGCCCTTATAACGCTATCTTCTTCAACGAAAGCCTTAACATCGCCCAGAAATGCACCGGCTGCGCTCACCTTCTCGATGGCGGCGAGTGGAAGATACCCCGCTGCGCCGATGCCTGCCCCACCGAGGCTATCAAATTCGGAGAAGAGGCCGATTTTAAAGATGCCATTGCCAAGGCCGAGGTACTCAAGCCCGAGCTGAAGTTAAAACCGAGGGTGTACTACCTGAACATCCCAAAGAAGTTCATCGCCGGCACCGTCTATGACCCGGTGGAAAAAGAGGTCGTCATCGGCGCTACCTGCACCCTCACCGGCCCGAAGGCCAGCAAGAAAGCCACGGCCACCACGGATGCCTTCGGCGACTTCTGGTTCCAAGGGCTGGCCGACGGCCTCTATTCGCTGAAAATAGAAGCCAAGGGCTTCGCCGCCAAGACATTCGATAAAATCAGCACGGAAAAAGACGTGAACCTGGGAGACATACCTCTTTCCAGGTAAATACAGCAGACACAGGCTGAAGGGAATTTATTAAGCAAGGGGGAGCATAATAGCTCCCCCCTATCTTTTAGGCGGGCATTTAAGAGGTGCACTAGCCTCCGATTTTATTTTGTTCTTAGCTCCCATAAAGGTGGTCTCCCAACAAAGCCGGAGTGCGTAGCGAGAGGGGCGCAGCCCCTCTCGTTTTCTTCCCCCTTCCTTTGCCAAAGGAAGGGGGTCAGGGGGATGGATTGTGAGGGGGATAAGGAGTGGATTCCCGTTTTCACGAGAATGACACATCAAACCAATTAATTTGCACAATTGCCTGTTTATAACTTAAACTCAAAATTAGAGAGATAACCTGCGGAGGTGTTAGCATGACAAAGCAGAATAACATCGTTATTATCGGCGGTACGGCCTGCGGGCCTAAAGCCGCCGCCAGGGCACGGCGCTGCGACCCCTCGGCAAAGATAACCATTATCGAACAGAAAGATAATCTGTCCACAGCCACCTGCGGCCTGCCCTACTATATTTCAGGCGTAATCCCGGGCGAAGGGGACCTGGTCGCCCGGCAGACCGACTACTTCCGCAATGTATTCGATATGAAAGTATTCACCGGCACCAGGGCACTGTCCATCGACCGCCAGGCACATCATGTGGAAATAGCCGACCTGAAAACAGAACGGCACTCAACGATAGAATATGATAAGCTCGTAATTGCCACGGGCAGCACGCCTTCGGTGCCCAACTGGGAAGGCAAACATCTCCAGGGAATCTTCACCCTCAGCAATATTCCAGATGCCAGCGCCATCCGCAGCTATGTCTCGAATCTGAAAAATAAGGATGTGGTCATTGTCGGCGCCGGACTCATCGGGCTGGAGATGGCCGAAGCATTTGTTACTCTGGGACTGAAAGTCACCGTCCTCGAAGCTCTGGGGTGGCCTTTGCCAGCCCTTCTTGATTTTGAAGTCGCCGCCCATGTCGAGACACACCTGCGGGCAAAAGGTGTTAAAGCCATTTTCGGGCAGCGTGTCACGGGCTTCCGGGGCGACAAAGATGGACACATGGGTAAAGTCGTGGCGGGAAACACTGAGTTTGATGCCAGCCTGGTGCTGCTATCCCTGGGCGTCAGGCCGGATGTCAGCCTGGCAAAAGACGCCGGGCTTACCATCGGGGCTACCGGCGGTCTTTCCGTCAACCAGTACCTTCAAACCAGCGACCCGGATATCTACGCCGGCGGCGACTGTGTAGAGGTGGTCAACCTCATCACACAAAAGAACACCCTGGTCCCCCTGGGGTCCACTGCCAACAAACACGGCCGCGTCATCGGGACTAACGTGACGCGCGGCGGCGATACTTTCCCCGGCGTCCTGGGTACGGCTATCGCCAAGGTCTTCGACTACAATGTGGGGAGAGTCGGCCTCAGCGAAACGCAGGCAAAAGAGGCCGGCTACGATATAGCCATGTCTCTCGTCCCCTCCTTTGACCATGCTACCTATTACCCGGGCGCCAGAGATATCCTGGTAAAACTGGTGGCGGATAAGTCCAGCGGCAAATTGCTGGGCGGACAGGTGGTCGGGACGGGCGACACCGCCAAGAGAATCGACGTGCTGGCCACTGCCCTGACCTTCGGCGCCACCATCGATGACCTGGCTAACCTCGACCTGTCTTATGCGCCACCGTACAATAGCGCCATGGACCCGCTGCACAACGCCGCCAATGTTATTCGCAATAAGCAGGCGGGTTATGCCCGGTCGCTGACACCACAGGAGGTCAGGAATAAGCTCGAAAACGAAGAACGCTTTGTCCTGCTGGACGTCCGCTCGCCGGGCGAATGGAGAGCCCAACGCATCGAAGCCGAACAGGTAAAATTGCTCCCCTTACCGGAGCTGCGTAAAAGAATCGGCGAGCTTTCCAAAGAAGATGAAATAGTTATTCTCTGCCGCACGAGCATACGTGCCTATCAGGCACAAAGGATTCTCGATGGCGCCGGTTTAAAAAAAGTCAGGTTCATGGACGGCAGCCTGGCGGCCTGGCCCTATGAAACGAGCAGCGAACCTCCGGCTGAGTAAACCGGTTATCTACGGTATAAATATCCCGACTGTGCAATTCCGCCCACATAATTGGACTGGAAAGTCTTTCTGTAATACAATCTAACCATACTCAGCGGGCATATGGGAGGAAGCGCTGCAACTGATGAAGACACCCGCACAGGGCAAAGGTGACAAAATGAGTCAGTGGCGGGAAGCTAAAAAAACAGTCCTCGAAGCCGCCCGGAATATGCTGGAAAAAGGATTGGTCGTCGGCACGGCCGGGAATATAAGCCTGCGCCTGCCGCCCGAAGGTGAACGACAGCTACTGGCCATTACCCCCAGCTCCCGGCACTACGACTTACTGGACGTTGATGACATCCAGATATTAGACTTCGATGCACAAAGGGTAGAAGGCAACCTGCGCCCCTCGATGGAGACACCACTGCACATCGGAATCTACCGGGCGAGAAAAAACGTCAATGCTGTAATTCATACTCATTCGGTCTTTGCCAGTGCCGTCTCCGTGGCCGGCCTGGATATCCCCCCTATCCTGGACGACCAGGTTGCCTTCCTCGGCGGCGAGATAAAGTTAGCCAGGCATGCCCTTAGCGGCAGCCGGGAACAGGTGGCTAATGTCTTAGCTGCCCTCGAAGACAGGAGTGCTGTATTATTGCCTAATCACGGGGCGGTAGGCACCGGCCTTACCATGCGTGATGCTTTTACTGCCTGTGAGCTTATCGAAAAGACCGCCAAGATTTATTTGATAGCAATGTCCACAGGTAAGGTTAACCAGCTCCCGATAGAATTCATCGAAGCCGAAAAAGCGTTTTATGACAGGCTCCAGAATGAGGACAAATAAAAAGTTATCGTAAAGCCATACATCAGGGGTGCTCGACCGGCTATGTAATATACAGTCTGGGTAAAAGAGTACGGCTCGGGATTACTCTTACAGGAAATAAGCAAAATTACTATTGACAGAACCATGAAAGAATATCATATTATAACTTAAGGCTTATGAAACAGAAAACGGCGAAAATACTCAGCCTAGTTACAGGTATATTGATTGTTGCCAGCCTGTTTTCATGGCCTGAACCGGTATCTGCCGGCCTGGCTGAATGGTCAGCCGAGACTATCCCTTCGAGAACTGATAATATCCTCGGTCCTCCTGGAATCGATATCCGCGACTTCGCCGTGGCCGGTGATTCTAAAACCATCTATGCCGTCCCGGGTGATAGCATCCCGGACAACATTGTCTTTAAGTCAGCTGATGCCGGTGCTACCTGGACAGCGCTACCTGTGCCCACTAAGGTCAGCCTTGTAGCTGTTGCCCCGGACGACAGCACTTTCGCAGCCGTGGCTAACAACAGCACCCCGGAAGTTTATGTCACCCTTGACGGCGGCTCAATCTGGTACAGCCTGGGCACTCCCAAGGAAACGAGTCCTGCGGTCGCTATCTATGACATTGCCGTATCGGCAATCTGGGGAGGGCAACATTACATCGCTGCCGCCGGCAAGGACGCCGGAAATGCGGCTAACCTGTGGTATATCAGTATCATCAGTGCGGCTGCCCCGACCTGGCAGGAAACCAAGACGCTCACCGGATTCGTCAGCGGCAATGAGACGGCGGCGGTGGCGTTTTCTCCCAGCTTCGTATCTGATGCAACTATTGTCGCTGTCAGTGATAATGCCAATGCCAGCGTTCAGCTCCAGATGCTGGATATCAGCTCCGAAAAATGGAACAACGACGCCGGTTTTACCAATTTTCCACGCACGATAGTCAGCGATATCGGTATTAGCCGGCTAAACTCAGCCTCATTGTCGTTAGCTCCAACTTACCTGGCCTCGGACGATGACACCCGCAGGGTATATATCGGCCTGACCGTCGATGGTACCCCCTCGGCTATTGCCACCAGCGGCATCTACCGATATGTAGATACTACCGGGACAAATTTGTACGCAAATGTTAAAATCCACAGTATCGCCTATAACGGCTCCTATCTGGTTGCCGGCGCCTATGATACCACTAACGTTTATCGCAGTACCAACCCGAGAGCGACACCTCCAACCTTCTATACATCCACTACTACCAAGAGCCCGGGCGGGGAGAATAGAGCTGTGGTTGCATGGATGGGTACTAAAGTGGTGGCCGGAACCTCGGGCAATGAGTGCGCCTTCGCTGTATCCGGAGACACCGGAACAACATTCAATGACATCAGCCTGGTCAGCACCAATATCACGAATGCCAGAGATGTCGCCGTCTCGGCAGACGGCAGTAAAGTCTATTTTGTCACCGATGACGGCTTTGACCTCAGCCTGTGGTACAAGTCAACTACCTGGCAAAGGGTATTCAGCCAGAGAAATACTTCCGACTACATCGTCCGCATCGAACCACAGAGCGCTAGTAGTATATATTTAGCGAAAAAAGGTACCACGACCATCTACTATAATAGCAACGGCGGTGCCACACAATGGCTTCCCCGCACCTGTAATATTAATATCCAGGACCTGGCGGTGGAAAGCACCACTGCCGTCTATGCCCTCAACAGCACCGGGTCAGTGTCTAAAACAATCAGTACCGGTTTTACCTGGTCTACAGATATTTCCTCAACGCTTGATAGTGGTGCCACATTGGTCAGCGTCAGCCCCAATACCCTGCTGGCAACCAGCCAACACGGCTATGTCGCCTATTCTACCGACGGCAATTTATCATGGACACTGATTACCCAATTTGTCCAGAGCGGGGCCGGTAATGTCCAGGTTATCGCCGATGAATACTTTGCCTCTAATAATATTATTTACGCCGCAAGTGACACACCGGGACAAAATATCATGAAGTGGCAGATAGGCACCAGCACCAGCTGGGTAGATATTTTCAACGGCACTATCAGTGGCGGTGTATATGGTATTGCTGTTAACAGCAATACGCTCTATGCCCTCGAAGTCGGTTCCAGCCAGAGTACTATATGGCGGGTTTTCTCACCGACGACCGCCACGTCCACGTCAGAAAGTTGGACCTACAGTCCTACCACAGCTACAACTGATATAAATGATCCAACGGTGCAACTTGATGCTAAGCCACGGGCACTGAAGGTAAGCTCGGGCAAGTTGTGGGCGGTCAAGACCAACGGCACCAAAAAGCTTTACAGCTTCACGGACATTGCTACAGAACTTGAAATAATACCGCTAAAGCCGGTATCAGGCTTTACCAACCCTGTAAACGCTATAAGTGGTGTTGCTTTTGATGTACCTTTCAACTGGGCGCGTCCCTCAATAGCCACCGAATACGAACTGCGAATCTCCGAGGACGAGGACTTTATTTCTCTGGTGGCTTCGATAATCGTGGCTTCGGAAGAACCGAATATTCTCGTTATGGCTGGCCCACACCAGACAGATAACAAAAGTGTTGATTTTATGCCCGGGGTAACTTATTACTGGAAGGTACGGACAACCAAGCCGCTTTACAGCCTGTATTCCAAGGCACGATACTTTTCTGTAGAGCCAGTCGTGGCTTCAGTTCTCCAGTTACTGGTGCCGGCCAACGGCGCAACAGATATAAGCAAAAAACCATCATTCTCCTGGGCTCCCACAGCCGGCACTACTGAATATCAATTTATTTTAAGCACCAACTGGACCTTGGCGCGACCGATAGTTGACGAGAAAGTCGATAAAGCCGGCTTCAAGCTATCCAAAGAGCTGGACTACGGTAAAACATACTTCTGGATAGTCAGGGCTACCCAACCTATTGTGAGTGCCTGGTCCACGCTGGCTAACTTTACCGTTGAAGACAAACCTACCGAGCCGGGCCCCCCCCCGGTAATTGTCCAGGAGGCTCCGCCCGTAACAATTAATATACCGGCACCACCGCCGCAAAACGATATTACTATAGCACCACCTCCAGAAACCCCGCCACCGGTCGTCCCCGATTACCTCATTACCGTTATTGTTATTATGGGCGTCCTGCTCTTAATCGTAATTGTCCTGATAGTTATTCGCCTTCCGGTGAAGCTTTTCCCTGCATATTCTTTGCCCAGGAATTTACTTGGCACCGGACACAAAGTCAGAATCTCCGGGGAAAAACCGGGCGAGCCGCCGGAGAAACCGGAGATCCGTGCCGAGGTTCCGGAAAAACCCGCGCTGCCGGAGATAATAGCTAAACGCCCGGCAACCATAGATAAAGCCAGTGAAGGCGAGTCTGTTGCTTTCGCCGCTAAAAGCTTCATCTGGTTGACAACTAACCAAAAAGGAGCCGAGGGGGGTCAGCCGAAACTGTCTACAAAAGAAGAACGGTCCCTGGGGAAAAAGCTCTCCTCCCGGATTCAAGCATTAGCCGAAAAAGAACCACTCTATCTGAAATATCCTCAAGATGCTGCCCTGTTCCTTCAAATCTGGGCGCGTTATGACTCCAGAGATGAGACTGAACGCTATCTCACGAAGTCATTCCGGTCCAGGCCGGAGAACGCTATTGCGCTTTTGAAATGCTTCCTGACAACCCCCACCCAGCCAGATACCGGCCCCTCCGGCGCCAGGGATTTTACCCGGAGCCATTACGACTCGCTGGCTGAAGTCATTGATCCCGATAACGTCTATAAGGCCCTTACCAAGCTCTTCAAATTCAAACCCGATAGCATCGAGGGTGAAGCGCCCATCGACCCTTCCGATAGAGCCATGGCCTATAAATTCCTTCGCATTCATCTTCAGGTTAAAAGTGAAAAATGAAATAGAAAAACTCGGAACTCGTTCTGAATAGTACTTTCCAGCGTTCGCCCCTGCCGATAAATTACGCAAAACACTGTCAATGCACCGCCATCGTGCCCTTTTGTTTGACATCATTCCCCTATTTAAGGTAAACTATTACGGCACAATTTCCTGTAGAAGGATAATTGTGTCAAGCAAACAAAAGGGACATAATTTTTAACCGTGACCCCTCCGTTACTAACTGCCGCCGCTTGTACTTTAGGATATTAATAGTCACCGCCTACTAGAAAGGCAACCAGCCCCGTACTGAATACGGGGGTATCAAAGCTGTATTGTTGATATGGGATTACACGGGACAGGAAGTGAAGCGACCTCGCCTTACTCTATCTACATTGAAATACAGGCAGCGACCAGACTATTGTATCATCTATATTACTACGACAGCAGCTAATCCGTTATCGCGGCTTACTGCCACAATCTCTTGTTCTCTTGCCAGTCCACCGCCATGCCGGAATTGGCAGGTTAAAATACCGATAAAGAGTGTTTTCAGCACAAAAAATTAGAAACTGGAGGAAAATAATGTCTTACCCGAAATTCAAGTCGATACTCCTGGAGAAGGACGAGGAAGAGCCCAAAGTTACCTACCTTACACTGAACAGGCCGGATAAAAATAACGCCATCAGCATCGGCGAAGAGGAAATGACCGGCGATATCAAGAAGGCCATGTGGGAAATCAACCACGATGATGACTGCAATGTAGTCATCTTCAAGGGTGCCGGCAAGAACTTCTGCGCCGGCTTCGACCTGTCCATGGTCTACCGCATCTACGGCGGTGCTCCCGGCGTCAAACCCAGTCAGAGAATCAGGCTCCAGACCGACCAGGACCAGCTTTACGGATTCCCGCAGGCCATACTGGACTGCAACAAGGTGGTCATGGTGCAGGTGCACGGCTGGGCTATCGAAGCCGGATTATACATTACCAAAGCTGCCGATATAGTTGTCTGCGCCAAAAACGCCAAGTTCTCTCAGATGGGCCAGCGGCTTGCCTTCGGCGGTCTGCCCACTCTGCCCCTCGAGCTGGTCATGGGCCACACCAAGAAGGTCGAGGAAATCCTGCTCACCGGCCGTACCATCAGCGGCGACGAGGCCGAGGAAGCCGGCTATGTGACCAAGGCCGTCCCCGAGGAAGACCTCGAATCCGAGGTACATAACCTGGCCGCCGCCATCTCACTTCTGCCGCGCGACTGCGTGGTCATGGGCAAGTTTGCCCGACGCCATATGCTGAGCCGGCTGGGCCTGACCGACCTCCATGAGGTCATCCTCTACCACACCTTCAGCACCAACGTCAAGTACAGCGAGGACGAGAGAGACCTTATGTTCATCCGTGACCGCGAAGGTATGGGCGAGAGGGCTGCTTTCCACAAGATGCACGAGAAGTACGAGGAGCGCCTCGACAAGACCAAGTACTTCAGGAGCTACCGCCCGGACAAAACCGCGGACAAGAAGAAATAAGAAATAACTCAGTCTGTTAAGAAGGAGTAAATTCAATGGCACATCCCGAATTTGCCAAAGACGACTATTTCAAGATAGACGTTGAATGCCATTTAAGCGGCGATACTAAAAAATACTTCGATTACTTCCCTAACTACAAACAATGGGTGTATGGTACCGCCATGACTGCCGCCGCATTCGGCGCTGTCCCCAAGCACCATGCCGCCGAAGCTCCTAAAGCTCATGAGGCGCCCAAGCCTGCCAAACCGGAAATGTTGGAAGATGAACAGCTTCTGGTCTACATGGACCGCTATGGCGTAGATATGGCCTGTGTTCTTCCCGAGTCCATGATGGACACCACCGGCTATTCCACCAAATGGTCCACTAACGGCTACTTATTGGCCGCCTGCGAAAGGCATCCGGATAGATTCATCCTGCAGGCCAACGTCGGGCCCTTTATCCAGAGAGGGATGAAAAACGCTCTCTGGGAACTGGATTACCTAGTTAAAGAAAAGGGCTGCAAACTGTTTAAATTCTATCCTCCCGAAGATACCTATATCAATGATGAGAGGCTGTGGCCTTTCTACGCAAGATGCAATGAGCTAGGAGTTGCAGTATCTATTCACACCGGCTTTAGCTGGTGTCCTCCGGGTAAATCCAAATATTGCCTGCCGATTCAGCTGGATGACGTCGCTAATGATTTTTATGACCTGAAAATCATCGCCTTCCATGCCGGCTGGCCGTATTGCCATGACCTGAACATGGTAGCCCTGACTCATCCCAAGGTTTACATCAGCCTCAGCTTGATCATGTCCTGGCAGAATAATGCACCCAGACGGTTAGCTGAAATCATCGGTGAAGCGATTCAATTTGCCGGTTCCGAGAGAATTGTCTGGGGAACCGATTTCTATGGCGCCGGCGGACTGCTTAGAGTAGCAGTAGACGGCCTGAGAAAGTTCGAGATGCCGGAAGACCTGCAGAAGGGCTACGGCTACGCTCCGGTGACCGATGAGGTTAAACGTATGATTTTCGGTGAAAACCTGGCCAAACTACTTAACGTCGATACTTCCAAACGACGCGTGAAATAATCTAATTAAAGGAAAGGAGAAAAAATGTCCGATTTCCCAATTTTATTCTCGCCCATTAAACTGGGACCGCTGGAGATAAAAAACAGAATCG
>JBGPRB010000088.1:0-11238 GCA_041489355.1 Dehalococcoidia bacterium
CCCAGTGAAGAATGTGAGGACGGAACCTGCGGGCTCCCGGATAAGCCGGCTGATTATGATTAGATTTTGAAATACCTGCGGTAAACCTGCGGTGTCCCAGCCATCATTCCCGGCCAATAAGAGCAGCAATTTCTGTAAAGCTCGAATCAGGTGCTTCTTCTGAAAGAATAGTTCAGAATGCCACTGGCTTACCAAAGGCGGAGTCAGCCAGGGTTAGACCGCTCCTAACTATAAGTTCAGAAATGGTCTCGTTGATTCCCACCATCGGATGATGTATTATGAAAACTCTACTGCCGGAGGCTGGGAATAAAGAGGTGGTTTTGATGTCACCAGTGCCAAGAACATTAGCTCAGACGATGTCTACTATCGCTTACTTCTCCATGGAAGTTGCCCTTGACGCAGCTATACCTACTTACAGCGGTGGTTTAGGGATACTGGCTGGAGACACTTTGCGAGCCGCCGCCGACCTGGGTGTACCTATGGTAGGCATGACACTCTTGTATCGCAAGGGCAACTTCCGACAGCACCTTGATGAACAGGGCAACCAGACCGAGAGCCCCGTTGACTGGGCTCCCGAAGAATTTCTGCAACCTATGCAATCCCGGATAACGATTAGTATTGAGGGGCGGAAGGTACAGGTTCAGGCCTGGCGCTATACCTTGTATGGCGTCTCTAAACATGATGTACCTGTGTATTTCCTGGATACGGCACTGCCTGAAAACAGCCCATGGGATCAAACTATTGCCGATTCTCTCTATGGGGGAGACCCCCATTACCGTCTGTGCCAGGAAGTGTTACTAGGCCTGGGGGGCTTTAGCATGCTCCATGCCCTGGGTTATGATAATGTACAGGCTTACCACATGAACGAGGGACACTCGGCCCTTCTAACTATGGCCCTGCTGGAGCAGGTAACGGGGGGGCGAGGTATCCACTCGGCAGCCAAGGCAGACAGAGAAGCTGTCCGAAAACAATGCGTGTTTACCACCCACACCCCGGTCCCGGCCGGTCAAGACCAGTTTTCACGAGACCTAGCGCGGCAAGTGCTGGGTGAAGAACTAACGGCGGCGCTTGAAGCCGCAGAGTGCTTCTTGGATGGTGTACTTAACATGACTCACCTTGCCCTTGTCTTTTCCCGCTATATCAATGGAGTTTCCATGCGCCATGAGGAGATATCGCGCGACATGTTCCCCGGTTATCCCATAGACTCGGTGACTAACGGTGTTCATGCGGCCACGTGGGTATCACTACCTTTTGGCCGCCTTTATGATAAGCATATCCCTGAGTGGCGCCGTGACAACCTGTATCTCCGCTATGCGATAAGCATACCCCTAGATGAAATCCAACAGGCGCACTTTCAGGCAAAGCGAGACCTGCTGGCCGAGGTAAAACGCCGAACCAGTGTCCAGCTAGACCCAAACGTGATGACCATTGGCTTCGCCCGGCGTGCCGCCATGTACAAGCGAGCCGACCTGCTTTTCTCGGACCTCAACCGCCTGAAGAGAATAGCAACCCAGGTAGGGCCATTTCAGGTCATTTACGGGGGTAAGGCACATCCCCAGGATGAAAGAGGCAGAGCTATGATACGGGCTGTATTTCAGGCAGCAGACGCTTTGCGTGACACCATACGGGTAGTCTATTTGGAGGAATATGATATGGCGCTGGCCAAGTATCTCTGTGCCGGCGCAGATTTGTGGCTCAATACTCCACAGAAACCAGAGGAGGCATCAGGGACCAGTGGCATGAAAGCCGCCCTGAACGGAGTGCCCAGCCTGAGTATTCTTGATGGTTGGTGGCTAGAGGGCCATGTGGAAGGTGTAACCGGATGGGCTATCGGCGAAAGCTGGGAGCCGGAGAGTAATCCGGCTAAAGAGATAGCCTCTCTCTACGATAAGCTTGAATACCTAATTCTGCCGATGTATTACACGCGACCAATTGAATTTGCTCAAGTCAGGCGCTCAGCCATTGCTCTCAATGGTTCGTATTATAATACGGAGCGCGTGGTATTTCAGTATCTCGAGAATGCGTATATCACCGAGGAAAAGTAAGCCAACCTGGATAGCAACAAAGCAACCTAAGGGTTCCGGAAGATGAAGTACGGTAGATACTTCGGAAGGCGTACCAAAATAGTCTGTACTATAGGCCCGGCCAGCGGCTCAGCACTCACCATCGAACAGCTAATCAGGGCGGGTATGAACGTGGCCAGGCTCAATCTGTCCCACGGCACCTATGAGGAACATGCCGCGTATACCGACGACGTAAGGAAGGCATCTGAACATCTAGCTATTCCCGTTGCCCTGCTGATAGACCTGCCGGGAACTAAATACCGAACCGGGAGCCTAAGCAGTGGCTCAGCCATGTTAAGAAAGGGGGCTCAGGCAGTCCTGACAACGAGAGCGGTAGAAGGTAATAATGAACTGGTGCCAGTAAACTTCCCCTCCTTTCCACAGGTGGTAAAAGTTGGAGATACGGTGCTCCTTGCCGACGGGGCAATGCAACTCAAAGTTCAGGGCATAGACGAAAGCGAGGTTAAGTGTAAGGTTATGATAGGTGGCCTGCTTACTCCGGGCCGGGGGATTGTTATACCTGGGATGCGTAGCTTCGGTTCCTTCGTCACTGAGCAAGTTCGGGAGCATATAGATTTTTGTATCGAGCAGAAGCCAGATTACATCGCTCTCTCCTTTGTTAGTTCACCGGAAGATGTAGAGCAGACAAGAGCTATCTTGCATCAGAAAGACTCAAAGATTGCCCTCATTGCTAAAATCGAACGGGGGCAAGCCGTAGCTAATTTTGACCGACTGTTAGCCGTTAGCGACGCCATTATGGTTGCTCGGGGAGACCTTGGTGTCGATATTCCAGTGCAACGTGTTCCCCTTGTGCAAAAAGAGATTATCAGGAAAAGTAACGAGGCCGGCAGACCGGTAATCACTGCTACCCAGATGCTTGAGTCAATGGTCAACTCAGCCTGGCCGACCCGGGCTGAAGTTACCGATGTGGCTAATGCCATATTCGATGGCACCGATGCCGTTATGCTCTCCGAGGAGACGGCAGTAGGGAAGTACCCATTGCTGGCGGTAAGAATGATGGACAAAATAGCCAGAGAAACAGAACGCCAGCTTCCCTATGAGTCCATGCTTCAGCAAAGACTCGCCTGGCTTGGGCCTGAAACCGATGAGGTAATCGCCTACGAGGCTTGCCATACCGCTCATGAAGTGGGGGCGGCCGCAATTATTGCGTTCACCAAGTCGGGTATCACGGCCCAACGTGTATCAAAGTACCGTCCGAAGGAGCCGGTTCTGGCGCTAACTCCTGACGCTGGTGTACAGCGCCGGTTGATGCTATGCTGGGGCGTCCACCCCATCAAGACCACCGAGCCATCTTCAGTAGACGAGCTCTTTGCACTGGGGGCCAGGCTGGCTAAAGAGCTTAGCCTAGCGAAGTTGGGAGAACTAATCGTGATTACCGGTGGCATTCCCATCGGCGTTCCCGGGGCCACAAACTTGCTCAAGGTGGAAAGGATTAAATAGGCTCGACTCAGCAAAACGAAACCTGAATACTGCTCCGAATATCCAGCCTCAAACTAATCTTCATTAAACGACTTATGGAGCCACGATTGAACAGTTCGTCAGAAAGTGCAATGGATGCCGACCTGGTATCCAGTTTTCATGGGGGCTCAAGGTCCGTCACTCCATAACCACGAAAAGGTCACCACAGGCTCTGAATCTAAGCTGGTGATGCTAAGCACCTTGAGACTACAGACGTGTCAAGACTCATCCTGCGTTTACGCTGCCAGTGCCTTCAGAATACGCCTGAGGTTTGCGGCTATGAGCTGGGTCGAATCCCGAGAGTAACCTGCACCTGGATTTGCTTGCCGCCACGCAGCACAGTTAAGGTGACGGTCTGGCCGACAGACCCCGAGCGGGCTAGGAAGGTGACAAGGTCATCCGAGCTCTTTACCAATAGATCATTATAGGCAATGATTACATCGCCTCCGACAGACACTTGCTGACCGTTGATGGTCACCGGAGTTTGACTTGCCTTGAGGCCAGTTTTATCAGCTGGACTGCCTGCTGTGACAGTCTGTACTAGAGCGCCTCGCTGGTTAGGTGGCAAATTCATGGCACCGGCCAGGTCGGGGTTCAGCGAGACGACGGAAATCCCCAGGTATGGATGGTCATAGTGGCCAGTTTTAATCAAAGCGGGGACGACTTGCTGCACAATCGCTGAAGGAATGGCGAAACCGACTCCTGCCGACGTTCCCGATGTCGTGGCAATGGACGAGGTCACGCCAATTACCTTGCCAGTGTCGTCCAGCAGTACACCTCCGGAGTTCCCCGGATTGATGGCCGCGTCGGTCTGTATGATGTCGGGAATAGTGTAAGTCGGTCCCACCGCATTCTCATTAGCAGGTAAAAGCCGCCCCAAGCCACTGATAAAGCCTACCGTCATTGTGCCTTGAAGGCCAAATGGGTTACCGATAGCGATAGCCAACTGCCCAACTTTAAGCTGAGTCGAATCAGCCAGCGTAACAGGCTGAAGCTGTACGGCGTTTGTATTCACTTTGATTACCGCCAGGTCACTGTCCGAGTCTGCTCCCACCAGGCTGGCTTCGACGGTCGTTCCATCGTAGAAAGTAACGGTAATGCGGGTGGCGCCGTCCACCACGTGGTTGTTGGTCACCAGATTGCCCTGGGTATCCCATACAAAACCGGAGCCCAGAGCGGCACCCCCTGGATTGGAGAGAGTTGCCGGAAGAAGCACCTGGACATTGACTACCGATGGATTAGTCCGGCCATAGATGGACTCGACTGTTCTCTCAATGTCAGGTAGTGAGCCGGGCGCTGAGCTCTGCGGAGAGGTGCTTGTTGCAGCTGGCGTGGTCGGCGCGGTCGCCCCGTTTTGCGAGGTGCATCCCGCAAAGGCGAGCGTCAGTATCAGAAGGGCTGAGACAATCCACTTATTTGTTTTCATCTGTATAGACTCCACCATGCTAAATCATTGACGAACAATCGTGGATACTCGCTCCATCAGAGCCGGATAGCGTCGACATGCTATCTGCTCTGATTGTGTTTCCTAGATATCCTAACACCGAAAAGATGGCAAAGTCAAAAAAATCGGCTCGTAAATTGTCACAAACGTATCTCTTCGCCTCTAAGGGGCTAGGCCCGGGTATCGCCTCTGGCTGCCCATCAGCACTCCGTAGCTATTTCCGCATTATCGCCCTGATTTGGCGCTGACCAGAAAGCCAAATAGTAGTATCGGCAGACGGATTTGCCTTGACTATTTACCAACGACCCGTTGAAAGGCCGGTATGGCTATTGCTAGCGTCACGATACCAAAGCCAACTAGAATGATAATCTGCCCGATAACTTCTGATATTCCCACTCCAAGTGTCATTACTTGGCGAAGCGCTTGCGTAGCATAGGTCAGCGGAACCGCTTTGGAGATGGCCTGGATCCACTCTGGCATCTGCTGAACAGGAAACAGAACCCCGGACAAGAAGAGCATGGGGAACTGGAGTGTCATCATTATAGTCATAGCCGTCTCCTGCCTAGTGGCCAAGGCTGAGATTAGAACCCCTACACCGACAAAAGAAAATACACCGAGGATAAGAAGTAGTACTACCAGTAGCAGGTTGCCGTGAATAACTACCCCGAAAAGTAGCGTGGCTAGACCCAGGATTAT
The DNA here is from genome assembly GCA_041489355.1 of Dehalococcoidia bacterium. Classification (GTDB taxonomy): domain Bacteria; phylum Chloroflexota; class Dehalococcoidia; order Dehalococcoidales; family RBG-16-60-22; genus JBGPRB01. Next base: position 5,683 of record JBGPRB010000088.1, read on the forward strand.
GGCCGCTTGTAGCAATCCTCTGGCTATCTGGGAAAATGCTTTGCCCAAGATGATTGAGAGCCGGTTGATAGGAGATACCAGTATCCCATCTAAGGTGCCGTCTTCCCTTTCGCGGGCGATAGAGGCAGCAAGGCCAGTCATCACGGAAAGCATAACAACCATGGCCATAATTCCGGGCGCCATGAATTGAAAATAGTTGGGCTCACCTGGTACTATCCCCTGGGTTTGGATTGTGAAAGGTTTGACCAGAGCCACAGGATTTGGTGACTGCGGCAGCAGCTTAGCCACCTGTTGGACCCCGACATCGGTTGACATCGAACCCAGTATTTTGTCCAGCAGAGTGGTCAGGGTTGATGATAACTGGGGATTGGACTGGTCAACTATGATAGTCACTGTCTCCTGCTGCCCGCTTGCTATCGTGGCAGTGAAGTTCTCGGGAATTATCAAAGCACCGCTTAGCTGCTGGCCTTTTATTTGTTCTATTGCTGAGTCAACGCTTGACACAGTAGTCAGATGAAAAGGGTTCTGCTGACCTTCGTCCAGCTTCATCTGTGATAGTGACTCAACAATGGTATTACCGATTAAACCTGTGTCCTGGTTCACCACGCCTAAAGGTATATCTTTGAGTGCACTCTGTGAAGGGAAAATGTAGCCCATCATTACCATCATAAATAAAGGCATGATGATAAAGGCGATCAGCATCATTCTGTCCCGGGTAAAATCAAGGATATCTTTATAGCCGAGCCGATAAGAATCTATTACAGTTTGCTTGATGTGCTTCAGCATCTTTGTTACCTCACTCTTTTTGCACCCTGACGCAGATGGGGGCCATGACCTCTAGCCGACGGAATCTTTTCAGTAGCCTCGTCGCGTATCTCGTGTCCGGTAAGATTTAGGAAAACGTCCTCCAATGTGGGTTCCACGGTACTGACGGAACGAATTTGGCCATTGTTAGCACGAATAGTATCAATAATCCTATCTACGGCACCCTCGCCATTAGCCTGCAATCGCACCCTGTACGTTTCCTCCTGCATCAGGGATTTCACACAGGCTAGGTTCTTTAGCTCGGTAATCAGTCGCTCGGTGAGATTAGCAATATCTATGTTCAGTACCGTAGTGCTGTTATCTGTGCCCGCCTTCTTTAGTCCAGCCGGAGTGTCCAGTGAAACAATCCGGCCGCGGTCGATGATGCCGATTTTCTTTGATAGTTCATCAGCCTCGGACATAATGTGAGTAGTCAGGATAATTGTCATCCCCTGTCCACTGAGTTCACGAATGAATTCATGGATAGCCCTGGTGGTTTGTGGGTCAAGTCCGAGGGTCGGTTCATCAAGAAACAAGATAGAAGGCTGGGTTATAAGGGCCCGAGCAATATTTATCCGCTGTTTCATCCCTGTAGAAAATGTCCCGCCCTGATGTTTTCGCCATTCTTCCATCTTGAGCAGTCTTAGCAACCTGTCTGCCCGCTCTTTGATTGTTTGTTCGGGGAGATGATTCAAACGACCGAAGAGAAAGAGGTTCTCTTCAGCAGTCAGTCTATCGTAGAGGATTATCTTTTCTGTCACCAGCCCTATGTGCTCCCTGACCTGTGACGGCTGTTTACGAATGTCAAAGCCAGCTACCCGTGCCGTCCCCTCAGTAGGCCTCAACAGAGTGCACAGCATGCGTATCAGCGTCGTTTTCCCAGCGCCATTAGGACCCAGCAGACCAAATACTTCCCCACTCTCCACATGAAAGTTTACATGGTCAACGGCGATGAGCTGGCCAAACTTCCTGGTTAAATCCTTTGCTTCGATAGAACTCACTCTTTCTTACCTCGTGTTTTTTCATTCTAATACTATAGCTCACTACTAGGCGGTTATATCTCTCTTTTTAAACATATATAAGGATATCACTATAAACACAACACAATAGACAGCTATTGTTAGTGAAGCATTAAGCGTCGATGGCAAAGTACTGGCGGATGTAAAAGGACCTTGGGCAAATTGACTAGACGGTACGAGTGCACTAACATTAGGCTCAATCAAGTAATCTGGTATTTTAGCCAACCAACCCCCCGCCTGATTGAATATACCCACAGCTATAGCTTCTATAAAGTAGAACCCTAATCCTCCACCTATACCGGCTATAGCAGAGCGACCTAAGAAAGCAAAGAAGGTAGCTAATAGTATGTAAGGAAGTAAAGAAAATAGTGTCCATCCAAACTTCTCAAACAGTCCACCAATGTAAGAGGCCGTCATAAAGTCCCAGTTAATACTGCCTATTAGATTGGAGGTAATTAAGGCTAAAATAAATCCGATAATAACAGAGATTAACAAGCCTATGACCGCTATAATGATAAAGGAAACCAGCTTTGATATAACGAAATAATACCTGATTCCCCTCCTTGTCAGCACCTGTCTGACCGTACCCCAACCATATTCATTACCTATGGACGATGCTACCAGAATTATCAATAATAGCGTCCCAATAGTACCTGCGGTTGAAAAAATCATGTTGAATGCATCAGGGAATTGAAGTGAAGCTCTTATCGCATCTACAGCTTCTCCCGGCATTCTATCAGGTGGACTAGAAGTTATCCCATAAGTGGCGAAAAACATAAGACAAAAGAAAGCAGCCAGGATAATAAGCAATATCCATGTCATTCTTCTCTTACGCAGTTTAAAAAGCTCAGCTCTAATCATCTCAATCATTTATTCGCTCCTCAGTCATTTCTAGGAAAAATTCTTCCAGTGTATTCTCTTTAGCTCTCATTTCCGTTACAAAGATACTTTCCTTAGCTAAAACAGCGCTTATTTCGGCATATTTCTCTGCTTTAACACCGATAAGCAATTTATCATCTTCTCTCACGATAGAAGTTATCCAATTAATGTTTTTTAAAACCGTCATAGCCTTTTCAGGTTCGTTTACCTTTATCTGAAGGGTATCTCCTTTCTTCATCAAATCTTTAACCAGTCCCTGGGTAATCACCTTACCCTGTTTGATAATGGCCACACGCCTGCAAACCTGTTCCACCTCATGCAGCAGGTGGCTATTAAGAAAAATGGTTTTCCCTTCCTGTCCTAGCCTGATGATAAGTTCACGAATCTCTTTCATACCCGCTGGATCTAGGCCGTTGGTCGGCTCATCTAAAACGACAAATTCTGGACCATTGAGCAGAGCGCAAGCTATGGCCAGACGCTGCTTCATTCCCAGGGAGTAGTTGCTGAACTTATCCTTCTCGCGGCCTGACAACTCTACCAATTCCAGGACCTCTTTAATCCTGCTACTGCTTATTCCTCCGGTAATTCGGGCAATGTATTTTAGATTATCCCTCCCAGAAAGGTAGGGATAAAATCCGATACTTTCCGTGACAGCCCCTATTCTTTGCAGAATTTTGGGCAAATAATTCTGAATGTTCAGACCAAAGAGCTCCACTGTCCCTGAGGTAGGAGCAATAAGACCCAGCATCATTCCCATTGTTGTACTCTTTCCAGAGCCATTAGGACCTAAAAAACCAAAGACCTCTCCTTTACGAATCTCTAAATTAAGGTCATCCACGGCTACCAGCTTACCGAAACATTTAGTTAGATGTTCCGTTCGAACTATCAAATCACCATTCTTCTCCACAAAAATCTCCTTTCTCGTTAAATTAGGGCATACCCGTCAAAGCCTAAAAATCTATCAATAGCACCGCTTTCGGGAAACTACTTAGGAGGCTCATCATCTGTCTTGATTACACTCTCAAGCTGGGACATACGCTCCCTAACCCTACTCATTAACTGCAATATAGGTCCTACTTTGGTTATCATTAATCCATTTTCTTGAGGGCTACCTAAAATAATCAATTTTTCACCAGGAGTAATCTGCATATCGCGGCGGGCTTCAGCCGGTATAACTATCTGGCCTCGTTCACCAACAACGACCGCTCCATAAAACTTGGGTATCCTTTCTTCTAATTTATCTTTCATAATAGCTTACCTCCATTAGCTAAGGTAATACTATTCATATAATACATACTTTACGTACTTTTATCAATAGAAGTTAAACCAAGACCCAATCTAAAAAACTGAGAAATATGCAATATTTGCTAATTACGCGCAGGCAGCCGAAGCGCAGGCCTATAGAATCAATAGGTCACTTTTCATCTAACGGTGCAACGCGCTTAAAGAGACTATCCCTCAAGCCAAGACCCCAACACGCTCGATGCCCAAGTACCATAGTTTACGTCGGCTTTTCAAAAACGACCAGTGGCAAAATAGTGGTAAAACTCATTGATTTTCCGTCTGAATTGTCCTTTAATTGAGACCTATCATGCGACTTTTTGTCGTTTATACAAATTAAAACGGTCTAACGGTGAAAACATTTGATGCTCATAGGCGATGTGGCTCGAAGCCAAATTTACATAGTTTCTCACCATTTCTAGAGTGGAATGCCCTAAAATCTGCTGAAGGGTAAATACATTTCCTCCATTGATTAAATACCTCGTTGCAAAGGTATGCCGACAAAGATGGGCGTGAAGACGTAGTACCTTGGCTCGTTCTGCCAGCTTTTCAAACATCAATGTCATACTATTGTGAGTTAAAGGATATCCGTTCGCTGACAGAAAGACGTTAGTTATATCCTGGCTTGCGGGATTTGGTCTAAAGCGAAAAAGGTATTTTTGCAGAGCCTTCTGGGCATTGTTACCCACTGGAACCAATCGCTCTTTATTCCCTTTACCCAGCACCTTCAGGAAACCTTCATTCATTCGAAGGTCCTCCATTCTAAGATTAATAAGTTCCCCTATCCTGATCCCGGTATCGAATAAAAGCATAAAGATGGTCTGATTCCTCAGGTCAGTCTGGTTACCTGGACTGAATGCGGTCATAATTGACCTTATCTCATCATCTGATAGAGTTGTTATCATCTTCTTAAGGATTTTAGGCGGTTTCAGTTCCTTACCGATGTTGTTGCTCAATAGTTCTTCTCTCACCAACCAGCTATAAAATGCACGGAGTGTTCTGACGTGGCCGTGTACCGAAGCTGACGCCAGTGTTCCTGCTTGAGGGGGCGTAAAGACGGAACCTTCATACCGTTTACGTTTCTGCAAATATAGTACATACTCACGGAGTATTTTAATATCAATCCGGTCGATGAAATCTGAGAGGCGTCTACTCTGCAAATAAATACGAAATTGCCTGAGATTGGCGGAATACCACTCTACTGTCTTGGGGCTCTTGCCTTCACTACGATTACACATTTCGTAGTAGTCCACCAGTTCGGCTAAGGTCTTGCTCTCTGGTCTGTTATTTTTGTTACGCATATTGGGTTCAAACCTCCTTTATTTTTTCGTCGGTTTGACCCGGTACCTGTTGTAATCGAGTCAGGGTGTCGGGTGAAATCAGGGTTTCGGGACAGCCTTTTTACCTCCTTTCGTATCTGTTCCCGTGAGGCCCTAACTCTTAATCAGCCGGTTCGAGGTTCGAGACCTCGGCGGCTCAGTGAATCTAATTCTGCGTTTTCGTTAAACAACTTTTTGCAGAATCAGGGTGTCTGAGCAAATAAAGCGTTTGAGAGAGAATATAAATAGAGGCA
>JBGPRB010000089.1:0-11183 GCA_041489355.1 Dehalococcoidia bacterium
AGCGGGATTGTGCTGCGTGCCCTGCCAGGCGATAAAACCGGTGCTGCCTCCCAGGAATATCCTGGTGCCGATGCCAATCGTCTTATAATAGGGGTCGTTGAATAACGGCGAAAGCTGACCCGCCGAGGAATAGTTGGCGTTACCCAGTTTTGGCTTCAATACGCCCATGTATGTATAGATTGTCTTATCGGACAGGTTCACGGCCACGTTATAGTTCTGGTAGGCATTTCTCACATTGAAAAGCACCGCCTCGTTGAGGTCCTTGATATTAATCCACGTCTCCAGTCGCTTGCGCGGATAGCAGTCCGTGCCGTAGGCTGTGGCCACCAGCCGTACGTCTTTACCGGCCACCAGCTCTTCGATGACATGCCCGCCCCCGTAGTTGAACTCACCGGGGTGCACCCGGTTACGCGGGTCGTCGTCGGGTAAGGCGCCGGCCCCAAGGAAAAGGTCGACGGCCGCCAATCCTGTATAGGCAGGGACGTCGTTAAGGTAGGCTCTGCCGCCCCCCAGTTTCAAACGCGGTTTGGAATGGCCGATATTGAAGTAGGCGCCGGAGGAGCACATTATCCCGAAAGTACCCGTGGTAACCACGTCCACTTCCTGGGCGGCTTTTTTAACGCCTTTTTCCCGGGCGACTTCTATAATTTCTTCGGCAGTAAAGACCACCGCCTTGCCCGCTTTAATCTTCTCATTTATTTCCGCTATTGTTTTAGCCACGTAAATATATCCCTTCATCCCGTACATAAAATTAGGGGATTACATAACATTTTAGCAGAGCTAGAGACCGAATACAACTTAAAACAGCATAATGTTGAAGCGCCTGCATGTATAAGCTATAATCAAAAGTGAACCCCCTTTTAACAGGAGACGACTTTGCTCAGGACTCACACCTGCGGCTCTCTACGTAAGGAACACGTCGGTATTGAAGTGTCCCTGGCCGGCTGGGTAAACCGCCGCCGCGACCATGGCGGGCTTATTTTTATCGACCTGCGGGACAGGGAAGGCTTTGTCCAGACGGTGTTCAATCCGAAAATATCGCCGGCAGGACTAAAAACCGCCGAAGAGATGCGCAACGAGTTTGTCGTCAGGCTTACCGGAGAGGTTGCCTTGCGCCCGCCGGGTACCGAGAACCCCAAAATACCCACCGGCGGTATCGAGGTAATCGTTAAGGAAGCCGAGATACTCAATAAGTCCAATACACCTCCCTTTTATATTAACGAAGAGGTCGATGTCGATGAAAATGTCCGTCTCAAGTACCGCTATCTCGACCTGCGTCGACCCCGTATGAGAGAGAATTTGCTCCTGCGCCACCGGGTTACCAAATTCATGCACGATTTTCTGGATGCCCGCGGATTCATCGAGGTGGAGACGCCCATCTTTGTGAAAAGCACCCCAGAGGGAGCCCGCGACTACCTTGTGCCCAGTCGCATCCACCCTGGGAGCTTTTACGCTCTCCCTCAGTCCCCGCAGCAGCTCAAGCAGCTCCTGATGGTGGCTGGCCTGGAGAAGTACTATCAGTTAGCTCGCTGCTTCCGTGACGAAGACTCGCGCGCCGACCGCCAGCCGGAGCACACCCAGCTTGACGTTGAAATGAGCTTCGTCACGCAGGAAGATATCCTCCAGCTTATTGAGGAGCTTTATACCTCTCTGGTGAAGGCAATTAAGCCCGAAATGCATTTAGTAAAACCATTCCCCCGGCTTACCTACGCAGATGCTATGACACGCTATGCCTCGGAAAAGCCCGATTTACGCTATGGCCTGGAAATAGCTGATATTACCGATATTGCCCGGAAAACCGAGTTCGGTGTGTTCCAAACAGCCATTGCACATAACGGCAAAGTAAGAGCAATGGCCGCCCCCGGCTGCGGCGATTACAGCCGCCATCAGCTTGAAGAACTGAACCAGCTGGCGCTGAGCGCCGGAGCCAAAGGGCTTCTTACCATCTCGTTGGGGACATCGGGCGGAAAGCTAAATGACCTGACTCATGATATGGTGAAATCGGTCGCGGCCAAATTCCTTAGCCTGGAGCAGGTCAAAGAAATGGCCGGGCGCTGCCGGGCAAATAAGGGTGACCTTTTACTTATCGTTGCCGGCGAACCGGAGAAAATATATCCGGTGCTGGATACGCTGCGCCGTGAAACGGCGCGCCGCCTTAAGCTGGCTGACCCTCAGGTACTCGCCTTCGCTTTTATCGTTGATTTTCCGCTGCTGGCACGCAATACGGAAACGGGACGCTGGGAAGCTGTTAACAACCCCTTCACCCATCCCCGTGATGAGGATATTCCGCTGCTGGATAGCGCCCCGGACAAAGTGCTCGGGAAAAATTACGACCTTGTTTGCAATGGATGGGAACTTGCCAGCGGCAGTATCAGAATCCACCGCTCCGACCTCCAGAAAAAGATATTGAAAATACTGGGTTATAGTGATGAAAACATCAATAGCCTCTTCGGGCATATGCTGGAAGCCTTCGACTTCGGGGCTCCGCCTCATGGTGGCTTCGGCGCCGGCATCGACCGTACGATGATGGTTTTAACCGGGCAGGATAACATCCGCGAGGTTATGGCTTTCCCCAAGAACCAGGCCGCCGTCGACCTCACTTTTAACGCGCCTTCACCGGTCACCGAAGAGCAGCTTGCCGAACTGCATATTCGTCTGCGTGAAGAGTAGCCTATCGGGAGGAAACTTGAAAGTTACTAAAGAGAAAGTTGAAAACAGCCAGGCATTTCTTACCATCGAGATGGAACCTGCCGAAATGGAAACAGGTATGCAGGAAGCTTATTTACACCTGGTCCAAAAATCGAATATCCCCGGCTTTCGCAAAGGGAAAGCCCCGCGGGTAGTGGTGCAACGCTATCTGGGAAAACCCAGACTCCTGGAAGAGGCGCTGGACCACATGGTTCCCCGGGCTTACCAGCAGGCCCTCAAGGAGCAGGAAATCTATCCCTATGCCCAGCCGGAGGTAGAGATAACTCAGCCCGACCCGCTGATATTCAAGGCTATCGTGCCTTTAATGCCCACCGTAACGCTGGGCGATTATCAAAGTATCCGCATGTCGCCGGAGCCGGTTGACATAAAAGAGGAGAATATCGCTGCGGTTCTAGAAGAACTGCGCCACCAGCACGCTAACTGGGAACCCGTCGATAGGGCGCTGGACTATAACGACATGGCTGTTATCGATATCAACGGCAAGGTCGAGGAAAAGCCCTACGTTCAAAAACTGGGAGCGCAATACCAGGTTCTCAAGGACTCTATTTCGCCGGCGCCGGGATTCGCCGCGCAGATAGTCGGCATGAAGAAAGAAGAGACCAAAGAGTTCAATCTGAGTTTCCCCGCGGATTACCCCGGTAGCCAGGTAGCCGGGAAGGAAGGCAATTTTAATGTAAAACTCCACGAAATCAAGGAAGAGAAACTTCCAGAACTCAATGATGATTTTGCCGCTCAGGTCTCGCCCGAATTAAAAACAGTGCCGGCGCTCCGCGAGGAGGTTACCAAGAGCCTGCGGTTGCGGGCCGAGGAACGCGCCAGGATGGACTTTGAAGAGCGGGTTATCAATGCTGCCGTCATTCCGTCGAAGATAGAGTATCCGCCGGTCCTGGTGGATATAGAAATTAACCGGATTCTCAATGACCAGGCCAGGCAATTGCAGTTGACGGGTCGGGGCATGGATGAATACCTGCGCAGCGTCAATAAAACTCCTGAGCAACTGCAAGAGGAAATGCGTCCCGTAGCCACGAGAAATGTCACCGCTTCTCTTGTCCTCAGTAAAATCGCCGAAGCGGAGAAGATTGAAGTCACTGAAGACGAGATAAAAAACGGAATTAACAATCTTTCCCGGGGCATCGGGGAGGATAAAAGGGAGGAGATGCAGAAACTTCTGGATACGCCGCAGAACCGCGATTCAATTAAACAATCGCTGAAGACGCGCAAAACCATCGAGCGATTGACGGAAATAGCTAAAAACACGGAAAAACCCGGTCAAGAGACCAAGGAGGAGGGAAAATGAATAGTCTACCAATAAATAATCTACCGTTGCATAATCTGCCGATGAACATCATACCCGGTGTGGTCGAAAGCGGCCCCAGGGGTGAGAGGATGTGGGATATCTATTCCCTGCTTTTGAAAGAGCGCATCGTCATGCTCTTCACCCCCATTACCGACTCCATTGCCAATACCCTGATTGCCCAGTTCCTCTATCTGGAAAGGGAAGACCCGGATAGGGATATTAATATGTACATCCAGAGCCCCGGCGGGATCATCAGTTCCGGCCTGGCCATTTACGATACCATGCAGCTTATCCGCCCGCAGGTTTCCACCATCTGCGTGGGCATGGCGGCCAGCATGGCTACGGTGCTTCTCTGCGCCGGCGCCAAGGGCAAGCGTTATGCCCTTCCCCATGCCACCATCCATATGCACCAGGCTATCGGCGGCGCTCAGGGTCAGGCATCGGATATGGTCATCGCCGCCAAGGAAATCATGCGGCAGCAGGACATCATCAAGGACATACTCATCAAGCATACCGGTCAAACGATGGACAAAATTACCCACGATACCGACCGTGACTTCTATTTGAACCCGGAACAGGCCAAAGATTATGGCATTATCGATGAAGTCCTGAGCAAACCGACTGAAACCAAGGAAGAAAAGGGCAAAAAAGATAAGAAATAAAAAAGTCATTGCGAGGAGCGAAGCGACGAAGCAATCCCCTAGATAAAGCCTAGCCGTTGATGGAGATTGTGACGTCCCGATTTCATCGGGACTCGCAATGACTAATCGAATTACTTCGGCAGCTTGTCCTTCACCATACGGTCTATCTCTCTGGTGAGGTCATAACCCTTGATTAAATGGCCGGCAGCGTCAACGACCTGCCGGTCTTTCGTTATCCTGACCTTACCCTGGCTAAAAGCTCCAATGGTAGCGACAATCAAAGGAAGCTCTCTTACAGCGCCGTGCTGCCGGATAGTCTTAAATAGGGTATTTTCCACGCCCTGTTCGGTTTTAATTTCCTCGACCGATTTTCCTTTTATCTCATCCCAGTACCTGTCGAAGGCTTTGCCGCGTATCGGGAACGTGCAGTAGGTCGCCGTCGGGCCCATGTCCAGCTCCGGGATAGCCACGTGCATTTTCACACCCTGTATATCCGCTTTACTCTCAATCAGTTTCCAGATTACCTGCTGCCAGGTGCCGGCAGGGCCACTCGGTGCCGCCGGGTGCAGGTTGATGATATCGTACTTCTGGCACATCTCCGGCCCGGTAATCAGCATGAAACCGGCCAGCACGCACAGGTCGGGATGGAACTTTTCCAGGCGCTTCATGACCTCTCTATCGTAGTCGATACGCCACTGCGGCAGGGGAGCATTGGGGTCGGGATTGGGCATACCCCTTGATGCCCGGTACTTCTGGTAGGAAAAACTGACCAGGGGAATGCCGTAGTCCTTCACCATATCGAGGTACTGGTCGGTAGCTTCCGTCTCGCCGCGTTCACGACTGCAAAAGACGAACTCTATCTCGGCGTCGAGTTCTCCGGCTTTAATGGCATCCTGCGTTGTCTTTAGTAAGCCTTTAGAGCCGGCGCCTCTGCCGGTAGAGAACCAGCCGATTTTATAGCGTTTGCTCACTTTTACCCCTCCTGCGTAAACTGGTTTTCACTTTTGCCCAGCTGCTGAAAAGGTGCACGAACATTCCCGAGCGGCGTCCGTAAATCCTGCCTTGGGCCAGGGCCTTAAGGAATTCGTCCTTGCCATTGAATTCCGGTATTTCTACATAGGCATTGCCGATTTCATTAATGGTGTGGGCATCGCTGCCGGCGCCCCCGGGTATGCCGTGCCTGGCCGCGAAGGCACGGGCTTTATTGGAGTTGGCCGGGAAAGGACTGCGCGAGTTCAGCACCTCCATCACGTCGATATCTCCGGCTATCTCGTCGATAACCCGGTCTTTCAACGCGGAGCCGCGTATCGTTTCGAAGGGGTGCGGGATGTTCACCAGCCCACCCTGCGCCCGGATACGCTTTACCGCCTCTCGTGGTGTGATACCGCTGGGGATGGTCTCTTTTAAAAACATGCCCATAATTTCGCCCTCGGTAGTCAGTATTTCCTCGGCGACGATAACTCTGAACGGGGCCAGTTTCTGCATTTTAAGCCCGCCTTCGGCAGTGCCGTGGTCGGCTATGGCGATGCAGTTTATCCCCAGTTCCTGGCAGCGACTGATAATCTTGTCCAGGGGTGTCTGGCAGTCCATGGAATACCGGGTGTGGATATGAAGGTCGGCTTTCAACAATGTAGTTTTATATTCTCACTTTTTTATGATAATTAATTTTTCTGGCCCTGGTAATCGGCCTGGCTTTACCCTTTTCCATGACCACCGTATCTTCAATACGTATGCCCCCCCACCCCGACAGGTAGATGCCAGGCTCTACGGTGAATACCATGCCTTCGATAAGCGGCTCTTCCGAGCCGGGGCCGAGGCGGGGTAATTCGTGTTCTGCCAGACCGACGCCGTGACCCAGCGCATGCCCGAAGGCTTCTCCATAACCCGCTTTTTGAATTAACTCCCTGGCTACGTTATCGGCCTGATGCCCGTTCATGCCCTCTTTAATAATAGACATCGCCGCCGTCTGGGCGTCAAGAATGGTGTTGTAGACCTTCCTGAAAGTTGCGTCAGGGGTGCCGACGCAGATAGTACGGCTCAGGTCGCTGGCATAGCCGCCGGACCTGGCTCCCATGTCTATCACGATGGGTTCACCTTTATTAATAACACGGTCGGAAGGCTTATGATGTGGTAAGGCTGCATTTGGTCCTGAAGCAACGATAATATCGAATGGCAGCGGCTGGCTGCCTTTTTCGCGCATGCTTTTCTCCAGCTCCCAGGCTACCTGTTTCTCCGTCATACCGGCTTTTACGGTGCCTTCTACGTATTCAAAAGCGGCATCGGATATGGCTGAAGCTTTCCTGATAAAGTCGATTTCTTCCGGCTCTTTGACCGCCCGCAGGGACTCCACCAGCCCGTTCACGGGGACCATTCTTGAAGAAACCTGTTTCTTTTTCAGGGTATCACGCAATTGACGATGAAAATTGAACGTAACATCACCGGCTTCGAACCCTATCGTTTTTATCCCCAGGTCATGCAGCAGGCCAGGGAACCATTCGGTAAGGTTGCTGGTAATACGCAGAATCTCGTAATCGGAGGCTTCGGCTTTAGCCTGCTCGATATAGCGGAAGTCTGTTGCCAGGACTGCCTTTTTATTAGTAATGAGCAGATAGCCAGCGGTGCCATCGAAGCCGGAAAGATAGCGCCGGTTCTCCGACTGCGTGATAAAGATGGCGTCGATTTCTTTTTCCGCGAGCTTGCCGCGCAGCTTTTTTAATCGGTTATTCACGGTCGCCGCTTTCTCTTTGTCCTTTCTTCCCTGTCATTGCGAGACCATCCCGATGAGCCTCCTATATCCCCACGAATCGGGAGGCGTGGCAATCTCTATCTTTGTCTTTATCATCTTCAGGCTTTTACTTTTAATCTATAGCTTTTACTTTTGAAATTTGAATTTTGAAATTTGTTTGGTTATTGTATCTTGTATCTTTGAATTTTTTATTACTTATCTATTCCTTGTTACTTGCACTTATTCACGGTCGCCGCTTTCTCCCTGCGCCATGGGATGGGCGGCGAGGTATATTTTACGCGCATGGCTCTGAGTGACGTGGGTATAAATCTGCGTCGAGGAAAGGTCGGCATGTCCCAGTAGCTCCTGGACGACTTTCAGGTCGGCCCCGCCGTCGAGGAGATGCGTGGCAAAAGTATGACGTAGTACATGAGGGTGCACCTTCTTATTTATATTTCGGGCGTACTTTTCCAGGATTTTCTGCACCCTTCTGGCCAGGATACGACCGCCGTAGCGGTTAACGAACAGGGCGTTGTTCTTTTTACCCCCGAGAAGCTCGCGCCTGCCCTTGTTTATATAATTATCCAAAGCACGTGCCGCAGGCGCTCCTATCAGGACGACCCTCTCCTTGGCGCCCTTGCCCCAGACGCGGATTTCATTGGTCGCCAGGTTCACCTGCTCCATGTTAATATTCACCAGCTCGCTGACCCGCAGGCCAGCGGCATAGAGTAGCTCCAGCAGGGCGCGGTCGCGCTGTCCCTGTGGCTGGGAAAGGTCGGGTGACTCCACTAACCGCTTGGCTTCTTCTATGGTGAGAAAGACGGGCAGGCGTTTGTCCAGCTTCGGTGAAACGGTGGTGGCCGCCGGACTCGCCGATATCAACTCCTCGCGCATGAGGTAGCGGTAGAAAGAGCGTATCGCCGAAAGCTTGCGGGCGATGCTCGACTTCGCATAGCCTTGCTCCATCAATCGCGCCAGGTAAGCCCGCAACGTCAATTTATTCACATCTTTCAGAGTATCAATCCCCTTATCACTGACGAATCTGAAGAACTCCAGCAGGTCGTTCCTGTAGTTGCGCACCGTATACGCCGAGACGTTCCGTTCCGCCTCAAGATAAGCAATGTATTTACTAAAAACTTCACCCTGCATAGTCAGCCTTTTTTAAAAAGCCCCCCTTTATATCCCCTCGATACTTGTTACTTCTCTCCCCTTTATCCTTAAATAACTTAACATAACTCTAAAAACAAATCAAAGCTAACCACGAACGATTTGTTTCCCTAAAAAAATATTGTCTTTGTCACCCCTTTGTTACGGCTTCCTCTATCTTACCTTTATACTCACATTTGCTACACCATGCCTGTCGCCCGTGCTGGGTAAGCAGACCGCCGCACTGAGGGCAAGATTGGGGTAAAGGTTTAAAGTTGGTGATAAACTTACATTCAGGATAACCTGTACAGCCGTAAAAGGTGCGTCTCTTCTTGCTTATCCTCTGGATAAGCTCATTGCCACACTGCGGGCACTTGGCTCCCACCTTCACCTGGAAGGACTGCGTAAACTTGCATCCCGGATAGCCGCTGCAGGCAACGAACTTCCCGAAGCGCCCCGTTTTGATAACTAAAGGCTTGCCGCACTTGGGACAGGAATCACCCGTCGGCTCATCCGCCAGCTTCACCTTTTCCGCCGTCTTCAAAGCCTGTTGCAGGTCTTTATCAAAGGGGACATAGAAATCCTGGATGACACTCGGCCAGGTACGCTCTTTGCTGGCGATATCGTCAAGCTCGTTCTCCATGTCAGCGGTAAACTTGATATTGATGATATCCGGGAAATGCTGGACGAGCAAATCATTGGTGGCAAAACCCAGCGCGGTGGGTTGAAAAACCCCCTTGACCTTATTGACATAGTCGCGATCCTGAATCGTGGAAATCGTCGGCGCGTAGGTGCTGGGGCGCCCAATGCCATACTGCTCCAAAGTTTTAACCAGCGTGGCCTCTGTATAGCGGGACAGCGGCTGGGTGAAACGCTGCTCGGGGAAAATCCCCAGAAACTTGAGCTCGTCGCCCTTTTCCAGATGAGGGAGAGCAACCTTACCTTCCTCTTCGGCTTCGTCTCTACCCTCGCTGTAAAGAGTTATGAAACCGGGGAAGGTATTGACCGAGGCAGCCGTCCTCAGCAGATAGTCTTTGTGGTTCTTAGCCTCGATATCGACGGTTGTATTGTCGAAAAGGGCCGCCGCCATCTGGCTGGCTACCATCCGCTTCCAGATGAGGTCATAGAGTCGGAACTGGCTGGTATTGAGATATTTTTTTACCTGAGCAGGTTCACGGTGAGTCCTGGTAGGGCGGATAGCCTCGTGCGCCTCCTGGGCTCTCACGGTACGGGTGGTAAAGGCGCGGGGGCGGGGTGGCAGGAATTTGGCTCCGTACCTTTCACGGATAAAGGCGATTGTCTCCGCTACTGCGGACTGGGCGACGCGGATAGAATCGGTGCGCATATAGGTAATAAGACCGACGTTGCCTTCGTCGCCAATGGGGAGACCTTCATAAAGTTGCTGGGCGATAGCCATGGTCTGCTTGGCCGAAAAGCGGAGCTTGCGCCAGGCTTCCTGCTGAAGCGTGCTGGTAGTGAAAGGCGGGGCCGGTTGCCGCGTCACCTTTTTAACGCCAACCTTGAGCACATCATAGGCCGCCTGTTCCAGTGCGCTTTTTAATTTATCGGACTCTTCTTCCGTGTGAATATCGAGCTTTTTACCGTCAGTAAGACCGATTAGTGTCGCCCGGAAGGAGGGTTTTTCCTTCTTCTTGCTCAGCTCAACCTCAATGACCCAGTATTCCACCGGAACGAATGCCTGAATCTCACGTTCGCGGTCGACGACAATCCTGACAGCAACCGACTGTACCCTGCCGGCGGAAAGGCGTTTCCTTACCTTCTTCCACAGCAACGGGCTGATATTATAGCCGACCAGCCTGTCCAGTATGCGCCGCGCCTGCTGCGCGTCCACCAACTGCATATCGATTTCGCGGGGGCTCTGGAAGGCGGATTTCACGGCTTCCTCGGTTATCTCCCGGAAGACAACGCGATAGTAAGGCTTGCGGTCGGTCTTGGTCACTTCCGAAAGGTGCCAGGCGATCGCCTCACCTTCGCGGTCGGGGTCGGTGGCGAGATATACCGCCGCGGCATCCTGCGCCGCCTGTTTGAGTTCATTGACCAGCTTGGTCTTGGCTTTGGGAACGACGTACTTTGGCATAAAACCATTCTCTATGTCCACGCCCATCTGCCCCTTAGGTAAGTCCCTCACATGTCCGAGGGAAGCCTTGATGCTATAACCTTTTCCTAGTATTTTACCAAGCGTTTTGGACTTGGCCGGTGACTCTACGATGACAAGTTTTTTACTCATATTTTTCAATCAACTCTCACTCTATATTCCTGCCGCATTTCACGCGACAGTACAAAATTCATGGTACCTACCTGCTTTACCAGCCCTTTGAGCTCCATCATGGCCAGAGTGCTGCTGACTGTGGCCGCCGGCAGGCCGCTCCGCCGGCAGACCTCATCGATGTGAGAGGGCTCAGCACTGAGCTGGCGGATTAGCAAGGATTCGGTCTCGGATTCAGGTAAAATCTCCCGCATTTCTATCTGACGTGCTACCGTTGTCAGATTCAACTCTTCCAGGATATCGGTATATTCTCGCACAAGCTTGGCACCTTCCTGGATAAGGTGGTTGGTGCCTCGGCTTGCCGGCGATAATATGCTGCCGGGTATGGCGAACACCTCCCGGTTCTGCTCGAGCGCCATGCGGGCGGTAATCATTGCC
>JBGPRB010000090.1:0-11167 GCA_041489355.1 Dehalococcoidia bacterium
CGAAGATAAATACGGAAGTACAGGAAGCGCTTTCAGACCTGGATACGGATATGGCAGGGGTGGCGCGACTTGACGACTTAAAAGGCACCAAGCTCGAAGAAGCAGCCCTGAAGCTACTGCCATCGGCGAGGTCTATAGTGGTGGTGGGGATGGAGGTTTACCCGGAGTTCC
The DNA here is from genome assembly GCA_041489355.1 of Dehalococcoidia bacterium. Taxonomy (GTDB): domain Bacteria; phylum Chloroflexota; class Dehalococcoidia; order Dehalococcoidales; family RBG-16-60-22; genus JBGPRB01. The sequence continues at coordinate 172 of JBGPRB010000090.1, forward strand.
TCGACCTGACGTCAGCGGAGAGGGTGACCGGGACAGCCAATCTTAACGACCTGTTGACACGCCACGTAGAATACCTGCGCGGGCGTTTGACCGGAGCGGTTTATAATATCGCCAGGACTTCAAAAAAGGCAGGACTGAAAGCGCTGCCGCTACCGGGGCAGGGACCTGCGGTGGATGGGAGGTTCCTCGATGCAGTGATTTCTTACAAACACGCCGCGGAGGCTGCCGGTTTGGGCAATATAGGGATGAGCAGCCTGCTGGTGACGCAAAAATACGGCCCAAGGGTACAGCTTGCCCTGTGCCTGACCGAAGCAGTGCTGAAATCTACCGCCGGCGAACCCCAGAGCAATTGCCGGTACTGCAATGTCTGTGTAGGCAAATGCCCGGCGCACGCAATTGATAGGCCGAAAAACGGCGAGATATACGCCATCAATAAATTCGCCTGCCGGACTTACGTCGAAGGCTCCGGCGGGTGTTCCGAATGCATGCGGGTGTGCCCGGTGGCATCGCCGAGATACGCATAGGAGAAAGGAAAATCCTAAATACTAATATCTAAATCCTAAACAAATTCAAATGACCAAACGTATAGAAGGAAACACCTGATAGAGAGAATTTTATAAAACAAGGAGATTAATGAAGCTACTCACCCAGACTATCGAAAAGATAAAACCACCCGATAAAGCGGCGATGACCGAAGCCCAGACCCGCCAGGACCAACTGACCAAGCCGGCGGGCAGTCTGGGCAGGCTGGAAGAAATATCAATCCAGATAGCCGGTATAATGGGCAAAGCGAAACCGAAAATAGAGAAAAAAGCCATGATTACAATGGCCGGTGACCATGGGGTGGTCGATGAGAAGGTGGGGAACTGGCCGAGAGAGGTCACCGCGCAGATGGTGGAAAACTTCCTTCACGGCGGGGCGGGCATCAACGTGCTGGCGAGACAGACGGGCGCCAGAATAGTCTTCGTGGACATGGGGGTAGCCAGCGACCTTAAGCCGAACAAGCAACTCATTGTGAAAAAGGTAGGCTACGGCACAAAAAACATGTGCCAAGGCCCGGCAATGACGAGGGAACAGGCAGTAAAAGCCATCGAAGCCGGCATTGAAATAGTCAATGACGAAGTCAAGAAGGGACTGGACATCGTCGGCACGGGGGATATGGGCATCGGCAACACGACTGCCAGCAGCGCCATCTTCGCAGCTATTTCCGGCAAGACAGTCGAAGAAGTGACGGGTCGCGGCACCGGACTAAGCGACGAGCAGCTTACTCACAAGATAGACGTCATCAAGCGCGCCCTGGCGGTCAATAAGCCCGACCCTGCAAAACCCCTGGATGTCCTGGCTAAAGTGGGGGGCTTTGAAATCGGGGGGCTGGCGGGGGTGATGCTGGGAGCCGCCGCCAGGCGTATCCCGGTCGTCATCGATGGCTTTATTTCCGGGGCGGCGGCCCTGATTGCCATGGCGCTGGCTCCGCAGCTTAAAGACTACATCATCGCCGCGCATGTATCGGCGGAAGCCGGACACTCTGCCATGCTTAAACATATGGGGCTAAAGCCCCTGCTGAGTCTCGATATGCGTCTCGGCGAAGGCACCGGCGCAGCGCTGGGCATATTCCTGGTCGAAGCCGCCGTCAGGACACTCAACGAGATGGCAACCTTCGCCGAGGCCGGCGTTTCGGAAGGAGGCCAGGTAATACATTGAGCTTCTTGGCCGCTATACAGTTTTTAACGAGCATACCGGTACCCCTGAAACGCGAGCTCAGCCCGGAGCAGCTGGGGCGCGCCACGGCCTACTTCCCGGTGGTGGGGCTGATTATCGGCGGGATTCTGGTTATCCTGAACTGGTTACTGGGTTTCATCTTACCGGCATCGGTAGTCAACGCCCTGCTCATAGTTGCCCTGGTAATAATAACCGGGGCCCTGCACCTGGACGGCTTGGCGGATACCTGCGACGGCATCGCCGGACACAAACCGGTCGAAGAAAGATGGCGGGTGATGCACGACAGCCGGACGGGGGCTTTCGGGGTGGTGGGCATCGTGCTACTGCTGCTCGTCAAGTACGTCGCGCTGAACAACATCCCGTCGGTCTTTACGATAGCCGTACTGCTTTTTATGCCGGTGGTCAGCCGCTGGGCGATGGTCTACGCCATTTTCGTTTTCCGCTACGCCCGCCCCTCGGGACTGGGGACAGCTTTTAAGACGGCAACCCGCTGGCCCGAGTTTACAGTTGCCACAATATTCACTTTAGCTATAGCTGTCGCCCTCTATCCCCTATTCTCCATAACAGGACTATTATTAATTTTCGGCATTTGGATTATCACTACGTCATTCGCTTTCTACTTAAAGTACAAATTCGCCGGACTTACCGGCGATACCTACGGCGCCATCAACGAGGTAGCGGAGGTAATGGCGCTGTTATTTGCCATCGTTATTTTTACCGTAGCGCCAAATTTGAGATAAGTAGTTTAATTCCTCTCATCTCCCCTTGTGGGAGAGGACTAAGGTGAGGGGGTTAAGAGACTTCACCCTCACCCTTCCCTCTCCCCTCGAGGGAGAGGGAAATAATTATAAATAATATAAGTAAATGAATATGAATAAAGCCAAGACCATAATGATACAGGGGACGGCGTCCTCGGTGGGGAAGAGCATTATAGTGGCGGCGCTCTGCCGTATCTTCCGGCAGGACGGCTATAATGTCGCGCCGTTCAAGGCGCAGAACATGGCGCTCAACTCCTTCGTCACGGCGGAGGGAGGGGAAATCGGGAGGGCGCAGGTGGTACAGGCGGAGGCCGCCGGCATCGCGCCCACGGTGGATATGAACCCGGTGCTCCTCAAACCGACGACAGACACCGGCTGCCAGGTTATCGTGCTGGGCAAGGTGGCCAGGACGATATCCGCACGGGACTACTATAAATATACCCCCTCCCTGCTAAAGACAGTTGAGGAATCACTGGAACGCCTCCGCGCGGCTTATGACATCGTCGTTATCGAGGGAGCGGGCAGTCCGGCGGAGATAAACCTTAAAGACCGGGAGATAGTCAACATGCGGATAGCCAGAATGTCCGGCACACCCGTGCTCCTCGTCGGCGATATCGATAAGGGCGGCGTCTTCGCTTCACTCGTCGGCACACTGGAACTGCTGGACGAGGACGAACGGCGGTACGTCAAAGGCCTGATTATCAACAAGTTCCGCGGCGATGTCACGCTAATCAAGTCGGCCATAGAGTTTCTGGAGAAACACACCGGCAAGCCGATGCTGGGCGTGATACCGTATTTCCGGGATATCCGCATCGCCCAGGAGGACTCGGTCTATCTCGATGAAAGGGAGGAAAGCCAAGCCACGGGCGACCTGGATATCGCTGTCATCCGACTGCCCCACATCTCCAACTACGATGATTTCGATCCGCTGGAAGAGGAAGGCTGCATGGTGCACTACATTACCCAGCGTTTCGAGCTTGGCAATCCGCACCTCATTATCCTGCCCGGCACCAAGAGCACGATTGCCGACCTTAATTATTTACGGCGTTCAGGCCTGGCGACCACCATCCTTACCAGAGCTAAAGCCGGCACGCCGGTAGTGGGCATCTGCGGCGGCTACCAGATGCTGGGGCAAAAAATACTCGACCCGCAGAGAGTGGAGTCAAAAGAGACGGAGGTCGACGGACTGGGACTGCTCAACGTGGTGACGGAGTTCGTCCCAGAAAAGTCCACACGGCAGGTCAGAGCGCGGTCGCTTTCTGACCTCGGTCTGCTGGCCGGGACAAAAGGACAGGAACTGAACGGCTACGAAATTCACATGGGGCAGACCCGAAGCGAGGAGAAAGCAAACGCCTTTCAAATCAGCGAGACGCCGCAGGGTCCGACCGATTATACAGACGGCGTATTGAATCCCGAGGGCATGATACTGGGAACCTATATGCACGGTCTTTTCCATAATGACGGCTTCCGGCAGGCCTTTTTAAACAACCTGCGGCGCTTCTGGGGGCTGGAGGAAAGTAAAGGCGGCTCCGCCACCGCAAAAGAGCAGCAATACGATAAGCTGGCGGAGCTGGTCCGCCAGAGCCTGGATATAACCCAAATATACCGGATAATGGAGGAGAGCGTTTGAAAATTACTCTCATTACCGGGGGCGCCCGCAGCGGGAAGAGTCGGCTGGCGCAGGAACTTGCCCGTAAATCGGGCGGGGCTGTCCTTTTCGTGGCTACAGCCGAGGCCGGCGACGAAGAGATGAAGCAGCGTATCGAGTCGCACCGCAAGGGAAGGCCTCCGGGGTGGGTAACCCTTGAGGTGACAACCCATATCGGCAGCCAGATTACCCGCAATATCGGCCAGGCCCGGACGGTAATTATCGACTGCGTTACCCTGCTCATTAACAACGTCTTCCAGCAGCATGACGAAAAGGCAGATGCCTCATTGCTAGAGAAAGCGGTTACGGCTGAAATTAAAGAACTGCTCGACAGCATCGACCATTCCGATGTCCATTTCATCATCGTCACCAATGAGGTCGGGCTGGGCATTATACCGGCCGATAGAGTCAGCCGACTCTACCGTGACTTGCTCGGCAAAGCCAACCAGATGCTGGCCGAGCACGCCGACGAGGTCTATCTGATGGTGGCCGGTATACCGGTAGCCGTTAAAAGGCCTGAGAATTCATGACATTGACAGTTTAAAAGTAGTATAATAATGTTAGCTCGATGACCGACCCGAAAATCAAGGGTTAAGTTTTTTAAAGAGGTGACTGATATGCCATACTATGTAATGATGACGAAGCTAACAGATGCAGGAAGAAAGACCATCATGCGGAATCCCGGCAGAATCTGGGAAGTCAATAAAGAAGTAGAGGAAATGGGAGCTAAAATACTGACCCAGTACGCGCTGCTGGGTGAGTATGATTTCATTAATATCCTCGAAGCGCCCAATAACACGGTAATAGCCAGGGTCGCCGCTTCGCTGGGTTCCAGGGGAACCATGCAGCCATTGACGCTATCGGCGATTACCATCGAAGACCTGGTCAAAGAAATACAGATGGCGAAAGCTCTGAACGAGTAGATTTCAGACTACTCAATAGTATTATTGCCACCTTTCGCTTATCAACGAGATAAGAGCGTAATCAAGCCACACCCGCGGAGGAAGATACTCCGGTTCGACTCCAGGGTGTGGTATTGTTTATGGCGGAGATAGGTGAAGACGCCATGTCAACACCGCTGAAATCCCTGAAATGGTATCGGGAACTGGCCGATAAAAAAGGACGGCTCAAAGCCGGCGCTTTTCTCGTGGAGGGGGAGAAAGCTATCCGGCAGATAATGGCCGGGCACCCTGATGAAATAACCGAGATTCTGGCTATCGAGGAACCGCCGCCCGTCTATCGCAAATGTCCCGTGAGGCTGGTCACCGAAAGCCAGTTCCAGTATATCAGCAGCACCAGAACGCCGCAGGGCATCATGGCCGTCGTCCGCATCCCGGCGGGCATTTACTCCTCCCAACTGCCCCGGGACGCCGGCAGCCACATCCTGCTGCTGGAAGATATACAGGACCCCGGCAACGCGGGCACTCTTATCAGGACGGCGGCGGCCTTCGATTATTCCGGGGTGATTCTGACAGAAAACTGCGCCGACCCACTATCGCCTAAGTGCGTCCAGGCGACGGCCGGCACGGTGCTATCAGTCTGGCTCAGGAGGACGGCACAATACACGGAACTCGCAGGGTCGCTGCGGCAGGAAGGCTACATTCTAATAGCTGCCGAGCTTAAGGGTACCGATGAGCCGTCAATTATATCCCGCCAGGAAAAACTGGTGCTGGCGCTGGGCAACGAGGCTGCCGGACTATCGAAGGAAATACTGGGTATGGCCGATTACCGTGTACGCGTTCCCACCACACCGGAAAAAGCGGAGTCGCTAAACGTAGCCGCCTGCGGGGCGATTCTGATGTATTTAAGCTCCAGGAAATAAGAGGATTTCTCGTCGCCCGGGTTGTTTTTGAAATAAGTTCTCTTTCATGGTATAATAAGACAATAGTTCCAGTTTAGGTTATTACAAACATATAGAGTCTCCCCAACCGGATTCGCCTTAATTGTTGGATGACCAAAACTCTAACTAAAATTTAAAAGAGAGGAGGCCATCCAATGAGTTTCGAAGACAAGTCTCTCCAGTGTGTCGATTGCGGCGCTACCTTCACCTTCAGCGCTGAGGACCAGGAAGCTTTCAAGTCCAGAGGCTACACTAACGAGCCCAAGCGCTGTCCGGAATGCCGGCAGGCAAGGAAGTCAGAACGCTTTGGCAACAGCAGCTACAGAGCCGCCCCGCGCCAGATGTTCCCGGCGACCTGTGCCGAGTGCGGGAAAGCCACCGAAGTCCCTTTCCAGCCTCGCGGTGATAAGCCAGTTTACTGCAGCGATTGCTACCGAAAAGTCAGACCAAGCCGATAAGCGAGGTCAAACCCCAAGTCGCGTCCGGGTCGGGCAACCGGCCCGGATGTGACCCGGGTAAGTGTCAGGTGTGTCTTCAGGGGTATCACTAACAGGAAATACCATCCGGGATAAGGAGGGGGCAGAATATGAAAATCTATGTAGGCAATCTATCTTTCGATGTTACCGAAGAGGAACTACGGACGGAATTTACAGCTTTTGGGAAGGTTGAATCCGTAAGCGTCATTATGGATAAATACACCGGACGGTCAAAGGGATTTGCGTTCGTGGAAATGCCATCGGTCTCAGAGGGTCAGGCGGCCATCACCGGTCTAAACGGTAAAGCCATCAAGGACAGAACGCTTACCGTAAATGCAGCCCGGCCTCGTTCTGATGATAGAGGCGGCAGCAGGTCCTTCGGCGATAGAAGGGGTGGCGGTTATAGTGGTGGCTACGGTGGCAATAAAGGCGGCCGTTCCGGGGGAAGAGGGCCGCGAAGATATTAACCTGACCGACGTTTAAAAGTCGCCCTTACATTTTCATAGCCCTGTGACTATTACAGGCATACCCGTAGTCCATGAGCGAAGCATGATTCATACGATAAAGGGAACATTATGAATATCTATGTGAGTAATTTATCGCTCGAAATGAATGAAGACGAACTACGCCAAGAGTTTATGGCTTTCGGAGAAGTGATATCGGTAACTATCATGAACGATAAGTACATCGGCAGCGGCCAACCCAGGGGATACGGATTCGTTGAAATGACCTCAAAATCAGAAGGCGCCACTGCCATTGCCAACCTCAAAGGGAAAAAACTGAGGAACCGTGTAGTTGATGTTGTTGAAGCCCTGCCTCTTTCAGACAAAAGGCGTATAGAACCCCTTGAAATTAGAAGCAATAAACGGTTAAATAAAAGCCGTCAAAGAATATACCAGGTAAATTAGTCGCCTGAACCGAATAGAGATATTCTATCGTCAAAGGAGAGCTGGCTCGGTTCGGCTTATATCCATCCCCTTGGGAATGACCACTATGCCGTTATCTGATATCGTGCAACCTCTTCTCTCATCCGCCCTACGGTCGTAGCCGATTGAGGCACCAACCCGGATTCTGCTTTCTTTATCAACGATGGCTCGTCTTATGCTAGCACCAGGCTCAATGATAACATCGTCAAAAATGACCGATTGTTCCACCCGAGCGTCTCTCTCTACAACCACGCCTGGGGAGATTATGGAGTCCCGGACAGTGCCACCGCTAATTATACAGCCATCGCACACGATAGACTCTGATATTTTTCCACCAAGGATACACTTACTTGGAGGCAGAGACCGCTGATACGTCCTGAAGGGCCACTTCTCCCCGTAAAGATTGAAGAGAGGGTCTACGCCCACGAGTTCCATGCTTGCTTCGTAGTACGAATCGATGCTGCCGACATCCCTCCAGTAGGATGAATCGCGGGTCTTATCGACCAATATCTTTTCTCTTATACCATTTTTCACTTTGACCTCAAAATCCTCAATCTTGTTCTCTTGCTCGTAGTCGTAAACGAAAATATCGTGATGCTTGCCTATCATTTCTGGAATGATGTGCCTGCCGAAGTCTTCCTCCTGCCCCTGCAAAGCCTGGAGCAACGTATCCACCTTGAAGATATAGACGCCCGTTGAAGCTAGAGCATAATTTGGAGCATCAGTGAGCATCTTCGGCTGCGCGGGCTTTTCTTCGAAGCTAATCAATCCTTGCTCCCGGTCTACTTCGAGTACGCCAAGTCTTCCGGTAGCCTGCTCCTTACTTGCCCTGACAGCAGATATCGTCAGGCCCGCCTTCTTCATCCTGTGATAGGCTACAAACTGACGGTAGTTCATCTTGTAGATATGGTCACCGGAGAGAATTAGAACGTCATCAACATTCTTTTCCCTGACCAGGTTAAGGTTTTGTCTTACTGCGTCCGCCGTGCCACGGTACCAGTCCGCGCCAAGCTTCTGTTGAGCTGGCATGGAGTAAATGTAGTCGCCTAACCCGGAGCTTGAGATACTCCAGCCCTCCTGGATGTGGCGATTTAGAGACTCTGACAGGTATTGTGTGAGAACAAAAATTTTACGGAGGCCTGAGTTGATGCAGTTACTCAGTGTAAAATCAATAAGCCGAAATTTACCTCCAAATGGGACCGCCCCCTTGGAGCGTCTCCTGGTTAAAGGCTGCAACCTCTCCCCTGCCCCTCCTGCCATTATTATTGCTAAGACTTTGTCCACTGCCATCACCCACAGGCTTTGAATTATCTGATGCTGCCCTCTTTCTGTAATTATAGCAACCCAGACTTCCGTATGGCAACCCGAGGGCGGTCCATCTTCTTTGCCGATGCCATGACAGGTAAGGAAAAAACCCCCTATTAGTCTCGTTTGATTTCCATAAAGGTGCCAGGCTGGTCAGGCCTTAGACAGCATTGTCTATATTCCTGCTACTGAGCCAGCTTTATCCCCGGCTTCTGTATGGCGATATGTGAAAACGAGGAGTCCGCAGTAGCTCCATGCCAGTGAGCCTCACCCGGCGGTATGAAAATTACCGTGCCCGGAGTTACGATTTGCTTGTTCTTCTTAGTAGCCACGATACCTTTTCCCTCGGTGACATAGAGAATCTGTTCGAAGGTATGTGTGTGGAAGTTCAATCTGGCTCCCGGACTGAAAGTAACCAAAAGGATACCAAATCCTCCCGTTTCTTTCGCATCAATCAATGCCTTCCGGTAGACCGGCCCCTGGCCAACGATTTCATCACGGGTCTCGACAGCTTCAACATTATTACTATTAATAACTATCATCCTTCCTCCTTTTCATTTATGATAATTTACCATTCTATTCAGGCAAGGGCAATTAAATTATTGACAAGCCTGGCCATATATTTTCCCATTTGCCCAATGCCTATGAAACCTACATCCATAGCTACCTCCAGCGAAAATTGCATATAATTTTACGTTTATGTTCAAGTCTAATTTAGAGACATTCTTCCAGCCCTAATTCAATGAGTTTTTCCCTGGTTGGTATACCCTCCTCACTCCATCCCCTGACGGAGTAGTATTCGTTTAACATTGCCCCGAGGTGAAATAGATTTCCCCCGGTTCCACCCGATGCCAGTCTCTTAGTAAGAATCCGCGCCGGCAATATGTCATCTTTCCGGCTTACGCCGCGCTTCACGCTGAACATGCGTTTTAAATTGGTAATACGCTCTCCGGTCAGCATAAACTCGTCCAAGGTCATATCCCACCCGGTGGCGCTATTGAGCACTGGCAGATAATGCGAAGGTTTTACCGTATGCGCGATGGAGAGAAACAGGCAAACGGTGATGGAGTCCAGCAGCGCACTAAAATCCTGCGTCCTGGCCACCAGCCTCCCCTTTCCCTCCACATCAAAGCGTTTTAAGGCCACCGGGAATCCAAGTTCTGGAGAAGTCCGGGGCTCATCAAGTTCCATCCAGTTTTCCAGACCATCGGCCCCGATGGGTTCCATGTGGGCAGCCCCGATGCTACCGGTGGCATATCCCAACATATGGCTGGCTAAAGCCCTCGGTTCATGGGCGGGAAATTCCAGGCCCTTCACATGCATAGCATATTCGGAGGCAGTCCCACCGATGCGTTCCGCCGCTCTTTTAACACCCTCCCCTAATAGCTCCCCGAATCCTTCCCGCTCACCTATCTTCCTCAACATTTCCATCATAGCCTGATGATTACCCCAGGTCAGTTCAACTCCGTCAGTATCATCCCTGGTAATCAATCCCTTATCAAAGCATTCCATGGCGAAGGCAATAATGGCTCCGGCCGATATTGTATCGAGGCCATACTTATTGCAGAGTGTGTACGCCTGTTGCAGGACTTCGGCATTGGCGATACAGCAGTTGGTTCCCAGAGGGCCCCAGGCTTCCCATACCATGTGCCTTTCACCATTTTTAAGTTTGTATGACTCCAGACAGCTATTGGGGCAATGTGCGCAGTGCAGGGGCTCGGCTTCTCGCATGGTTTCCGTGTAGACATAGCCTTCATCAAAAGACCCTTCCGACCAGTTTTTCACCGGCACACGGCCATATACAAAGAAACTCTTAAATACATGCATGTCGCCGGCAAGCCGCTCCTCCGGCTTTCTTGGCTGGCAAAAGGGAAGAATTTTCTGCACACTTTCCTTAAGCTTATCTTCATTATAAAAACTGAGGGGCAGCGTTCCTCTGACCGCAATCGCTTTTAGCCTCTTCGACCCCATTAACGCCCCCAGGCCACACCTGGCCGCGGCTCTCCCCTGCTTGCCGTCATTCATAATCCCGGCAATCTTCACCAATCTCTCTCCAGCCACCCCGATACAGGCAACGCTGGCCATGCTATCCGTCTCCTGCTGGAGGAGTTCAGCTACCTCATAAGTATCCTTACCCCATATGTGGGCGGCGTCACGGATGTCTGTTTTCCCATTATTTATCCAGAGGTACACAGGCTTGCTCGACTGACCCTTGACCACGATGCCATCAAATCCGGCATGCCTGAGTTCATCGGCAAATCTGCCGCCGGCATGGGCCTGACCCCAGATACCGGTTAGCGGGGAAATTCCGGCAACAATATAGC
>JBGPRB010000091.1:0-11142 GCA_041489355.1 Dehalococcoidia bacterium
CAAGGAATTGCTCTACACCGGGGACATGATTGATGCCCAGACCGCTCTCAGTATGGGGCTGGTCAACAAGGTGGTGCCACTCGATAGTTTGATGAACGAAGCGAAAGAAATGGCCAAAAAGCTCTTGACCAAGAGCGGCCGGATTCTATCTCTAATCAAGACGGCGGTCAATAGTGGCGCTAATATGAGCCTCCCCGATGCCCTTGACCTTGAGGCGCAGTGCTTCGCCCTCTGTTTTGCCACCGAAGACCAGAAAGAGGGCATGAAGGCATTCATGGAGAAAAGAAAAGCGGTATTCAAGAACAAGTAAGTGAAACCCCTCTCCCTCGATGGGAGAGGGCAGGGTGAGGGTGAAAAGACGATATTACCCCTCACCTTAGTCCTCTCCCGCAAGGGGCGAGGAAATATTTTAAGAATGACAGTTTTAAACATTTATTAATAACAAGAAGGAGGTTAGCTACCGTGGCGATTAAAAAGGTGTTTGTCATTGGCGCCGGGACGATGGGCAATGGCATTGCCCAGGTAAGTGCTCAGGCGGGCTACGACGTGGTGATGTCCGATATCAAGGACGAGTTCGTTAAAAAAGGCATGGCGGCTATCGAGAAGAGCCTCGACCGCATGGTGAAAAAGGGCACGATGCAGGAGGGCGAAAAGACCACTATATTATCACGCATTAAGACAACTGTAGACAATAAAGACGCTAAAGATGCCGACCTGGTTATCGAGGCGGCGCCGGAAATATTGGATTTGAAGAAGAACATTTTCAAGCAGCTCGATGAGATATGCAAGCCGGATGCCATCCTGGCCACCAATACCTCCTCTCTACCTATCGGAGCAATCGCCGCCGCCACCAAAAGGCCGGGGAAGGTTATCGGCATACACTTCATGAACCCGGTGCCGGTAATGAAAGGCGTGGAGGTTATACCGGGCCGGCACACGGCCGCCGATGTCCTGGAAGCCGCCAAGGAATATGTCAAGAAAATCGGCAAGGAACCGTGCGAAGCCAGGGATTACGCCGGTTTTATCGTCTCACGTCTGGTGGACGCCCTGATGAACGAAGCCTTCTATTGCGTCATGGACGGCAACAAGCCGGAAGAGGTGGATAAAGCCATCAAGCTCTGCCTGAACCATCCCATGGGACCCTTAGAGCTCTGTGACCTGGCCGGCGCCGATGTGGTCATGCACGGACTGGAGACGATGTATGAAGAGTTCGGCGAGAGGCTGATGCCGGCGCCGCTTTTAAAGAACATGGTGCGCTCCGGCGACCTCGGGCGTAAGACCGGACGCGGCTTTTACGATTACACACAGAAATAGAATATCAGATAGTTTACATACGCAATAAGGAAAGGAACGGAAGGAAATAATATGGCAAACAACAATGATGTGGTAATTGTAGCTGCGGCCAGGACGCCGTTCGGGAGATTCGGCGGTTCACTGCGGGATATCGACTATTACGAACTGGGCGCTATCCCGATGCGCGAGGTAGTCAAGAGGGCAAAAGTCAAACCGAATGTCGTGCAGGAGGTCTTCTGGGGAGTGGGCGATACCTCGGCCTGCCGCGACCCTTATACGCCGGTCGCCGCAAGGCAGTCTTTAATCAAGGCGGGGCTGCCCCATGAAACGGTATCCATCTCTTTCGACATGGCCTGCGTCTCCGCCATGCATGCCGTCAAGCTGGCAGCCATGGAGATGAAGGCCGGGGAGATAGAGGTTGCCATCGCCGGCGGCGCCACCTCTTTCGGGCAGTCGCCCCTCGTTGTCAGGGGGCTCAGGTTCAATGGCTACAGACTGACCGACGTTAAAATGGAGGACCCGCTGGTTGCCCTCGGTTACAAGGACTTCAACCCTGTGTCCGTGGATAGCGATAATGTCGCCCATGAACACGGGTTCACCCGTAAAGACCTGGACGAGTGGTCGCTGCGTAGTCACCAGAACTACGGGAAGGCCTGGAACGCCGGCAAGTTCAAGGAAGAAATAATGTCCCTCCCCATACCCCAGCCCAAGGGCGACCCCAAGATTCTGGACATCGACGAGCAGTATCGAGCCGATACCACGCTGGAGAGGCTGGCCAGTTTAAAGACGGTCTATAATACCCGCATGATAACCGCCGGCAACGCCCCCGGTCTGAACGACGGCGCCACGGCGATATTGCTCATGACCCGCCAGAAGGCTAAGGAACTCGGGCTAACAGTCCTCGCTACCGTGGTTGCCTCGACATCCATCGCCATCAATGCCAGCCGCATGCCGGAAGGCCCCGGCTTTGCCATGCTGAAAGCTCTCCAGAAGGCCAACCTGACTCTCGATGACATGGCCGTCATGGAGATAAACGAGGCCTTCGCCTGCGTGCCGCTCGTATCTATGAAGGTCGTCGCCGGAAAAGATGACAAGAAGTACAAGGCGATGGTGGAAAAGATGAACATCAACGGTAGCGCCGTCGCCATCGGGCACCCCAACACCGCCAGCGGCGCCCGGATTGTCATGAACCTGATGTATGAATTGCGGCGGCGGGGCGGCGGCTACGCCATGGGCTCTCTCTGCGGAGGGCTGGCCCAGGCCGATGCCTGCATTATTAAAGTGGAATAAAGTATTTTGTCATTGCGAGGAGTCCTTCGGCAATGCTCAGGATAAACTCCGCGACGTGGCAATCTCAATCGGTGTCTTACACGGACGGTGAGATTGCTTCGCCCTCGGGCTGAACTCGGGCTGAAGCCTCCCGACTGCGTCGGGATGGTCTCGCAATGACAGGAGAGTAATAGTAAATAATATAACCAAAAGGAGTTTTGCATGGAATTATCCAAATTTTCTTTGAAGGGAAAGGTAGCTATCGTGGTCGGGGGGGCGGGGGATATAGGGCACGCCATTGCGGTAACTTTCGGTAACGCCGGCGCCGATGTGGTCGTCACCAGCCGCAAGCTGGAGAACCTGCAAAAAGTCGCCGATGAAATCAAGTCCAAAGGCTGCAAGGCAATGGCCATCGCCTCTCATATCGCCAAGCTGGAAGAAATTCAGAACCTGGTCAAGCAGGTGACGGACAACTTTGGCCGCATTGATATCCTGGTCAATAGCTCCGGCGCCAGCTTTATCGTCCCGCTGATGGAGATAGAAGAGCGGACCTGGGACCACGTGATGAACATCAACCTCAAGGGTCCTTTCTACCTGTGCCAGAAGGTGGCGCCCATCATGAAAGCACAGGGCGGCGGTAGCATCATTAATATCACTTCCTACCTCGGCACGAGAACGGAAGAAAACCTGGGTGCTTACTGCGTCAGCAAGGCTGCTGTCATGCACCTTACCCGCGTCATGGCTAAGGAGTGGGGTAAATATAATATCAGGGTCAACGCCATCGCACCCGCCTGGGTGCACAGTCACCTGGCCGACCCCTTTTTGCAGCAGCCGGGAATTAACGAGAGAATGCTGAGCCAGACCGTTATCGGGCGCTTCGGTGAGCCTGACGACATAGCGGCAATTGCCCTTTACCTGGCGTCCGATGCCGCCGCTAATCAGACGGCCGGTATCTTCCCGCTGGATTACGGTATGCTCACCTAGAAGATAAATCAGCATAGAACAAAGGAGGCACCGAAATGTCTTTAAAAGGTAAAATTGCTCTGGTAACCGGGGCGAGGCAGGGTCTGGGGAAGTCCATCTCTCTGGGCATGGCTGAGGCCGGGGCCGACCTGGTGATTTGCGACCGTGTCATCGATGATGGCAAGCTGGCCGAGACCGCCAGGGAGATTGAGGCTCTCGGGCGGAAGACGCTGTCTCTTGGCGGCGATATCACCGTCGAGGATGATGTCAATAATATCGTCAATAAGTCCATAGAGAAGTTCGGCAAGATTGACGTGCTGGTGAATAATGCCGGCGTCACCGCCCAGGACTCTTTCCTCCAGCTTCCCTACCGGAGGTGGCGGCTGATTCTGTCTGTAAACCTGGACGGCGCTTTCCTCTGCTCAAAAGTCGTCCTGCCGCACATGCTGGAGAAGAAGAGCGGCATGATTATCAACGTTTCCTCGATTCTGGCGCACCAGATACGCATGAACATCGCCTACGGCGTTACTAAGGCTGGCGTGGAAAGATTTACCCTCGGCCTGGCTAGGGAAATGCGGAAGGAAACGGGCATCGGTATCACCTGCATCCGGCCCTACTTCGTGAAGACCGAGGTGGTCATGGGCTTCATGGAAGGCCGTGACACCAGCGACTACGAGGAGCCGATAATCTGGCAGAAATACCCGGCAATGCTGGCCGACTCCAAACCGGAAGATGTGACGGGAAAGATATTTGATAAGGCCGCCCTCGAGGAGAAGTTCGGGAAGATAGAGGTTTAGTCAGGGGCAATCGCCATCGCGTTGAAAGATACTAAAGCCCGGCCGGTGAAGTACGGAGAAGGCTATTTCCTTTTTAGGTTTTTCAAGGCTGATGCGAAAGCCATACCGCCAAGCAGCGCGGCTACTATCAGGAACATCCACCACCAGCTGCTAAGAAATCCTTTATCGGCTGAAGAGGTGGCGGGTAGCTTGACCTTTTTAGCCGCCGGTGTTTCTGGCTTCTCAATTGTTATTGTCCGGGATTTGGTATTATTGGTTTCGTTGCTTTCGAGGACTGTCTGGTCAATATCGATAAAAGCGCTGATTTCGTGGGGACCTGTCATAGCCTTCCAGGCGAAATCCGCAGTGGCTGTGGCGCCTGTGTCTATCTTTGGAATATCGAGAGAACCCAGGGGAGAGCCATCAACAGATAAGGCCAGGCGCGGATTCAAGGCTTTATCTCTGCCCCGGTTCTCGACTTTCACGGTAATGGTCACGTTATCACCGGTGTTGGCGGTCAGCGGCGCACAGGTTATTGCCTTGATAATCAGGTCGGGAGCAATAGTCGTGAAAGATAAAACCTTATTATTATTGCTTTCATCGAGCTCGGTAACCGCATTATTAGCGTCGATGGTGACGTTGGCTGTATGAGAGCCCCCTTCGAGAATAGAACTGAATTTGTATTCCGCGATATCACCCGCCTGTATCGGTGTTATATCTGCCAAAAGGGCAGGGTTCTGATCAATGGAGTACTTCAATTGAGATCTGCCGGCGATACCCGTGCCCTGGTTCTTAATCGTAATGGTGAAGTACACATCGTCATTCGTCATTGGATTCTCTATAAGCCAGCCGATATTCTTAATAACCAAGTCCGGGGTCAGCGTCGCAAACTTTATCTCTTTATCATTATTGGTCTCATCGGACTCGATAACGAGGTTATTTGCATCGGTCGATATTTTGATATTGTGTATGCCTGCTTCAGCGACCCAGTTGAATGTTTTGGTGACCGTGTCTCCGGCATTTATCTCCGGCAGGTCCTTGGAAGCGAAAGGTAAACCATCGATGTTACAGGCTACCTGCGACTTTTGAGTCTTGCTGCTGCCCTGGTTTTTAATAGTTGCGGTAATAATTACACTATCGCCAATTTTAGCGTCGAGCGGCGAATAGGTAATGTCCTGTACTACCAGGTCGGGCGGGGGGAGATTTAGCTCCCTGGTGTTATTGTTTTCATCATACTCTGATATTTGATTATTGGAGTCGACAGCTATTCCGATGGTATGTTGACCTTCTATAGCTGCCCAGAGGAAGTGCTCCGTGGTCACGCCGCCGGCATCCAGTTGCCCGATATCTTTATAGCCGACATTAGCACCGTCAACATAATAAGCTATACGCGATGGTCCGGCGCTTAAACTTCCCTGGTTTTCTATATTGATATCGAAGGTAATATCGCTGCCGGCAGGTATATCCGGTGGTGACCAGGTAATATTGGTAATGGTTAAATCGGGCATGTTAGGGGTAATTGTTATCGAGCTTTCATTGTTATTTTCATCGCTTTCAGCAATACTTTTATTGTAGTTAGCGTATGCCTTGAAAATGTGGCGACCGTCCTGCATTTTCCAGGTAGAGGTTTCCTCGATGGAAGTATCGGATGCCAGACTGTAGATATGTTCTAAGTTCAGTAAAGTATCATCGATATAGCAGGCGAGTTTAAAGTTTTCGGCCTTACCGCCGCCTTGATTTTTCACGGTTATAGTGAAAGTAACGGTATCGTCTGTGGTCGGATTTTCCGGCGAGGAGACAATGCTGAAAATTACCAGGTCTGGCGGAATGATGGATATAGTCCTGGTGAGTTTGTTGTTATCTTTGTTGCTCTCGATTAGTCTATTATCGTAATCGGCTTGAACGCTGACAGCGTGTGAGCCGCCTTCAGCCACCCACAGGATGGTCGCGGTCGCTTGAGCCTCGGATGCAATTTCCGGGATGTCCGGGTAACCGACGGCCTGGCCGTCAATGTAGCAGACAGCCCGGGATGCTGCTGCCCGGCCGCTGCCCTGATTTTTTATCGTTATGGTGAAGGTAACATTATCGCCGACACCGGCCACTGATGGCAACCAGGTGATATCGTTCACCAAAAGGTCGGGAGCCAGGGTCTGCAAGGATGCGGTTTTTTCATTATTGGTCTCATCGCTTTCGGTTACTTTCTGATAGTAATCGATGATTACTTTAATTTCATGTGCTTCGGCCGTAGCAATCCAGGTAAAGGTAATGTTGGCTGAGGTGCCGGCATTCATGGCGCCGACTGAAATCGACGACTGATATACTCCGTCGATGTCATAAGCCAGATGACATGGGTCAGACCGGCCGCTTCCCTGATTTGTAACGTTAGCCGTGAAGGTTACATTATCGTCTTTCGATGGATTCTCCGGTAACCAGGTAATAGCCAGAATAGTCAGGTCCGGCGGGAGGGTCGAGAAAGTCACCGTAAGCTCATTATTCGTCTCATCGCTTTCTTTGACGTTGTTCGGTTCGTCGATAACCGCTTTCAAGGAATGCTGGCCCGATATGGCTGTCCAGGTATAGGTCGCAGTGAGAGTACCGCCCGGGTTAATGGCGGCAATGTCCCGAAAGCCCCTGGAATTCTCATCGATGGAAAAATTTACCTTGGTGTACTGGGACTTACTGCTGCCCTGGTTCTTGATGGCAATACTGAAGACGATGCTATCGCCCTTTGATGGACTGCTCGGCGACCACGTTATGGACTGGACAATCAAATCAGCGGCCTGCGTCGTCAGGTTGAATGTCTTCGTGTTATTGTTTTCGTCGGTTTCCGTGATAAATCCGCTGGAGTCGGCAACTGCCTTGATGGTGTGTGAGCCCTCTACCGCCTTCCACGTGAATACTACGGTCATCATGACACCGGCATTAAGAGGGTCAATGGATTTTGTGTCCAGGATGGTACTGTCAGCATAACATAATACGTTACTGAGGCCGGCTGTAGCAGTACCCTGGTTTTTGATGGTTACCGTAATCGTTACAGTATCATCGATAGCCGGGTTTTCCGGTGACAGGCTGATATTCTGCACGATAAGGTCGGGACCTGTATCGGCAGAGGCCACCGAATGGTAAGAGCTGAACGCAGTTATTCCCAGAAGAATAGATAAAAATACTACAAGAGTTCTGGCGATAATTTTCTTCATGATTTCCGGGCAACTGGACAAGGAAGGCATCCTCCAGTTCGGACATATTAAATGCTCCTTATAATTGTAGAGTTATATGGGATAGTACCCAATAGTCCTTTAGTAAGGTATGGGAAGGTGATTTAGTACTATGTTATTACTCTCTATCGCATCAAGGAGGTTTGGCAGGGGGTTCTGATGACTTTATTCTTTGACGATGGCCCAGGCCGGGCAGTAGTTATTTTCGATGCAGGCTCCACACTCGGTGCATTTATCCGGGTCGATGATATAACTCTTCTCGCCTTCGGTGATAGCACCAACAGGACACTCGTAGAAGCAGCCGCCGCACTTGACGCAGTCTTCCGTGATTTTATAGGCCACGATGGACTCCTTCAGACCTGTTTGAAAAAGCCGTTAGTATTATCTCTATTTATATTATACGATATACGGGAACGTCTCAAACTGAGATTGTTTACCAATGTCATTCTCGGCCTCGAGTCGAGAATCTAGGCCACCCCTCCACGAGATTCTTCGTCCTTCAGCGGAAGGACTCAGAATGACAATTGTGGGAGGGCGGGAATGACAACAAATTATTGCTAACACTCTCATTGTGGGTAAAGGATGGGCGGGGACATGTAATTTTTCTTAGCGCAGGCGGCTGACCGCCATGTAAACGCCGATTCCGAGGCTGACAAGGTCGATAGCGATGCCAGGCCCTATGGATGGTATTCGCCCGAAGGTGAAAATATTGACCGCATAGCTCACCGCAACCGCTATGCCCCCCACCGCCGCCAGCCAGGGGCTTCTCTTCCGGTTGACAGCTAGGCCGGTCACCTCGCCGATGGCATAGCCGGTGCCGGCTGCCAGTAACAGATTGAGGTAAAAGAAAGAAACATAGTTATTGATGACTCCCCAGATAAGACCGGTAATAATGGCTATCCCCAGCGCCGTGCCGATAGCCCTGAGGTAGTACACGGCGGAGATGCGGTAGGTCGGCAGTTTGTAAAGCCTGGCGCAGTCCCGGCACCTGGCCCCCACCGGCGTCTGTACCATGCATCTGGGGCAGATGGGTTTGCCGCATTTGCCGCACCTGAGACTCGTTTCCACGTCCGGGTGAGCGGCGCATTTCATTGTATCCGGCTCGGTCATTCTGGTTTTTTCTTCCTGGCAACGTGTTTCCGGTGAACCCAGGCGGATCTATCGCTGATATCACGGTCGAAAAGAAAACGATTCAAGATAAGCCGGCCCATGCCTATTTTCCTGGTCTCGGTCGCGGGTTGTGCCGTGAGTCGCTTAATGATGATTATCAATACCATAGCCAGATATCCCAGAGTAAGCGGGAGCGGTTCGCGGACGATGGCGCTGATTACGGGTAGTAATATTATACCGGCGAGTATCGGCACAGGCGTTCGACGTATAATAACGAGACCGGCTGCTCCGATGCCGAAGAAGGCTACCAGCGGCCATGTAGTTATCTCATTCATATTAATGCAAGGCAGTATGATGATTATACCCAGGCTGGTGGCGATACCCCGCCCCCCATGGAAGCGGAGAAAGACCGGCCAGTTATGACCAACGACGGCAGCCAGGCCGACCTCAAGCTGCTGACCGGCATCCAATCCCAGCCGCCAGGCTATCAATACCATCAACATGCCCTTGAAGAAATCGAAGAAACCCACCATCAGGCCGAGCCTGCGGGAAGTCGTTCGCCACAGGTTGCCGCCCCCCATCTGATAGGTACCCTGTTTCCTGAGGTCTATGCCGCGCGACCTGGCGGCCAGGTACGAGGACGGCACCGCACCAAGGAGATAAGAGCATATTATTAATATAATCCAGGTAACCATCAAGCTCCTTCAGGGGGCTTTATATAATTATTGCATATTTTTTCGTTTTGAGGTGAGTTTATCGGCCAGAGCGCTGAGCCGCTCCGCCGCTTCCATAGGCACCTCCACGCTGCCGAGCATGGCATCATTGCTGTCAGCGATGCCGTGAAAGTCACTGCCGCCGGTGGCGATAAGCCCGTATTTGACAGCCAGGTCTAGAGTGGCTTCGGTCTCTGCGGCGGTATTATCTTTGTAATAGGCTTCTATGCCGACCAGTCCGGCGGCTTTCAGTTTTATAACCATTGTCTCCGGCTCTTTCACGGTAAAGGGGTGCGCCAGAACGGGCAGCCCTCGGGAACGCACTATCAATGCAACCGCTTCTTCGGGCGTCATCTTTTCTCGCTCGACATAAGCCGGGCCGCCGTGACCGATATATTTTTTAAAAGCCTCCGCGAATGTGGCGATATAACCCTTTTCCTGCATCGCCTGGGCGATATGCGGTCGCCCGATAGCGCCGTCGCCGGCAATTTCCTGCACACGCGACCAGTCGATATCGATACCCAGAGCCCCCAGCTTCGAAACCATGCCCCGAGCCCTTCTCAATCGGGAGTTACGGAATCTCTCCAGGGTCGACCCCAGTTCTGTGCTGGTGTAGTCTATGAAATAGCCCAGAACGTGGGCTTCCCCATCGGGCATGTCGGTGCTGATTTCGACGCCGGGTATAAATGTCAGCCCGGGGTAAATTTTTACGGTTTTGAGAGCCGGGATAATTCCGTATACGGAATCGTGGTCGGTCAGGGAAATTACCTTCAAGCCGAGTTCGGCCGCCTTGCTGATGATAGCTTCGGGGCTGAATTTTCCGTCGGAGGCGGTCGAGTGAATGTGAAGGTCAACCCGGCTCACGGTTTTTCCATCTCCCGCTGGATACGCTCGATGCCGGTCGCCTTACCGCTGCTTTCGTCTACCTGGACTATAATGGCGTTCAGCACCGGTTTCCCTTTGCCAACCGAGAGGTGGTGGGGCATCTGGGTTAGGAAACGCTGGATTACCGCATCGGCATCGTCGCCGATAATTGAATCGGTCGGTCCGGTCATGCCGATATCGGTGACGTAAGCGGTCCCGCCCGGTAGTATCTGCGCATCGATAGTGCCGACATGGGTATGGGTACCGAGAACGGCGCTTACCCGTCCGTCCAGGTAGCGCCCGAGGGCTACTTTCTCAGAAGTGGCTTCGGCGTGAAAATCGACGATAATGACTGGTGGCTTCGGGGTGAGGTCAGCCAGCAGCTTGTCCATTGTCCGGAAAGGGCAGTCGTAGTTGCTCATGAAGGTCCGCCCGATGAGGTTTACTACCAGGGTCTTGCCAATTATCTTATAGCCCCGGCCCGGTACGCCGGAGGGGTAATTTAACGGCCGCAGGATGGGCATATCGGCATCGAGATAGGGGATAATCTCTTTCTGAGCGAATATATGATTGCCCGAGGTGAGTACATCGATGCCGTCTCCAAACAATTCCTGCGCCGTGCTTAAGGTCAGGCCAAAACCGCCGGCCGCGTTCTCGGCATTGCCGATGATAATGTTTACACTGTATTGCTGGCGTATTCCGTGCAGAAACTTATGTACGGCCTGCCGTCCCGGTTTGCCGACGATATCGCCTATGGCTAATATTTTCATGCTTATCCATAACAGTTTTACCTCTCCCTCGATGGGAGAGGCTGGGTGAGGGTGAAATTCTATACCGTATTTATCCCCCTCACCTCAATCCTCTCCCACGATGGGGAGAGGAAAGCTCTAGCTCTATTCTATTTTGCATAGTCCACGGCTCTGGTCTCTCTGATGACGG
>JBGPRB010000092.1:0-11059 GCA_041489355.1 Dehalococcoidia bacterium
CCATCGTCATATCGCCGATAGCGCTCGGCGCCGCCCTGCTGGTTTTTTTCAATACCCCCCTGGGTGCCGGTATCAATAATCATATTGTTAGATTTGTTTTCGCGGTGCCCGGTATTATTCTGGCCCAGATTACGGTTATCAGCGCCCTCGCCATCAGGCTGCTCAAGTCCACCTTCGATAGTATCGACCCCCGGTATGAGCAGGTCGCCCGGACGCTGGGCTGCAGTAAACCGGAGGCGTTTTTCCGGGTAACTCTGCCTTTAGCCAGGGACGGACTCATTGCCTCCGGGATTCTTACCTGGGCCCGCGCCCTCGGCGAATTCGGTGCCACGGTTACCCTGGCCGGGGCCACGGCTTTTAAGACGGAAACATTGCCCACGGCGATATTCCTCAGCCTTGCTTCGGCTGACGTGGAGAAGGCAATCGCCGTGATTTTCGTGCTCATCATAATTGCCATCATGGCCCTGCTGGTCATCAGGAAAATCATCGGCAGAAGGTATCAGATATGATTGAAATCAAAGACCTGTCCCTGCAACTGGGTGAGTTTTATCTCAAAGATATCAATCTGTCCGTCCGTGACGGAGAGTATTTTGTCATCCTCGGACCGACGGGCGCCGGGAAAACTGTCCTGATGGAGTGCCTTGCCGGACTTCATCATATCAGGAAGGGAGAGATATGGTTCGACCGTACCGAGGTTACGCACCTGGTGCCTGAGGAGAGGAATATCGGCTATGTGCCTCAGGACTATGTCATCTTTCCCTTTCTCAACGTCTTTAATAACATTGCCTTCGGCCTTAAGCAGGCAAGGTCTGCCGGCTCAGGCATACAGGAGCGCGTTAATAAGCTGGCCGACATGATGGGTATCTCTCACATATTGCATCGCGATACGCGCTCGCTGAGCGGCGGTGAGAAACAGCGGGTAGCTCTCGCGAGAGCTCTGGCTCCGTCTCCGGCGATTCTTCTCCTCGATGAGCCTCTCGGGGCTCTGGACCTGCGCACCGCCAAATACTTAAGGCTCGAGCTGCGACGCGTCCACCGTGAGCTGGGTTTGACCACCATCCACATCACCCACGACCTCATGGAGGCGCTGGAGATGGCGGATAGAGTGGCTGTCGTCCAGAACGGTCAGGTGGAACAGGTGGCCGGGCCGGAAGAGATGCTTTTCTATCCTGAGGGCGAGAAGGTTGCCGATTTCATCGGAGCGCCGAATATCCTGGACTGCGATTATTGCCGTGACCTGGGGCAGGGGATTAAGGAGGTCGGCTGCGGCGGACTGAAACTGACTGTTCCCCACGAGGGCGGTACTATCCGGAAGGTCGCCATTTTGCCTCGTCATATCTATGTTTCCGAGACACGACCGCCCGGGCTGAGCGTCAATGGCTTTCAGGGCATCGTTACCGATATCAAGTCTGTGGGCAATATGGTAAGAATCTGGATTGATGTCGCGGATAATAACCTCATGTCCGAGATACCTTCTTATATCTTTGAAGAGATGAGTTTAGCCGTGGGTAAGGAAGTCTTCCTGATTCTGCGCATGAGACGCATCAGGGCTTATGAAAAGCAGTAATTGAAAGAGAACCCGGTTGTCATTGCGAGGAAGTCCCGATAAAATCGGGACGACGAACCTGCACGCCGAAGTGCTTGCACGCCGAAGCTTTAGCGCAGGCGTGTCATTCCCGCCTTCTTACAACTGTCATTCTGGCGAAGGCCAGAATCCAGTACTCTCGTATTGTCATTCTGACCCCGATGCAATCGGGGGAAGAATCTCGGGGAGGGGTGGTGCCCCGGGTTCTCATGTCAAGCCTTCAGGCTGAAGCCCGAAAATGACATTATTAAACAATATCTTTGATACCCAAAATTCACTTTATTTTCAATCTACGGAAATTTATTAGCTCTCCAGCGAACCTTTTCATATTTTTTACGTTATAATATAACAGAGCAGTGATAATAAGGGAGGTCTGTATGAAAAGGTTGATAATTGGTCTATTGATGGTTATTCTTCTTGCGGGAACAGTAGCCTGCGCTAAATCAGCGGAATCGTACCCCGCCCCCAGCCCGGCACCAGCCCCTATGCCCGCACCAGCGCCGCAGGCGTCGTCGATTTTCGGTTCCGGGCATGAATCAACGCCGCCGGTAGTAGTTAAACAAGTACCGGCTCCGGTAATTACTATACCGTCTCCAGCCCCTGCCCCGGCTCTAGCCCCGTCAGAGACTAATTATGGGAGTGCCGACCAATCATGGGCAGGCGAACGACTGATTATCCGCACCGCGAATATGTATCTGGTGGTGGAGG
Source organism: Dehalococcoidia bacterium (assembly GCA_041489355.1). Classification (GTDB taxonomy): domain Bacteria; phylum Chloroflexota; class Dehalococcoidia; order Dehalococcoidales; family RBG-16-60-22; genus JBGPRB01. The sequence continues at coordinate 2,294 of JBGPRB010000092.1, forward strand.
ATGTCGCCAGTGCTTTACAGCAGATTACACAGCTCGCCGGTACCTATAAAGGTTTTGTTGTGTCTTCTAATAGCTGGCAGGAGCAGGACAGGATGATGGGCAATATCGCCATCAGGGTGGAGGTGGCCAGTTTTGATGCTGCCATGGGGGCGTTGCGCGGCCTGGCCGTGGAAGTCAGGTCGGAAAGCACCTCCGGCCAGGATGTGACTGAAGAGTATGTCGACCTCGATGCCAGGTTACACAATCTCGAAGTTACCAGGGTACAGCTGGAAAAGCTGCTTGAAAAAACCTCCGAGAAAGTAACTGATATCCTCGAGGTGCAGCGTGAGCTTTCCAGTGTGACCGGCGAAATCGAGCAGACCAAGGGCCGTATGCAGTACCTGGAAAAGAGCTCGTCCATGTCCCTGATTCAGATAAACCTGGAGCAGTCCAAACTCACCGTGGAGTTCAATGCCGACCCCCGCAGCGTGAAAGTAGGTCGTGATGTATGGTTCTACCCGACCGTCTCCGGCGGTTTTCAGCCTTACAGCTATGAGTGGGACTTCGGCGACAGCAGCACCAGCACGGACGCACAGCCGTCCCATGCCTACAAGTCCGACGGCAGCTATACTGTCTCTCTCAAGGTAACCGACGACCGCGGCAGTACTGTCCCGAAGCAGAGGGATGATTATATTACCGTGATTGCCGGCTGGAAAGCCAGCAATACCGCCACCAGCGCCTGGAACGGACTGATCGGCTTCGGTCATGTCCTGACCAATATTTTTATCTGGCTGGGTTATTTCAGCCCGCTGTGGATAGTTATCGGTGTGATTGTCTACTTTGCCTGGTGGCGCCGCAGGAAGAAGGCTTAAGTAAAGGTTTTTCTGGTCTTTGTTTATCCTTGTCAGGATATTTATGAAGAGGGGCGCCAGCCCCTCTTCTCTTTTTCCCCGAAAACCTAAAGTGAAAGCCGCTTTATGATATCCTCGCGGTTCATCCCTTCGATGACGATAACCTTGTTGCGGCTGGTCTGGCCTTTAATAATGGATATGGAAGATTTCCTCACTCCCAGTGTCTTGCTGAGGAAATCGGTAAGTTCCTTATTGGCTTTACCTTTAACCGGGGGTGCCGCGATTCTTACCTGGAGCACGCCGCCGCTAAACGCAATTATTTCGTTGCGGCCGGCATTAGGAGTAACTCTTACCGTTAGCCGATTGCTTATATTATCACTGTTTATGGTCAATTTGTTTTATTTCTTAATGATATATTGGGCATGCTAATCTTGGCCCTGACCGCGTCCGACTGATATGGCAATCGAAGCCAGGAACAGGACTGCCGCGAGTACCAGCCAGAATGTCCAGGTGAACTGGTCGCCGATATTCAATTGTACTTCCAGGACGGTGAGAATGCCCAGTATCGCGCTTAGTCCGCCGATGCTGCCGATGATTGCCGCTGCTATTCCCATAGATTGGCCTCCTTCTTAGTTTATCGTATAGCTTTTAATGATATATAATATACAGGCTGAATACTGTGTTTCGTTTGGAGATAATATAGCATGAAACTGACAAATAATCTATATTTTTATCCGGAGCAGGGAATGCTGGACTGCAATACCTATGTCATCAAGGGCAGCCCCGGCATCATTATCGATCCCGGAAATGTTGAGTTTCTGGCGTCGCGGGTAGGTGGTTTGCATGAAGACGGCATCGACCCCGCAGATATCGGCATTATTATTAATACGCACCTTCACGTTGACCATTGTGGCGCCAATGAAGCATTTAAAAAACTGTCCGGGGCTAAAATCGCCCTTCACCCCGTCCAGAAGAATAACTATCAGCTGTTGGTTGTTGACGGCGCCCGACTTTTCGGGATTGAACCATCTGAGTTCACAGAGGACAGCGTTCTGGAAGAAAGCCGTCTCACTTTCGGTGGTATTGACCTGGAATTAATTCAATCTCCGGGGCATTCTCCGGACTGCGTTTGCTTTTATCAGCGGCAGGAAAAGGTGCTGATTTGCGGTGACGTTCTTTTTGAGATGAATACCGGCCGGGTCGACCTTCCCGGCGGCAATGCTGAGGAGTTGAAGAAGTCCATAGAGATCCTATCGCAGCTGGACATCGAGTATCTGCTGCCCGGTCACATGGGGGTTGTTACCGGCGCCGAGAACGTCGTTCGTAACTTCGATTTTATCCGGAGCAACGTCTTTCAATGGCTATAAGGGGGAGAAAAATCAGGGAGAAGTGAAATGGCTGAGATTGAAAAAGAAATCGGCGATTTGCTGCGGCAGAAGGGACTGACGCTGGGGGTAGTAGAATCGGCTACCGGTGGATTAATATCACATCTGATTACAAATGTGCCGGGCAGTTCCGACTACTTTAAGGGGTCGGTGACAGCTTATGCTAATGAGACCAAGGTTAAGGTTATTGGCGTTAAAGCTGGAACTCTCCGGAAATATGGCTCGGTCAGTCCCCAGGTGGCCGAGGAGATGGCGCTGGGCGGCCGAAAAGTCCTTGCGGTGGATATCTGTATAGCCGATACGGGTATCGCCGGGCCGGGTGGTGCGACCCCGGGCAAGGCGGTGGGGCTTTTCTATATCGACCTTGCCCATCAGGGCGGCGCTTTCAGCCATAAACACGAATTTCACGGCAACCGCGCTCAGAACAAGAAAAGCGCCGCCGAAGCAGCCTTGGGCTGGTTAAAAGAATATTTACTGAGCGTTTAAGAGTTTCGTCTGCCCCTCTCCCTTTTCCCACCCGGAAAGTACTCATCAACTGTTTTTACGTGTTGACACACAGTGAAGTATCGATATAACATTTCCTATAAATATTGAAAAGAGGAAAAAGAAAATGACTGAAACAAAATACGGAAAACACATCGTGCCGATTCCGGTCATACCGATGTTCGGGGAAGGGAATGGTTCTCAAGGGTGGGACCTGTGGGGCAAAGATTTAGGTAACTTTGAGGTGAATATCGCGCAGAGATGCTTCAAAGAACCGGGCAGAATGAATCCTGAATATCAGAAAAGGCCGCATACCCATGCCTTCGATGAGATTCTCTTTTTTTTGAGTTCTGATACTGATGATTTGAGTAAGCTAGGGTCAGTAGCGGAAATGCGTATGGGCAGTGAAGAGGAGAAACATATCATCGCCAGCCCGACGGCAGTCTGGGTTCCTAAGGGCCTTCCGCATTGTCCGATAACGTTTCTCAGCGTGGATAAGCCATGTTTATTTATGCACGTTGCCTTCGCCGCCACACGCCCGGGACGTAATATCAAAGGAACGCCATAATCTGTATTCAGTAAAAATCTCTGGAGCATAGTGCCGGGAATATCCGGATTAAACTATTTCTTTATTAAAAGGAGAATGTAGAATGGCTAAAACAAAATACGGGCAGTATATTTTATACACCAGGCCGGGGAAAAAGCAGGAGGGGCTCCCTGATGTCGTAGCACGGACGGATAACGATATTATGCCGGGGAGCCAGCACTTTCTGGCGCACAGGATTTCGCCGTGGTATGTTCCCAGGCCGCATAGTCCGCACCTGCACAAAGACCCCGAAATGCTGGTAATGATTGGGACCGACCCGAAAGACCCCTGGGACCTGGGAGCGGAGGTGCACCTGTGCCTGGGCAAAGAGATGGAAAAACACGTGATTACCGAGTCCTGCCTGGTGTTCATACCGGCGAAATTCATACATTGCCCGATAAGCTACCACAATGTTACAAGACCGTTCATATTTATACAGGTCCAGTATGGGCCTAAGATGACTGAGTATCCATGTAAAGGCTTGATACCTGAAGAACAATTTGCTGAAATGGTTTCTTTCAGCGTTGACGGCACTCAGAAAGGGATGGGTTCCCGGACATGGAAATCAGGTTGAAAACCTTGTGAATTACCAGAAAAACCGGCCCCGTATGGGCGTATTGGATTAGCCGTCATATTTGATAGGCCGAAAGAATTACCGCAGCGACTGCACTAGGAACAAAAAAAGCGCCGCCAAAGCTGCTTTGGACTGGTTAAAGGTAAATATATTAAAACGTTAAAGAAAGTTGCAAGCCCCTCTCCCTTTTCTAAAGGGATTCATCCTGAAGAATTCTTCCTGAAGGAGAGGGAGAGGGATTTTGAATCCATAAACCCCCGGCCTAAAAGGAGAGTGCGCAGCGAGAGGGGGCGAAGCCCCCTCTCAAAACACTTCCCCCTCTCCTTCACCCTGCCTCGTAAGGAGAGGGGGATAAAGGGGGTGAGGTATATTTTAAATTGCCATTATCAACCATCAATGCTATACTCTGACCATATCGTTGATAGAAGGGAAGAATAGAATAAATTGAAAAGAATTGACGGCCGCGCTTACGATGAGCTGCGGCCGATAAAGATAGTCCCCGGTTACCAGAGCTTCGCCGAGGGCTCGGCCTTGATAAAGCTGGGCAAGACCCATGTTTTATGCTCGGTCAGTGTTGAAGAGAGGGTACCTCCCTTCCTCAAGGGGAGCGGCAACGGCTGGATTACCGCTGAGTATGCCATGCTGCCGCGGGCTACGTCTACCCGAACCCAGCGCGACTCTACGGTAGGCCATGTGGGTGGTCGGAACCAGGAAATCCAGCGCCTTATCGGTCGTTCGCTGCGGGCGTCGACTGACCTCACCGCCCTGGGGGAAAGGACTTTGATAGTGGATTGCGATGTCATCCAGGCTGACGGTGGTACCAGGACCGCCGCCATTACCGGCGCCTATGTCGCTTTACACCAGGCGATGGAGAAGCTGATGCACATGGGCGTGATATCATCGATACCACTGAGGTGCGCCGTGGCGGCCACCAGCGTCGGTATCGTTAACACCTATATGATGATGGACCTGTGCTATGATGAAGATGCCCAGGCTGCCGTCGACTTTAATGTGGTAATGACCAGCAAGGGTGAGTTCGTCGAGGTGCAGGGCACCGCCGAGGGCAAGCCTTTCTCCCGTGAGGTCATCAACGATTTGCTGTCACTGGCGGAAAAAGGCATCCGGCAGCTTTTCCAGGTCCAGCAGGGAGCCTTGAAAATTAGGCAATAACTAAAACCTATTTTGTTAGTTAAACAATTTATTGTCATTCTGGCGAAGGCCAGAATCCAGAAAAACACTTGAAGTACTATTATGTGTACATATTAGCTAGTAAACGCAATGGGACACTCTATGTTGGAATCACAAATGACCTCGCTAGGCGAGTGTACGAACACAAAAATAATTACATCAAAGGTTTTACACAAAAGTATGATGTGCATATGCTTGTATATTTTGAGCAATGCGAGAATGCGGAGTCAGCTATACAACGTGAGAAGCAATTAAAATTCTGGCATAGGAGATGGAAACTCAGGTTGATAGAAGAGATGAATCCTGGGTGGAGGGACTTGTACGACGAGATTCTGTAAATCTGGATTCCAGCCTTCGCTGGAATGACGAAGTAGGTTAGTCCAAATTACGGTCTCACCTGCCCGCTGCCGAGGATATATGGGGTAAAAATTGTAAGGTCCCGCAAAACCGAGCGCTCGCAGGAATTTGATAAGTTCTTCGCGTTTGGTAGGTCCGAATCGAGGCACTAAACGGCTTCCCTTAGCTTCAATTCAATGCCGTCAACTACCGGTAGTGGTAAATGGCGGGAAATGCTGAGTAATATCCAGTCTTCCAGGACTTCTCTGAGATCATTACGACATTCCTCCAGTGTACCGGCATTGGCGTATACGCCGCTGAATCCTGGTATTTCACCATAAAAACTGCTATCATCGGATAAAATCTCATAGCGGGCTTTTTTCAAGGCTGCCTGGACATATTCGGTCAACATAACTATCTACCTCATGCTCTATTGGCGATTGTACTACGGTGAATTTCGGACTGTCAAGGTACTCGGCAACCCTGATTTTATTCTAACGCAGAGCGTGCGTTTGAGACTTACGGTCTCACCTGTCCGCTGCCGAGGATAATCCACTTGTAAGTCGTCAGCTCTTTCAGTCCCATGGGGCCTCGTGCATGCAGTTTCTGCGTGCTGATGCCTACCTCTGCCCCCAGCCCGAATTGCCCCCCATCGGTGAACCTGGTACTGGCGTTGACGTAGACGCAGGCGGCGTCCACCTCGTTGAGGAAGCGCATGGCGCTCTGGTAGTCCTCGGTGACGATGGCTTCGGAGTGCCCCGAGCCGTACTTCTCGATGTGCCCCAGCGCTTCGTCCAGCGACTCCACCACCTTGACCGCTGCTGTCAGTGCCAGGAATTCTTTCCCCCAGTCCTCCTCGACGGCGGGGATGAGATTCAGGGACTTATCTGTTTTCAGTATAGCCAGGGTACGTTTGTCGCCGTGCAGCTCGACTTTAGCTTTATTCAGTTCTGATGCCATCTTCGGCAGGTAGCTTTTCGCGATATCGGCATGGACGAGCACGGTGTCCAGGGCGTTGCAGACTGTGGGCCGCTGCACCTTGGCGTTATAGACGATGGCCACCCCCTTCTTTATATCGGCGCTTTTATCGATGTAGGTATGGCATACGCCGATGCCCCCGCTGACCACCGCCATGGTGGCGTTCTCCTTTACGGACTTTATCAACCCCGCCCCACCTCTTGGGACTATCAGATCGATGACATCATTCATCTTGAGCATATGGTTGACCAGGGCATGATCGGTGTTATCGATGAACTGCACGCAGCCCTCGGGCATGCCGGCTTTTTTGCAGGCCTCCTGGATTACTTTAACGATAGCGGTATTGGAGTTTATCGTCTCCTTGCCTCCCCTCAGGATAACGGCGTTGCCGGACTTCAGGCAGAGGGACGCTATGTCCACGGTAACGTTGGGTCGGCTCTCGTAGATAGCGCCGATGACGCCGATGGGCACCCGCTTTTTACCTATTTGCAGGCCGTTGGGCATGGTGCGCATGTCAAAGGTCTCCCCGACGGGGTCAGGTAAAGCGGCGACGGCGCGCGTATCTGCGGCTATTTCTTCGAGTCGACTCTTATTCAGCATGAGCCTGTCGAGTAGGGCGGCGCCCATCCCGGATGCTTTAGCTTTATCGTAGTCCTGTTTATTGGCGGCCAGTATCTCGTCCTTCCTGGCGAGAAGGTCGCTGGCGATATTGTTCAGGGCTTTATTCTTAATATCTGTGGAAAGGTAGGCCAGGCGCCGTGAGGCAGACTTAGCCGCCATCCCCTTGGCTTTAAGCTCTTCTACGGCTGATTTCATGGCTGGATTCCTTTCATTACGTCAGCGAACCCGTTCCTTCAAGATTATAACTGTCAAATGCCAGGCCGAATGAAGATGTTGTCTTCATCTTGGTAGTGCATAGACCTCGGCGACCATCATTTAATTCAATAATACAGTTTCCTGCAAGCATCATGCATTTGTCCAGTGTAATTTCACCCCACCATTCCCTTCCGTCAGATTCGGCCGGTGATTTCTGGTGAATCTCGTAAGTGACTTCGTCTAAATAATTTTCGCTGCTATCGTAAATCTTACCTTTGCCCCGGAGAATCTGCATATCTGTTCCCTTCCCACCTTATCCCCCCCTACTTGAATAGCCCGCTCCCGCTGAAGTGGAACACATAGCGCGGCGGCAGGCTCGTCACTGCCCGGTTGACCCTTTTCTTGAGGGCGCATGCGCCACGGCGTCCGTCCTCCAGTTCCAGGGTATAACCGCCGCCGTCCTTGATTTGCCTGTATTCGATAAGGGTTAGTTCTCCCCACCAGCTGTGCGGTTCCTCGTGCTGGAACTGGTAGCTGACATTGGCTAAAAACTGTTCAGTGACGGAGTGGTAGAGTTTGCCTGTGGACACTTGGTTCCTCTCTTTCCAGTAGCGCCAGATTGTTACGATGCACTACCTCTGGCCCGTAGTCAAAGCTGAGCAAACTGGCGATTTTATTCGAATGCGACCCCTTGATGATGCTGATATCGCTGGAACTGTAGTTGGTGATGCCGCAGCCGAGATGTGTCCCTTCCGTTTCGTAGATATCGACGATATCCCCGCGGCTGAACCTGCCTTCCGCCATCTGTATCCCCGCCGATAGCAGGCTCCGGTTCTGTTTTTTAAGTGCCGTAGCGGCGCCGGTGTCGATTATCAGCTTGCCTCTGGTGCAGAGTCCGGAGAGCATCCAGCGCTGGCGGCTTTCCAGGTTGCCTGCGGTGCTTGGAAAGTGTGTGCCGACGGATTCGCCGGAGGCCAGCTTTAAAATAATGTCGGTTTCCCGCCCATCGGCAATGACCACGTGCACCCCCGAGGTTGTGGCGAGCTGGGCGGCCTCTATTTTGGTTATCATGCCGCCGGTGCCGACATTGCTCGCCGTGTTGGCTCCCAGTCGTTTAATGCTGGCGTCGATTTTAGTCACCAGCGGTATAAGGCGAGCGTCGGGGTCATGGGATGGGTCGGCGGTGTACAGGCCGCCGGTATCGGTGAGCATCATGAGCATATCGGCATCAACCAGATTGGCGACCATCGCCGAAAGGTTATCGTTATCGCCGAACTTGGCCTCCTTGATTTCATCGGTAGAGATGACATCGTTTTCATTGACGATACAGACGACCCGCAGTTCCATTAAAGCCAGCAGCGTATTACGGGCATTGAGATAGCCGGCGCGGTCGGAAATATCGGCTTTGGTCAGCAACGCCTGCGCTACGGTGATATTGTGCTGCCCGAACAGCTGCTCATAGGTATTCATCAGCTGGCTCTGCCCCACCGAAGCCAGCACCTGCTTGAAGGGAATGCCCTTGATAGTCTTGGTCAGGCCCAGTTTATGCCTTCCGGCCGCGATTGCCCCTGAAGAAACGATAACGGTTTC
>JBGPRB010000093.1:0-11007 GCA_041489355.1 Dehalococcoidia bacterium
CATATGTGGAAGTACCGCTTGAGCAACATTCATCTGCCCGTAAAGATTCACACCGATATCATAGTCCCAGTCCTCCTTGGTCATCTCCACGAAGAGCTTCCATTTGCTGCTGACACCGGCGTTGTTTATCAGTATATCTATCCTGTCGAATTTCTCCAGCCCCTTCTTGACCATATCGTCCACGTCATCTCGGTTCCTGACGTCAACCTTCAGTGCCAGGGCTTTGCGCCCTAAAGCCTCAACCTCGGTTGCCGTTTGCCTGGCGCCTTTGAGGTCGATGTCGGCGGAAATGATATCGCACTTTTCTCGCGCCAGGGCTAGCGCTATCCCCTTTCCATAACCTATCTGGCTCCCCGTACCAGTGACGAGGGCTACCTTGTCTTTTAATTTTAAGTCCATACTGCCTCACTTTCCGTAAATTTTTTTACAGGCGACTGTCCTACTCCTTGTCTGGCCTGCCGGACTGCATACGGCGGCTCAACCTAATACGCCCATGGGTTCAAGTACCGGAATCACGAAATCGAGACCCAGCCGCTGCAGTTCTCCTCTTGGCGGCAGGCCTCTTTCGGTGAGTTTTAACACCTGTACGTAATAGTTTTTCCTGGCTTCCTCCCATTCTTCCCTGGTCCATACGGAAGTCGTGCCGTACTTATTGGTTACAGATTCTTCAAAAGCCCGCTGCGGTAAAAATGAATGCTTTTCCGGGTGAAAGCCCTCCCGGAGACTGATGCACCGGCTGAAATAGTTGATTCTCTGGGTAATATCATTTATTTGTTCGAAGCTCAGTTCCCAGCCGGCAGCAGCAGCGATAAAGGTGCGCGCCACTTCCTGGGGCGGCCCCCATATTTCGAAGACCGGGAATGCCGCGAAGAGACACATGGTGGCCGCGTCAAACAGCCCGTTACCGCCGCCGTGCCCTGTGCCGTGGGAGAGTCCCATGCCATGTTGCTTACTTCTGGGTTCGTATCTGGCGATTGCCTGGTTGGCACTTGAATACCAGGCATACCATTTAGACCTCGGCCCGAAGACATCGATAGCGTGCCGCCATCCTTCGGCCAGCGCTGCCGGGGCACGGCCCTCTTTGTAGACTATTTTTTTTAAAAGCTCCAGGGTGGCATCACGGTCGCCCCATTTCAGGTCAATCCCGCCGAGGTCAGCCCTGGTGATGATACCATTCTCATATAGGTCCATCGCCCAGGCCATAAGCCCCTGGACATTTTCGGCATCCACGCCAAGCTCCTCGAGCAGCGAGTTTATCTCTTCAACTTCGTCGAAGCCCATCATGGCGTTGCCGCAGAGTCCGCAGGTATTGCCATGCCGCAGCTCTCCGCTAAAGGCGCCATGCGGGGTATTTTTGAAGAAAGGTTGAAAGCAGGGGGAGGCACACCCCGGGCAGCCATGCGTCCAGACGCGGTAGCTCAGCTCGTGAATGTAACCGTCACTTTTATCGGCAACAGGGTCCCATGACGAATGGCCGTTCTTAAACGAGTCCCCGCCGTAGTTGAGCAAAGCCCTCATGCCGTCATTAGCGCCGTACCGTCCCCATTCCGAAAGCTTCTGCACCATGGTCGCCGGGTGCATAGCATATGTTTTCTTTAGCTGCCAGACCTTATTATGGTCGGCATACGGCAGCGTCCTGGTCCCTTTAACCATAATAGCCTTGAGGTTCTTGGAGCCGAATACGGCGCCGATACCGCCGTTAGAGGCACTGTGTACATTCTCTGAAGTAGCGTTGGCAAATCTGACCAGGTTTTCGCCTCCCGGCCCGATGCACAAAGCGCCGAACTCCTGCCCCGTTTCCTCGTATAGCCGCTTCCTGAGCGTATTTTCCGTCTTAAGCAGATACTGCCCCCACAGGTCGGAGGCATCTCTGATTTCCACCCTGTCATTATATACAAAGAGATATACCGGTTTCCTGGCCCTACCGCGGACGAGGATGCCGGCATTGTAGTTAGCCCGCATCAGCTCATCACCGATACAGCCGGAGATACTGGCCTCCCCGGCCCAGCCCGTCAGGGGTGATAGAAAGGAGCAACTTACCTTTGTACCTATAAGTCCGGTTATTGGCCCAACCCCGATGTGCAGAATATTACCAGGGCTTAGAGGGTCTGTCCCCTGAGGAACAAGGTCCCATATCAGCTTATTGCCAAGACCACAACCGCCGAGGTAGGTTTTCACGTCATCGGTCACGTCCACCACCTGGCTTCTCTCTGTCGTCAGGTCCACTTCCAGCAAGTTAACTTTGATTTCAGCCATTCTGCTATCTCCTTTTTTCACAGAATCACGGACGCCAGGGAGGATAAGCAATACTCTCCCGGGTTAAAGGATACAGTCTTCTGGCAACCATTACGGCCTTTTCATCGGCACTTTTCCTGGAACTATCCCTGAGGGGCCGAATTCGTTCAGCCCGGTTGTGGTAATAGAGGGCGGTGGTGGGGCATATCCTGACACACCGGGGATTTCTCTCCCCGGTATTGCCGGTATCACAAAGGTCGCAGACTAAGGGCTTATCGGATGCATCTGGATTGAACCGGATGGCCTCAGTACCGCAGGCCTCCTGACATAATAAGCATCCGCTACATCGGTCTCTATCAATCACCATGTGCAGCGTCTTTTCGTCAAAATGGATAGCCGGCGGCGTTATGGGGCAGGCCTTTTCACATGGCCTTTCCTCCGCCTGGCACTGGCAGCAAGTCACGACAATGGCTTTTGGGAGAGGCAAAAGGAAATTACGCACATAAATCCTGGCAAAGTCTTTGTTGATAACCCCGAAGTGTTGCATGGAACAGGCCTCGGCACAAAGACCGCAGCCGGTGCATTTCATGACATCGGCGTCGATGAAGGCCTCTCGCTTCGGCGGCGGATAGACTTCTCTTCCCCAGACCGGCACGGCTGGATGGGCTGTTTCGAGGTGGGTCTTCAGGGCAGCGCGGGTTTCCAGTGGCTGGTCGCAGTAGGGGCAGGCGTACTTAACTATCTCTTGTGTCAATTCACTACCTCCAGTAATTACCTGATGTAATCCGTCTTTTCCGGCGGCTATGAGTACTCCGCCACAAGCTCATTCATCCTGTTAAAAAACTTCCTTCCCGGCAGTCCTCCAGCTTCGACCGAATTCACGACTGAATCACGATGAGGTTGTATTAACTGGCACCATCGTTTCAGTTCCTTTGGAGTAACTTCAATCAATTCACCTTTCTGCTTGATGTAGTCCAATGCTTCACGTAAATGTTTATCGGCGTCCCGGCCGCTCTGGACGGCGAACCAGCAATCTTTACCGGCCGGACCGATTTCATCTATAGTTTTACGGATATCGGGTGGCAGGCTGTTCCAGGTATCCCATTTCATATATGTACGCATCGGGTGCATGGTTATCGAAAGGTCTCCCGCTAAGGTACAATAGGGTGCGGCCCCATCCGCCAGCTTAAACATGTGTGCGGGGAGTACGCCCAGGACCGCTGCGTCCAGCCCCCCCGTTTCCAGGAGAGGAGCCATTTCAAACCAGCCGACGTGCATTGGCTTGCCGCCGAGTGCTTCGATAACGCTGTCTATTAACGGCATAGACCTTGTCCTGGCACCTTTGAAATCCTCCATCGTCCTTATCGGTCCCCAGGATTTACTTGAAAAGATGGCCAGTAAAGCGCCAAGTCCCAAACCGACTACCTTTACATCGTTCAATTCGCCTCGCAATTCGGGAAATTCCGCATAGAGCTGAGCAATAACCTTGCTACCTACGGTTGAACTGGGGAAAATAAAGGGAATCTGAACGAGGTTGAGTAACGGGTAACGGTCACCCATAGCCGGGACATCACGGACTAAATCAGCAGCCTGAATCGCATCCCTGTCCTCCCCGCTCGTTTTCCTGAACCGGAGTCTGCCGCCGGAGCGTGTCTCCACCTCGTTCATCCACATGTCCATGATTTCTACACCGTGGTCATGTATGTTATGAAATACAAGCTCGATTGGTTTTTCCTGTGTTTTTTTATTGGCATTAGAATTCATAAAGTGGCTCTCCTTATACCGCTGAGAAATTCCGACTGTGTATAATATATTACACCTTCATAAAAAGCAATGAAAGAAAAATATTGTAGATATATCATGATATAACATTTTTAAAAAATGCTATTGACTTGATTATTTCCCAGCGTTACAATATCTTTAACTATATAACCAACAAATATCCCTTAAAAAAATAATAAGTTGAATGGAATTGGCACTACTATAAATGATGCCACAGGGATTAGAATTCGCACTATCGTTTTTTTAAAGAGAAAGGAGGTATATCGATAAAGAAATTTTGTATGTTTAGGGAACTTTGTTTTTGAAACATTAATAAAGGAGAATTTAATGAGGAAACTGGTTTTCATATCATTCGTATTTGTACTAATAGCCGGATTGATTTTAAGCAGCTGTGCCAAGTCAGAACCGGCGCCAACACCCACTCCCGCACCCGCACCTGCACCCGCACCTGCACCTGCACCAGACAAGCATGGCGGCACTCTGAATATTATCATTACGGGTGGCCCCGTGAACGTCGGCTACTCAGCAACGCAATCTTTTGCTGACGCTACCGTCGCCACCATATGGTCGGAACGGATACTCGAACTCAGGACAGACGGAGGTTTTGACCCCAGTTTGGCCGAATCCTACGAATTCTCCCCCGACCTGAAAACCGTTACCCTTCACCTGAGGAAAGGCGTCACGTTCTTTGACGGTACGCCCTGGAACGCCGACGCGGCCGTGTGGAACTTCCAGAAGTGCCTAGAAACGCGCGCCCTGGGCGGCAGCAGCTATATTACCAGTATCGAAGCTACCGATGAATATACCGTAACCGTTCAGTTGAATGCCCCTTTCAACCAGATTATCTGGAACCTGGCGCGTATATACATGTACTCCCCGACAGCCGCCGAGAAAAACGGGAAGGACTGGGCCGTCAACAATTCCGTGTCAACGGCGGCATACCACGTTTACGAATTTAAACGCGATGTCGGCGTCAAGATGGAAAAAAATCCGAATTACTGGCGCCCCGGCCTGCCTTACCTTGATTATGTGAATCTCACAGTCGTCAAGGAACCGGCGACATGTTCGGCGATGATACAGTCGGGACAGGCGGATGCCTGGATCACATCGACTGCCCAGGAAACGGCCGACCTGGCGGCCAAGGGCTTCCAGATTATCCAGACCCCGACTACATATATGGTGTTATACCCTGACAACGTGAACCCGGCCTCGCCGTTCGCTGATAAGAAGGTACGCGAGGCGGTTGAGTACGCCATCGACCGCCCGGCCATGGCCAACGCTCTCGGGTTTGGCTACATTGTGCCGGTAGACCAGCCTACGCACCCCGGCACCCAGGGTTATAACCCCAACTATCCCGTCCGCAAGTTCAACCCGGAGAAGGCCAGGCAGTTGCTGGCCGAGGCAGGCTACTCCGATGGCTTCAAAACTAAATTGACCATAACGCAAACTGCGCAAAACGCGGGAGCCATTATCAAAAACTACCTGGCTGATGTCGGTATCGATGTGGACCTGGATGTTGCCGATACTGGCAGGTACTGGGGTGAAGTCAATACCGGCTGGGACGGCCTGTTTTATGGAACTCTGGCCGTCAATCCGCAGTTCTGCGTTGCCTGGCTCGACCATGTCGGCCCGATGCCCCTGATGAAATTCGCCGGCATGGCCAAGTCCAAGGCATACCTGGACATCTGCGCCAAGGTTATCACGGCACCGGACGTACCTACCATGGAAAAACTGACCATGAACATGGTCACCCAGGCGGGTGAAGACGCTATGTTTATCCCGTTAATCCTGAACCTGGGGACCTCTGTATTCAAGTCCAACTTCCATACCGCTTACTACACTTACGTCGACTGGACCTACTGGCGGATATACAACGATTACTGGGAAAAGTAGTTAATAGCATAGCATAGATAGGAATGGGAAGCAGGGTGATTTACTGCAACCTTTGAAATATAATACAAGCGTGAATCACCCTGCTCCCAACCTAGTGAATAGACCCATTACCGGGCCGGTCCGCGAGTAGCTGAGTTATGGTGTGTCCATGCTGGTCATAATAACACGGGCCAATATTCGGTTAGTTTTCTGGAGTACGCAATGACAGCTTATATCATTCGGCGTTTGCTGATGGCGTTGTTCTGTCTGTTGATGGTAACCTTGATTGTTTTCTTCGCCATGAGGTTGCTGCCCGGCGACCCTCTGATTATTTATATAGGCCAGTCTGGACAGGCAGGTGGTATGTCCCCGGAAGCGCTCGATGCGATGCGTCATGAATTCGGGCTGGACAAGCCTATCATGGTTCAGTACTTTAACTGGGTGTCCGGAGTGATTAGATTCGACTTCGGGGATTCGATATTCTATCACATGCCGGTAGGCACGTTACTCTGGGAGCGTTACCCGGTAACCTTAAACCTGGGACTGGAGGCATTTATCATCAGCACTGTTCTGGGTATTATGGCGGGGGTGGTAGCCGCCGTGAGGCGCGGCAGGTGGGCCGATAGAATAGTGACTCCTTTGTCATATATTGGTATATGTATCCCTGTCTTCTGGCTGGGAATATTGATGATTTACCTTTTTGGCCTCAGGCTCAACTGGCTGCCTATCATCGGCTATACCTCTCCGTTTGATAATTTGGCGATGAACCTGAAACAGGCGATCATGCCGGTTATCTGCCTGTCCATCGGGGCGCTCGCAGGGATAGCGCGACAGGCGAGGTCGAGCATGCTTGAAGTTGTCCGCCAGGACTATATCCGCACCGCCTGGTCCAAGGGCCTGAGAGAGCGTCTTATCATCACGAAACACGCCCTGAAAAACAGCCTCATCCCGGTTATCACCATTCTCGGTCTCCAGTTGGGCTTTATTTTCGGCGGCTCGGTAATCGTCGAAACGGTGTTTTCCGTTCCCGGCATCGGTTACTTGATGGTGACCAGTATCTTTGCCCAGGACTACTCGGTAGTTCAATCTTGCACCCTTGTCTTCGCTGTCGTAGTAGTTATCGCAAATCTGATCGTTGATATCGCCTATGGCTGGCTCGATCCGAGGATACAGTACGCGTAGGAGAAAATGAATACGGAAGTAGAAGCCACGACCACCACTGATTTTTCAGAAGCTCCTCCAAGAGTAAACGAGTGGAGACGCTTCGTAAGGGTGTTTTTCCAGCGTAGAATAGTTATCTTCGGGCTCGCGGTATTAATAATTCTGGGACTGACCGCCATCTTCGCCACGCAACTGGCACCTTATGACCCTTACAAGCAGGACTTAAGAAATATCCTGCAGCAGCCGAGCCGTGCACATCTACTGGGTACCGACCCCATCGGTAGGGACACGTTAAGCCGACTCATCTACGGTACGAGGACGGCGCTGACGGTGGGATTTGTGGCCGTTTCCATTGCGACGGTAATAGGTGTGACTCTGGGCATACTTGCCGGGTATTTTCGCGGCATAATAAATATGCTCATCATGAGGTTTACCGATATCCTGATGCCTTTCCCCATGATTGTGCTTGCCCTGCTGATTGCGGCGGTGCTGGGCGGCGGCATCCTGAACGTTATCCTTGCCCTGGGCATCGCCACTATCCCGGGGTATATCAGGATAATGTGCGGTATGACCCTTTCCATCAAGGAGAACGACTATATCCTCGCCGAGAGGGCTATGGGAGCCCGCCACAGCCGTATCATGCTGCACCATATCCTGCCGAACGCCATCGCGCCGATTATCGTGGTAATTACCTTACAGCTTGGTTTCCTTATCCTTGCCGAGGCGAGCCTCAGCTTTCTCGGTATCGGGATAAAGCCACCGGGCGCCGCCTGGGGCGCGATGGTCAATGAAGGGTATCGATACCTGGTAAAGATACCGATACTTTCTTTCGCCCCCGGGGCTTGTATCATGCTAGTTGTCTTTGCCTTTAATATAGTTGGAGATGCGTTGAGAGACGCCCTTGATCCCAGACTGCGGGGTACGCTCTAGTACGGGTATTCTTTTAAAAAATTATATTGCTAGAATAAAAAACGAAAAAGGAGTGAACATGTTTAAAGTTAAAGCGACTGTGATCGGATTCGATAAGGATGAAAAAAGGCACCCCTGCCACTTCCGGTATAAAATCGGTGACACCGTTATCTGGGATGGGGAAAAATTCATCGGGAGGATATGCCCGTCCATTATGCGACCGTTTGCCGAGAAGGTGAGCATCCTTTATAATTCGGGCGGGAGGCATAAGGAGGGCGAAATACCCAACTCCTATACTCCTTTCCTCCATTCTCCTTTCAGCGTCTATGACCCTGCGTATAAGAAATATGACGGCGTGGGTTTTAGACCGACCCTGGAAAGGCCGGAACAGAACTATAAGTTCATCGTTGATGTGACTAAATTCGACGATATTCCCGGCTTAAAGCTGCTCGGTGGGCCGGGCACCGGCATCAGGAAAAAGGAAATACTGGTCTGCGGAGATAGTCATACCAACATGCGCATGGAG
Source organism: Dehalococcoidia bacterium (assembly GCA_041489355.1). Taxonomy (GTDB): domain Bacteria; phylum Chloroflexota; class Dehalococcoidia; order Dehalococcoidales; family RBG-16-60-22; genus JBGPRB01. The sequence continues at coordinate 8,486 of JBGPRB010000093.1, forward strand.
TTCGAGGCTTTCGACCTGGTTGATTACGGCGACGGCCTCCCTTATACAAGAAGGACGCTGGGGATACTGAATAAAATAGCCAAGAAACCCGGTGTCGCCGTCGATAAGATAATCAATGAATACGACGTCGCCGAAAGAGACGACATTTATCCGTCGCTGGGGCAAAATATAATCTGGACGCTGGTGGGTGAGCTTTCGGTCCTGGAATATATAAAACTAGAAGACGGCAAAAAAGGTAAAGTTACGATAACCGATAAGGGTAAGAAGAAGCTGGCGGACTTCAAAAAGAGTTTAACTCCAGAAGAGAAAAAAGCGCTGAAGTTGTAGAGTAAAGCTGCGTTAGACCGGGATTAAAAAACTTTCGTATCTCCACCGGCTGTCAGCCTGTCACTGATGTTCTCATATCCGTGATTAACATGCTGAACCGACGGCAGAAGGTATGGTTGAAGGTCTGAAAGCAAAAATCGAACAACGCGAGGAGGCGTTTTCATGCACGGATGGATGGGCAAAATATTGCGTGTCGACCTGAGCACTTCGAAGATATCCGAGTTTTCAACACAGCCTTACGCCGAGAAGTATCTCGGCGGGCGTGGTATTGCCTCCCGAATCTACTGGGAGACGGTAAAACCTGAAATCAATGCCTTTGACCCTGCCAACCACCTTATCTTTATGACCGGTACTCTGGTAGCTACAGGTGCCCAGGGTGCTACACGCATGTCGGTTGTTGGTAAATCTCCCATGGCTTACCCCGAAAAATACTGCTACGGTAATATCGGTGGCTTCTTTGGGGCTGAACTCAAGCGAGCGGGATTCGACGGGTTAGTCATCACAGGGCGTGCTTCAAAGCCCGTTTACCTGTGGATTAATGACAATCATAAAGAACTTCGGGATGCTTCGCCGCTCTGGGGAAATGGTGCGTACCGCGTCGCCGAGATGCTCCAGCAGTCTCATGGAGACAGGGCACGATTTCTCACTACGGGTGTTGCTGGCGAAAACCTGGTAAGAAGCGCCATTATCTTCGGTTCCCACCAGTCCACCTCTACTGCCGGCTTCGGGGCAGTTATGGCTTCCAAGAACCTGAAGGCCGTGGCGGTAAGAGGTACCGGAAAACCATCCGTAGCCGACCCCGAAAAGCTCAAGGAGCTTAACCGGTACACCATCCAGATAAGCAAACGTTTGGACTTGACCATCCCCCCGGATACGACGATGTCTGGCCACGGCTACCTGCTGGAGCGTATCGGCAAGGGCGGCTGCGACCAGTGCGGGTTCGATTGCATCAGGAACAAATATCGGTATGGTAAACGACCGGACCTCGAGGGGTATCGCCGCTGCCAGGCCATGGAATACTATATGCCGTGGAGATACTCCCGGGAAGATGAACCGGTGGACACTTACTTTAATGCACCGATTCTGGCCAATGATTACTCCATATGCACGTTTGAACTCCGGAGTATGATAAATTGGCTATATGCCTGTTATCAAACGAAGAGCCTTACCGAAGAAGAAACCGGCCTGCCGCTATCAAAGATTGGCACCAGGGATTTCCTGGAAAAACTACTTCACTCGATAACCTACCGTGAAGGCTTTGGGAACCTCCTGGCCGAGGGACTGATAAGGGCCAGTGAGAAGTTCCCGGAGAAAGCCCGGGCTATGCTTGATCCCGGGATTTTACCTGTCGGTGAAAATGATGTGAATTTACCCCGCTCGTCGGTTGTCCATGCCCTGCTTGACCCGATGGAACCCAGGATGAACCGGCCTATGGTTCATGGGGGCTTTTTCAGGGCGGCGTGGATGTTCAATCAAATGAATCCGGGGTTGAACCCTATTACGACAGAAGTATTTCGCGGGATTGCCAAGGCTTTCTGGGGTAGCGTCGCCGCCGCAGATGTCTCCAGCTATGAGGGGAAGGCGCTGGCGGCTCAAATAATACAGAACAGGTCCTATACCGAGGACAGCCTTGGCCTGTGTGACTTCGCCTGGCCCCTCACCTACTCCTTCAGCAAGCCGGACCCCGTTGGCGACCCCGACCTGGAGGCTAAAATCTTTACCGCGGTAACCGGCGTCCCCGGTGACGAAATCTACCGGTGCGCCGAGCGCATTGCGAACGTACAGAGGATAATTATGATACGGGAGGGAAGGAAAGTCCCGGAGGATGACTTTCCACCCGAGGTCAATTTCACGGAACCTTTAAAACCGATGGGCCCGATGATGGTTCCCGGCCCCGGCGACAAGCCGGTCAGCGTTGCTGGCAAAGTGCTTGACAGAGATAAGTTCACGGATATGCTGAGAGAGTACTACCGCCTCCGGGGATGGGATGAAGAGACGGGGATACCCCGGGCTGAGACCTTATCCGCCCTGGGGCTGGATGACCTGGTGACTGTTTCGGGGCGATAAAGGGGCCGTCTAAAATCTACGATAGAATAAAGGAGAGAACTGGATATGCCATTTAAAGTCAGGTGCAAGCTGGTTTCATTTACAGGGGACCCGGAGAGATTCCCGTGCCATTTTGATTACCAGATAGG
>JBGPRB010000094.1:0-10958 GCA_041489355.1 Dehalococcoidia bacterium
CTCATTAACGACGATAGTCCGGCCTTTCAATGTTTTACCGTTAAGCCCGGCGATGGCGGCTTCGGCCTCAGATTTTGATGCCATTTCCACAAAGGCAAAGCCCCTGGGCCGCCCGTTCATGCTATCAGTTGGAATGGCCAGGGATTCCACCTTGCCGTAAGTGCCGAACTCTGCCGCAATCTCGTCATTAGTACTATCAAAGGATAGATTGCCCACATAGATTTTCATAGTCTGTCTCCTCTTTATCTCGAATTGTATCTGCCGTATCGCTTAATATCCCTGACGCCGCTTTCTCCTGGCGTTATTCTTAGCCCTGAGAATAGCCGCATCTCGCTTGGATACGAACCGTCGGTTAGCCTTGGCTTCCCGCAAGACACCACTCATTTGCACCATTTTTTGAGAACGTTGCAATAATGATTCCTGTGATTCGCCTTCATGGATTGTAACTTCTAGTGACATAATTTATTTACCCGGGTCACATCCAAGCCCCTTACCCAACCCGGATGTTACTCATGGCTTAACCTCACTTATCTAGTCGGTTGGACTTTCCGGTAGCAATCGCTGCAGTAAACGGGCTTATCACCGCGACCTTGAAACGGGACCTGGTGGTTTTACCGCAATCGGAACGCTGGAAGGACTGGCCCTGAAAACGCGTTGGATGACCTTCTCTCTTTAATTAGTTAGAGCTTGGGTCATCCAATACTTGATATGAATATAGAGGGATTTTAAAAAGCTGGTTATAACCTAAACTGGAACTTGCTTTAATTATACCACAAAAGGAATACTTATGCATTTTCCACACCTGAAGGTCCTGTTTGGGTTCTACTCGTTCTTAGTTGTTTCCCCTCTTTAGCTTTGCTATTATGCGCTTATGTATGTGAATTGGAGAATGGGTATCGGTGCTGTTATGTTTATTCTTGATCAGGAACAAAAGCTCAAATACTGCCTTTCTCCGTGTTTCGCCGAGCGGAGCCGATATCCCGCAACCGCTGTGCATAAGTAAGCAGCTTCTTTCTCAACCTGATATTCTCCGGGGTCACCTCAACCAGTTCATCCTTATCAATAAAATCAATGGCTTGCTCCAGGCTTAGCTTCAGGGGAGTTGTCAGCCTGACGATGATTTCCTGGGTCGAGGAACGCATGTTCGTCTTCTTCCTTTCCTTGCACACATTGACAGGTATGTCCTGCGGCCTCGAATTCAGCCCTATTATCATGCCCTCGTACACCTGCATACCGGGTTCAATCATGGTAAGGCCGCGCCCCTCGGCAACGCGTATACCAAAGGTCACCGCCGTGCCCTGCTCCGATGCCACCAGTACGCCGTTGCGGGACGAGGAAATATCCCCGTGCCATGGCTCATAGCCAAGAAAAACGGTATTCATGACACCTTCACCCCGGCAGGCGGTAAGAAAAGCACTGCGGAAACCAAGCAGGCCCTTGGTAGGTACACGGAATTCTAAACGCATATTGCCCTGACCGTCATTGCGCATATCGGTAAGCCGGGCCTGTCGCTTACCCAATATCTCGGTTAAAACACCGACATTTTTTTCACCGGTATCAATGGTAAGAACCTCAACAGGCTCCATCAGCTTACCGTCAACCACCTTGGTAATCGCCTCGGGCCTGGAGACTTCGAATTCGTAACCCTCACGGCGCATGGTTTCAATCAGGATAGCCAGGTGCAGTTCACCCCTGCCTTTGACCATATAAGTATCCGGGCTATCGGTGTCCTGGACACGGAGACTGAGATTGACCTCCAATTCCTTATAAAGTCGCGCCCGCAGTTGGCGGGTGGTGCTGAAGTGCCCCTCACGCCCCGAGAACGGCGAGGTGTTGACCCCGAAGGTCATCTCTACCGTCGGTTCGCCAACCTCTATACGCGGCAGGGGATCCGGCTGCTCAGGGCTGGTAATGGTATCTCCGATACTGACTTTATCGAGGCCGGTCACCGCCACGATATCACCCGCCTCGGCTTCCGCCACATTCAAGCGTTTCAGTCCGAGATAGGTAAACACCTCGTCAATTTGATACTGTGCCAGGCTCCCGTCTTTACTGATATTAACTATAAGGTCGCGGGGAGCAACTTTACCCCTCCAGATTCTACCGATAGCTATCTTACCTTTGTGGCTATCATAGTCAAGATTAGAAACCATCATTTGAAACGGCCCGCTTTCAATTTGCGGCGGCGGTACTTTTTCCAGAATACAATCGAAGAGAGGTGTGATGTCCTGGCTTTTAATATCCGGGTCGGCGGCGGCTGTGCCTTCCCGGGCGCTGGCATACAGTATCGGGAAGTCAAGCTGGTCAGCACTGGTGGCTAATTCCAGGAACAGGTCCTGGGTAAGGTTGCGCACCTCGGCGATACGCGCATTATCCCGGTCTATTTTATTGATTACCACGATGGGCTTCAGCCCCCTTTGCAGGGCTTGACGAAGCACGTACTTGGTCTGGGGCATCGGCCCTTCTTCGGAGTCTACTAGGAGCAGGCAACCGTCAGCCATACTGATGACGCGCTCTACTTCTCCGCTGAAGTCAGCGTGCCCGGGGGTATCAATTATGTTGATTTTAACGCCCCGGTACATCACCGCGGTATTCTTCGCCATTATAGTGATGCCTTTTTCCCGTTCCAGGGTATTCGAATCCATGATTAACTCGCCGACGCTCTCGTTATCCCGGAAGACATGACTTTGCTTGAGCAAGGCATCTACCAGAGTAGTTTTACCATGGTCAACGTGGGCAATAATAGCAATATTCCTGATGTCATTACGATAATTCATACATTCAGCCTAACTTATACTCCGTCTTCGTGCCTTTGTAGATAAGCCTTTTCAGTATTACCGGCTCCCTTTTAATAATAATCAGCACAGGGCATCGCACTATTTCTGATAACGTCTGGTATAATTATATCGTGTCCCGTGATATTGCGCTATATGTCCATGTGCCTTTTTGCCGCCGCAAGTGCCTTTACTGCTCCTTCGTTTCATATGATAACCGCGAGGCCGATATTCCCTTATATTTAAGCGCCCTGAAAAAGGAACTGATAGGGCGGGCCGGTGGAGAATGTATTCGCAGCATATATTTGGGCGGAGGCACGCCGAGTTTACTTCCCGCCGAGGGTATCGGCGACCTTCTATCATTAATCAGTACATTATTTATCATGGATGAAGCCGCCGAGATAACCATTGAGGCTAATCCGGGAACTATTGACGAGGCATATCTTACGGCTATCAGGAAATCGGGCGTGAACCGGTTGAGCCTGGGCGTGCAGAGCCTTTATGACCGCGAGCTGGCGATGCTGGGACGCATTCACACGGCGGCTGAGGCCAGCGATGCAGTGCGGTTTGCCCGGGGTTCCGGGTTTGATAATTTGAGCCTCGACCTTATCTACGGGCTGCCGGGCCAGACTCTTACAGACTGGCAGCATTCACTGGAGAATGCCCTGGCGATGGGGCCGGAGCATCTTTCTCTCTACGCCCTGACGCTCGAAGAGGATACGCCGATGTGGACGGCTATTGAAGAAGGCTCGCTGCCGGAGATTGACCCGGACCTCAGCGCCGACCAATATGAACTGGCCGAGGATTTACTGACGGCGCACGACTACAGCCACTACGAGATATCAAACTGGGCACGGCAGGGTCGGGAATGCCGCCATAATCTTACCTACTGGCGAAACCTGCCCTATCTTGGCGTTGGTGCGGCCGCTCATTCCTGTATAGATGGTCACCGCCTTGCCAATAGCAATAGCCTGGATAAATATATAGCCGATTTTTCAGGGAAAACGTCGCCGTTGCCAGAACTGGATGAAGAGATTAGCCCAGAATTGGAGCTTGCCGAGACGTCTATACTGGGCTTGCGACTGTGCAAAGGAGTTAACGCGGATGATATTAAAAGTCGTTTTGGCATAGATATACTGGAGCATTACCGCCGGCAGGTCGAAGAAATGGTCGACGCCGGCCTTCTGGAGCAGACTGACAGGCATATCAGGCTCACACGCCGCGGCCGGCTCTTGAGCAATGAGGTCTTCTGGCGCTTTCTGCCAGGATGACTCGAACTGGAAGAATATTATTGTAGTCTCGGCCATAAGAGGGAAAATAATATGGAACAGGCGCTTACCAGGAATTTTTGTATTATCGCTCATATCGACCACGGCAAGTCGACGCTGGCCGATCGTCTTATCGAGTTGACAGGCACCTTGAGGCCCGATGAGATAGGCGAACAGGTAATGGACAGCATGGAACTGGAACGCGAGAGAGGTATTACTATCAAGGCCAAGGCCGTCCGCCTGCATTATGAAGCCAATAATGGCCAAACCTATCGCCTGAATCTCGTCGATACGCCGGGGCATGTCGACTTCTCTTACGAGGTGTCGCGAACGCTGGTCGCCTGTGAAGGAGCTGTGCTGGTTATAGATGCTACGCAGGGTATCCAGGCGCAAACACTGGCCAATACTTACCTGGCCATGGAGCATAACCTTGAGGTGATTCCTGTCATTAACAAGATTGACCTGCCGGGGAGCGAACCCGAACGTGTCCTGGAAGAGATTGTGAGTGTACTCGGGTATCAAGCGCCGGATATACTTCTCATGAGCGCCAAGACGGGACAGGGTGTGCCGCCGTTACTCGAAGAAATCGTCCGGCGTATCCCCCCGCCCAAAGGCGATGCCGGGCGGCCGCTTCGAGCGCTCATCTTTGACTCACGCTATGATGCCTATAAGGGCGTCATCGCTTACCTGCGCGTCACAGACGGTCGTATCTCTAAAGGAGACAGGCTCCGCCTGATGAGCAATAATACCGAGATGGAGGTGCTTGAGGTCGGGTATTTTGCGCCGCAGCCCTGCCCGGCCACCGAACTCACCGCCGGAGATGTCGGGTATATCGCCACGGGCCTGAAAAGCGTGGTGGAGTGCCGCGTCGGCGATACGGTGACTACGCTAAACGGCGATGTGACCGAACCGCTGATAGGCTACCGCCCTCCCAAGCCGATGGTGTTTGCCGGCATCTATACCACGCAGGCAGAGGACTACAAGTACCTGCGGGAGGCCATTGAAAAACTCAATCTTAATGATGCCTCACTGACCTACGAACCGGAGTCCAGCCCGATCCTGGGCTACGGCTTCCGCTGCGGCTTTCTCGGTTTGCTGCATTTGGACATCGTGCGCGAGCGCCTGAAGCGGGAGTTTTCGCTATCGCTGGTAGTCACCGCGCCCGGCGTCACGTTTGTCATCACGAAAACCAGCGGCGAGCAACTCACGATCACCAATCCGGCCGATTTCCCGGAGCCGACGGAAATCGAGAAGACAGAAGAGCCCTGGGTTAAAATATCGATTATCACACCGTCAAGCTTCATCGGCGCCTTGATGGAACTCCTCTCAGAATCCGAAGGAATCTATAAATACACGGAATATCTTGGACAACACCAGGCCGTAGGCGAGCTCGGGCAGCGGGTCCGCCTCGAGTACGAAATGCCCCTGCGCTGCATGCTGACCGTCTTCTACGACCAGATGAAAAGCCGCAGTCGCGGTTATGCTTCGCTGGACTATGAGTTTACCGGCTTCCGGGAAGCGAAACTGGTGAAACTGGATGTCCTGGTGAACGAAGTGCCCGTCGATGCCTTCAGCCGTATCATTCCGCCGGAGAAGGCTCAAGAGGTTGGCAGGGCGTTGGTTGCCAAGCTCAGGGAAGTTATCCCGCGCCAGCTATTCAAAGTGCCGATTCAAGCGGCCGTCGGCAGCCGCATCGTGGCCAGGCAGAATATTTCCGCCAAACGCAAGGACGTTCTCGCCAAGTGCTACGGAGGCGATGTCACCCGCAAACGCAAGCTGCTGGAGAAGCAGAAAGAGGGCAAGAAGAAAATGAAGTCTATCGGCCGGGTGGAGGTGCCAAAAGAGGCTTTCCTGGACGTTCTAAAGCTCGGCTGAGACCAGGATAAGCATCCCTGTAGTCCGTCAAAATGATGGAAATCGCTCAAAGGGTGCTTAAAATATAGACTCGAAAATATTGTTCAGATAATTTAACTAAAGAGGTAACGTTCTCTGGCAAAGATTGTATTAGATTTACATGAAATTTATAACAAGGGCTTCACGATTGATGCCGAACTGAACCGGGTTATTGCTGAAGCTTTGACTAAGAAGATTGCTTTGGTAGAAATCATTCCGGGCAAGGGATCAGGACAGCTGAAAAAACGTGTATTGCGATTCCTGGCCCAGCCGGAAATAAAAAGACTCTATCACCGACTTAAGAAAGACGATAAGAATTTTGGAAGGATTTTCTTACATTTCAGATACTAGTCAACAAAAGCTTGAAAAACGTAATATCCGGCGATACTTACCAATGAACTTTTAGGGATAGTTCTTTAATTCTTCTTTACGTTTTAGCGCATATTTTGAGGCTAAAAGGTATAGGTGTATTGTGCTCACGCATTGAGAGGTGGCTGCGCCCCCTCTCGCTACGCACTCTCCTATTTCTAAATTGAAGTGCCGTATTAGGAAAGGCGATAATTACACAAAGGCTTTAAATAGAGATTGCTTCGTCGTCCTTCTGTGGAAGGACTTCCTCGCAACGACAGGGTGGGAGTTCTGGATTCTGGCCCTCGGGCTGAACTCGGGCTGAAGCCTACGCCAGAATGACAAGGTGGTAAGGACTGGATTCCCGATCAGGTCGGGAATGACGGGTGGGTAAAGCGGATTGCTCCGTCGCTTCACTCCTAACAATGACAGGTTACAGCTACTAACCAATCTCCCATGTACGGCTTGATTTTTTATCCTGCATATTGTATATTGATACAAAATAGAATAGGTTGACAGGGGGTGCCCGAGCGCGAGCGAGGGCCCAACTGGAAAGCAAGTCGGTGAAAGTCCGACGCGGCCGCGCCGCTGTAATTGCTTCTTCTAATTAAGAGCATAAGCCAGAACGCCAGCCCCTGAATTGCCTACATTACTCCGCGGGGAGTGGTAGGACTTTTTATTGAGTCATTATCACCCCCTCGGGTAAAGGCGAGGGGGCTTATTTTTTCGAAGGAGAAAAAATGAAAAACGCATTAAAAAAACTTGGCGCCATTTGTCTGGCGGCCGCACTCTTCGCATTACTGGTAACATCCTGTGCGAAAGCGCCTGAGAGCGCGACGCCGGCACCCGCCCCAATTACCGACCAGCTGGGAAGAGCGGTGACGATAAAAGCCATCCCGCAGAGAATCGTTTCTCTCGCCCCGAGCAATACGGAAATCCTGTTCGCGCTCGGCGTGGGGGACCGCATCGTCGGCGTTACCGATTACTGCACTTATCCGCCCGAAGCCAAAGAGAAGCCAAGCATCGGCGGTTTCAGCACGCCCAACATCGAAGAAGTAATCGCCAAGAACCCCGACCTTATACTGGCCGACGTAATCCATAAAGACAAAGTAATTCCCCAGCTTGAGAGCAAAGGGCTGACCGTTATCGCCCTGAACCCCAAAACAATTGACGAGGTGCTCGCAGCCATCACGCTCATCGGGAAGGTCACCGGCGCAGAAAAGGAGGCTGCCAGCATGGTAGCCGATATGAAAGGCCGGATTAAAGCCATCACCGATAAGACCGACAAGCTTTCCGAGGGGCAGAAACAGCGCGTCCTGGAAATCGTCTGGCACGACCCGCTAATGGCAGCCGGCGCCGACACCCTGCATGACGAACTAATCGGGAAAGCCGGCGGCATCAATATCGCCCACAACCTCACCGATTACGCCGATATCAGCCTGGAAGCGGTTATCGCCGCCAACCCCGAGGTGATGATTGCCGACGTCGGTATGGGGGAGGGCGAGGACCTGCCTTTCCAGTTTCTCATGTCCGAGTCAAGATTAAAGGATACCGACGCCCGCAAGAACAACAGGGTCTATTCTATAAATGTCGAGCTCGTCAGCCACCCCGGACCGCGGACAGTCACTGCTCTGGAGCAGCTTGCTAAATTCATACACCCCGAAATATTTAAATAAAGGAGCGTAAAACAGTTTTTTATGACATCAAATCCGGTTCCGCCGCTACCGAATAATACCTATTTATCGGGAAGGCGTAAACGAATCTATAGTCTCCTGGGGCTGTGCGCCGCCCTGATAGTGGTCGCGGCAGTGGCGACGAGTATCGGCAGTGTTAAAATCCCGCTGCTCACGACATGCCGCATCCTGCTGGACAGGCTGCCGTTCGTGGATATTTCCCCGACATGGCAGAGCACCATTACCACCATCGTCCTAGAGATACGCCTGCCCCGGGTCATCCTCGCCGGCCTGGTCGGGGCCGCCCTGGCCATAGCCGGAGCCACCTACCAGGGACTGTTCCGCAACCCCCTCGCCGACCCGTATCTCATCGGAGTCGCCCAGGGAGCCTCGCTGGGGGCCATCGTCGGCTTCCTGCTGCCCACCGCCTGGAATATCCCGGGATTCGGCATCATTCCCCTGCTCGCATTTATCGGGGCGCTTCTTGCCACGGTCATAGTCTACGCCCTGGCGCGGGTGGGAAAAACCCTCCCGGTGACCACGCTGATTCTATCCGGGGTGGCGCTCAGCGCGCTGCTCGGGTCCATCGTCTCCTACCTCATCATATCCAGCGGGGAAAAGATGCACGGCATCATCTTCTGGATGATGGGCAGCTTCTCCATGAGCCAGTGGTCGGAAGTCAGGATTGCCCTGCCCTACGTGGCGGTAGGGACGGCGGTCATCATCATTTTCGCCCGTCTGCTCAACGTCATGCAGCTCGACGAAGAGCAGGCACAGCAGCTCGGCGTCAACGTGGAAAGGCTCAAGCTCATCCTGCTGGCGGCAGCCACGCTGATTACAGCCGCCGGCGTTTCTTTCGTGGGCACCATCGGTTTCGTCGGCATCATCATTCCCCATGCCGTGCGTCTTATATGGGGCGCCGACTACCGTTTTCTGCTGCCGCTTTCGGTGCTGACCGGGGCCATTTTCATGATTCTCACTGACATAGCGGCACGTACCGTGCTGGCCCCCACGGAGATACCCATAGGCGTAATTACCGCCATCTGCGGGGCACCTTTCTTCCTGTACCTGCTGCGGCGGCGGAAAAAGGCGATATTTTAAAAATCCATCCCCTTCAGGGTGAACCCCTGACCCCCTTCCCTTAAAAAGGGAAGGGGGAGGTTGATAAAAAATGTAAAAGTAACCTTCGGGGCATAAAATGATTGAACTGGAAATGCGAAACGTGACGCTGGGCTATGACCACCATCCGGTGCTGCAGGATATAACCCTCAAAGCATCGCCGGGGGAAATGGTGGGGCTCATCGGCCCCAACGGCTGCGGCAAGTCCACCATCATCAAGGCACTGAGCCATATCATCCGCCCCAGTTCCGGCAGAGTACTGGTGGACGGGCGGGATATCAAAGCGATACCGAGGCGGGAGCTTGCCTGCCTGGTCGGAGTGGTCCCGCAGTTGCCGCTGCTGCCCAGCACCTTCACCGCCTTCGAAATAGTGCTCATGGGCAGGAACCCGCACCTGGGCCTGTTCCAGTCGGAGGGCTACCGCGACTGGGCCATCGCCCGGCAAGCCATGGAGCAGACCGGCACGGAACCGCTGGCCAACCGCAGGGTAAACGAGCTTTCCGGCGGGGAAATACAGTGCCTGCTGATTGCCCGCGTCCTGGTGCAGGAGACCAAAGCCATCCTCCTGGACGAGCCTACCGCCAACCTGGACATCGGGCGACAGGTGGATATACTCGACCTCATCAAGAATTTATGCAGGGAGAGTAAGCTCACGGTACTGGCGGCCCTGCACGACCTTAACCTTGCGGCGCAGTACTGTGACCGGCTGCTATTGATTCACGAAGGACATATCCATGTCCAGGGGACACCCGCGGAGGTTATCACCGATAAAAACATCAAGCAGGTCTACGGCGCGGAGAACTGCGTTTACACCCACCCCGTAAATGGTCTACCGACCGTCCTGCTGGGCGCCCACAGAAATAGAGAATAAACCGACCGGAAGATAAGTATGGAAATAATACCGATACTGGCCCTGGCGATAGCCATCGACATGGCAATGGGCGACCCACCAAATGCTTTCCACCCGGTCGCCTGGATTGGTAAAGTCATCTCCCTTCTGGAAAGGGGCGGGCTTAAGCTTAACCAGGCCGGCCAGCTCATTTACGGGACAGGGATGACTCTTTTCACCGCAGCACTATTTGTTATTCCGGTCTATTTCCTGATTACCTATTTGCATGACCTCAACCAGGTTGCTTATATTATTGTTGCCGCCGTACTCCTTAAGTTTACTTTCTCCATCAGGGGACTGCGGCGCGCCGCACTAAAAGTCAGGAGACTTTTACAGGAGGATAAGCTCGATAAAACGCGCTTCGAGCTGCGGGCGCTGGTCAGCCGTGACACAAAAGACCTGAACACACCGCTGCTGGTATCGGCGGCAGTGGAATCGGTGGCGGAGGGCACGTGCGACAGCCTGGTGGCCCCAATCTTTTATTTCCTGCTCCTCGGCGTACCCGGAGCAATCGGCTACCGCGCGGTCAACACACTGGACTCCATGGTAGGCTATCACGGGAAATACGAGTACCTGGGCAAGTTCGCGGCCAGACTGGACGATATCCTGAACTTCATACCGGCAAGGCTGGCGGCACTATTGCTGGTCCTGGCAGCAGCGGCGAAAAGAAGGGGTCGCGACGCCTGGAAAACAGCTCTAAAGGAGCACGTCAGGACCGAGAGTCCCAATGCCGGCTGGCCGATGGCCGCCATGGCCGGCGCGCTCAATGCGCGGCTGGAAAAGGTGGGGCACTATATACTGGGAGAAGGAAGAGCGGCGCCGACCCTGGACACTATTGATAAAGCCGTGAAACTCTTCTCCCTGGCGGCACTGGTATGGATTTTGATATGTTTTATCACGGGAGGTATAAAAATTGTCATTACGGCCTAAACGGGGGATAGCCAGACTCAAAACCTGCGCGCACGGCGGCATCCATCAACTGAAGGATGCCGAG
>JBGPRB010000095.1:0-10837 GCA_041489355.1 Dehalococcoidia bacterium
ATATTCTTCTTGGCCTATATGGCCCCAACGGTACTGGTCCTTTAATCTAGCAAGGCTGGCCTCTAACCCCCTGCGTTTATCCTCGGTCTCGTCGTAAGTGGCTGTAACCTTGCGATGTGCCTCCAAGATTCGCTGCCGGTAGTCATCTGGTATGATAAAGGTCGTCAGATACCATTCTACCTGCCTTTCGTAGACATCAAGGAAAGCTATTTCTGGGTCATTGACCAACGCCATGGCGACGGATAGTCTCTGCTGTTGACCGCCGGAGAGGTTTTTTACCAGTATCTTCCGGCTTTCCTGGAGGGCCAGTAATTCAAGCAAATCATTTACCGGTAGAGAGTGATGGTAAAGACCGGCGAAAGTGTCCAATATCTCTTCGACTTTTAGTAAAGGCAGTAAGGCGGGTGATTGCAGCTGAATGCCTATTCTCTGTTTGATTTTGTTAGTGGCTTTGGTTACATCCAGGCCGAGAACGGTTACCCGGCCTGAATCTGCCTGGCGCAGCCCTTCTATTATCTCAACAGTGGTGGTTTTGCCGGCGCCATTCGGCCCCAACATACCGAAGACCTCGCCCTGGCTTATCTGGAAGCTTATATCGTCTACCGCTTTTATAGGGCCGTAACTTTTAACCAGATGCTCAACATTGATAGACATTGCAGACTTCTAGAATGAATTATGACTTAAGAATATAGAGCCAACATGCACTCACTATAGCTGATTGCGTGCATTATAGCATATTGGCCGTCAAGCTGACTAAAGCCTAAGATGGCCAAAACGTCAGAATGTAAAGTGACCACGCTAATATACAAAATCGAGATCTGAACTTAAGCGCTTCCTCTCAAGACCAAATCGTCTAGGAATTTAGACCAGCGTGCGAGATTTTGGAACTTGTCTAGATGTTTGTCAGCCATAATTTTGCGAATTGCCTGTCGAACACACCTTTCTGCGTCATCAACGATCGACACCAAAGCGATATTATAATCTCCCTCTCGTAATTTTTGCCACTTCTTGGGCAGACTCCTGCTCAGTTGTAGGAGGAAATCCAGGCTGTTACCGGGCCGAGACTAATCCCAGCTGAAGACTTGAAAGAGGTGACGCTTTGAGGTTCTACCTGCCATTGCAACGGGGTGTTGACAAATTAATAACAGTATCTAAATAGAGGAGAAGGAGGGAAAGGAATGGCTATTCGTCCTTTCCCCACCATTCCCACCTTCCATGCCTAGAATCAATTATTCGTATTTCTCCCAGAAAACGATTTTACTTATATCTTTTCTGGGTCTGGGCTTGGGGTCCTCGCCGGGATACCCCAGGGGTAGCAAAGATTGCACAAATATGTTATCCGGTAATTTCATGACTTTATGAACATCTTTGGGGGTTATCGCTCCCACCCAGCAGGTGCCCAGACCCTGGTTTACGGCTTCCAGAGTCATATACGCAACGGCAATCATAACCTGCTCGCCGGCTTTCACCGTCATTACCGGTTCGCCCAGAAGGTATGGTGCGAACGCTTCGCTCTTTAAAACTACATCATCCAAAAATTCGTCTGTCCAGTCCGTCACACCGGCATCTCTAAGCTGCTTCAAAGCCTCTCTATGTTGCTTGCGAGAGAAGTCATTTATCGAGCCACAGCAAACAATTAAAACCGGGGCACTGATATGAGGTTGTCCACCGGCAGCCTTGGCTATTTCTTCTATTTTAGCCTTATCCTGAACCACAATGAAACGCCATGGTTGCGTGTTTCCCCATGATGGCGCTCGCCTGCCGGCCTCCAACACCTTTTCAATCTTTTCTTTTTCCACAGGCACCGGCTTCCACCTTCTTATACTTGTCCTCTTCAGAATAGCACCTGATACGTCCATTTTAGTTCTCCTCCTTATCCTTCCTTTTATCATTTCAGTCACTCTGATTAATTTGTCGATATATCCTCACTGGCTTGTGCCATTTGTACAGGATTCAGGGCACAACTCGCAGTGGATACTTTAATTGATTACATTATCCTTGTCAAGATGCCGGCAGTACCCTTTTAGCCTGTAATGTCTTTCCGCGCCCCCTGCGCAGTACTACCTGAACACTATGCCTTGACAAAGCAGGGATGTGTAACTATACTCTCAGTAAACCAAGTGGAACCCGACGCCTCGATATTTTTGGAGGCTCCCGCTGGAAAAAAATCTACGGCCGTGCCCAACACATCTTACAAGCCCACTGAAGCACCAAAACCGAAATTATCATGAAGAGGAGGGACGAAGAAATGTAAAATAAGGTGTTTGTTCTCTCAGAACCAGAGGAACTCATACTCGCTTCTGTGCTGACAAGGGATAGAGCATGTTTGAAGTTCCCGAAGGGAGAATCATATTCTGATCCCAAAAGGAGGAGATAAATGAAAAGAAAAATACTGATTGGTTTGTTTGTATTTGCACTAGTGGCTATGATTTTGTTTGGAGCTTGCGCCAAACAAGCTCCAGCCCCGGCCCCGGCGCCAGCTCCGGCCCCAGCCACGGCCCCAGCCCCACCAGCCAAAGATAAAATCGTTCTTGGTCAGGCGATCGCACTGTCAGGTCCCTATGTTGTAGGTGCGACAGTTACCCAGGTAGCCCCTACTGACATGTGGATTAAGGAGGTCAATGCCCAGGGCGGGATATTTGTCAAGGAATATAACAAAAAATTACCCCTGGAGCTGATCAGATACGATGATAAGAGTGACACCGGGACCTGCGTGAGACTGGTCGAGAAGTTGATTCTGGAGGACAAGGTTGACTTTTTGCTTGGCCCCTGGGGTACGGCTATGTACTTCGCCATAGCTCCTGTTGTCAACAAATATCATTATCCCGTAGTCGGGCCCACGGTTGATTCCCTGCAACTCAGGGACATGTGGCAAGATATACCCTACCTGTTCGTCATCTTGAACCAACCCAAGGAGAAGGCGGTAGCTATGGTAGCCCTGGCTCAAGAGCTGGGAGTCAAGACAATGGTAGCGGCCCACCATCAAGACCTGCACGGCATAGAGTATGCCAGCGGTGTGGTGCCGGCACTAGCCGGTGCCGGGGTTGATGTACTCCTCTATAAGAGCTTTCCACTGGGGTCTACGGACCTGTCCCCCATGCTGAAACAGATGAAGGCGGCCAACCCTGATGCGGCCTTTTTCTTCTGCTATCCTGATGAAAGCTTCCTTATTACCAAGCAGGCGATTGAGGTCGGCTTTAGCCCGAAGCTCTTTTACTGTACTATCGGCATAGCTTTCTCCCCCTATAGAGAGATGTTTGGTGCCAATGTGGTGGAGGGTGTGATGGGCGCCGGTGCCTGGAACCCTAAGGTCCCTTATACCGGAGCGAAAGACTTCTGGGACAGGATGACCGCGTTTTCGAGTGCCGGAGGTACTGACTGGTATGGCAACGCCTTCTGTTATGCGGCAAATCAGGTCCTGCAGCAGGCTATCGAGAAGACGGGGACCATTGATAGAGAAAAGATAAAGGATGCCATGGCCAGCCAGACGTTTGACACCGTTCTTGGCCAGGTGAAATTTGTCAACCAATTCAATATACAATCACCCGGCGAGGTTGGTCAGTGGCAGAAAGGGGCATTCGAAATCGTAGCGGCTAAGGAAAAGCGTACCGCACAACCTGAATACCCCAAGCCGCCTTGGCTGACGAAGTAGTTATTTAGCAGCGGTAATAGTTAGCAGGCTGTCTAAAGGGTACCAAAGAACAACTCTTGAAAGTTGTTTCTACACGGACTTTTAGACAGCCTGCACCCCTGATTTCCAGAGTTCGGAGGGTATTTTTGTGTTGGTCACCGCCCTAGATATAGTCATTGGCGGCCTCATCATGGGTGGTATCTATGCCCTCATCGCCGTGGGCTTGAGCCTTCAGTACGGCGTGGGGCGGGTGCTGAATGTCTCTCACGGTGAGTTTATTATGGTTGGGGCTTTCATCACCTATTCCCTGTACGCACTCTTCGGCATCAGCCCCCTGATTTCTCTTGTTATTTGCGGCCCTTTTCTGTTCATCATAGGTTTTGCCATCCACCGGACCTTCTTTCAATACCTTAGAAACACATCAGAATCATTAGATGCTTTTGAGGGTAGTTCTCTATTGGCCTCCTTTGGTCTCCTCTTCATCATTCAGAATATAGCCCTATTAATATGGAAGGCTAACGTCAGGGGGTACATCTATTTAACCACCTCGGTCAGTATCCTTGGCGCTGTCTTCCCGGCAAACCGCCTGACCGCCCTTTTATTCGCCGTCGTCATCAGCCTGGCCTTCTATATCTTTCTGAGGAGCACACGCCTGGGAAAAGCGATTCGGGCCGCGGCTGAAGACTCATCAGTGGCCGGGCTTCTGGGGGTAAACATTCATCGGGTGCTGGCGATATGCTTTGGCCTTGGTGCTCTGATGGCTGGCTTTGCCGGCGCGCTTATCAGCATGATTTACGAGATTCAACCAACGATGGGTATGCAATATACCATCATCGCCCTGATAGTGGTTGTCCTTGGGGGATTGGGTAGTATCACCGGCAGTTTAATCGGGGGTTTTATACTTGGTCTTATTGGCAGCATCGTGACTTATATCGACCCGGGACTATCGTTGATTGCCTACTATGTCATCTTCATACTCCTGCTCCTGGTGAGGCCGAGAGGTATTCTGGGGAGGTAAGAAATGGATACCGTAAGGGTCATCTTTAAAAGGCCTTTTGCCCTGGGATTGCTTTCCCTAATCCTAGTCCTGTTGGCTACTTTGCCCCTCTACGCCACAGATTATACCGTCATACTACTGACCGCCATCCTCATGTATATCGCCATTACCGTGAGCTGGACTATCTTCTCCGGTCCGACACGCTACATCTCGCTGGCATCCGCTGCCTTCTTCGGGGTCGGCATCTATACTTCGGCGATACTGGGGAAAGCATTTCCCCTGCTTGCCGTTATCGGTATCGGTGGTTTCATCAGTGTCATACTTGCCCTTTTCATTGGCCTGCTGACCCTGAGGTTAAGAGGTATGTACTTCATTATCTTCACCTTCGGTATCAGTGAGCTCATCAAGAACTCCCTCCTGTGGTGGGAGACCAACAGGACAGGCACAGTGGGCAGATGGGTTGTCGCCGTTGACCACACCACTGTTTATTACATCATGCTCGCCATTTTTGCGGTGGCACTGCTTACTGCCTATCTCATGAGACACTCTAAATTGGGGTTAGCCCTGCAAAGTATCGGTGATAATGAGGAAGCGGCAGCCCACGCTGGCATAAATGTGACACTGGTGAAGGTTATCACCTTCGCCATCAGCGCTTTTTTCATGGGGGCCGCCGGGGCCATCATGGCGACAAGATGGGCATATATCGACCCCAGAATCGCCTTTAACCCCCTCTTTTCTTTTATGCCCGTTTTAATGGCCATTTTCGGCGGCATGGGGCAGCTTTATGGCCCTATCCTGGGCGCGGCCTTTTTTACCTACCTGGAAGAAATACTCATCACCAAGTTCGCCTATTACTACATGCTTATTTTCGGTCTCGTCTTAGCTATCACTATATTATACCTGCCCAATGGACTGGCGGGCTTGATACAGAAGTGGCGCAAGGGAGGTGTGGCCAAGCAACGTACGGATACCTGAAGGTGAAGAGTGCTTTAAAGCAATTGCAAGGAACAGATCTTGGGGAAAATGGTATTCGAGCTAACATTCCTGAGGTTTCCTCCGCCGGCATCAGCAGCCTTGTTAACTTTGTTAAGGACATCGCAGCTTGTATTTACCACATCTTATCCGAGTTACAAAAACACTTCGGCAACAGTCTCAAGGAAATATGTACGCGCATTTGTCACTATGTTCCGACAATTACAAGCTAATCCTGATTCTAAAGCTGAAGCACAATTGAAGAAGGTACCCCGAGGACCAGGTTACGTGCTTGGTGAAGTAGAGCCAAGCCCTAACTTCGCAATATAATCCTCTATCTCGCTCAGCAGGGCAGGGTCTTCTATGGTAGGTGGCGTATTGTACTGTTCACCACGAACGATTTTTCTTAAAATGCCTCTTAATATTTTGCCGGATCTTGTTTTCGGCAGTTGTTTCGTGATGATCACTTGTTTGAAATTAGCGAAGGCGCCAATTTGCTCCTTGACCATCAGCACTAATTGTTCAACTACCGCTTCCGTTCGCTGTTCTGCACCAGCCTTTAGGACGACAAATCCTATTGGCACCTCTCCTTTAATTTCATCGGCAGTGCCGATAACAGCGCATTCAGCCACATCAGGATGGCTGGCGATAATTTCCTCTATAGCACCGTTTGATAACCGGTGACCGGCTACCTTAATTACATCATCAATTCGGCCCATAACATAGATATAGCCATCGCGGTCAATATAACCACCGTCACCGGTCAAATAGTACCCCGGAAACCGATCCAGATATGACTCCCGATACCTCTGGTCGCCTTGCCAGAGTGTGGCTAAAGCACCCGGCGGTAGCGGTAATTTGATAGCGATAATGCCTTCATTCTCCCGAGGCAAGACATCACCACTATTGTCTAGAATCTCTAACCGATAGCCAGGCATCGCTTTGCCGGCCGAACCTGCCCTGGCAGGTAAATTCTCGATCCCGACGCAAATACCAGTAATGGCCCAACCCGTTTCGGTCTGCCACCAGTGGTCAATAACGGGCACGTTCAAGAGGTCTCTTGCCCAGTAAAACGTAGCTGGATCAGTCCTTTCACCAGCCAGAAAGAGGTGCTTAAAGTGGGATAGGTCATAGCCGTTTAAATAATTACCCCTGGGATCCTCTTTCTTGATCACCCTGATAGTGGTAGGTGCCGCAAACAGTGCCTTTACCTTATGCTGTGATATCACTCGCCAGAAAGCGCCGGGGTCCGGTGTACCGACTGGTTTTCCCTCGTACATGACGCTGGTACAACCCTGGAGGAGTGGCCCATAGACAATATAGGAATGTCCCACAACCCAACCAACATCTGATGCCGCCCACCAGACTTCACCTGGCTCCATCCCGTAGATATTCTTCATACTCCATTTTAAGGCAACGGCATAGCTACCATTATCCCTGACGACTCCTTTGGGTATAGCCGTCGTCCCTGAGGTATAAAGAATGTAAAGGGGGTCGGTGGAGCGTAATTTAGCGCAGCCAACCGGCTGTGCCACCTGCATGAGATCAAGCCAGTCAGAATCTCGACCGTCTATCAGGCTGGCCCTCGCCTGCTCCCGTTGATAAATGATGCATTTATCTGGTTTGTGGACGGCTAGTTCAATAGCCCTGTCGAGGAGCGGCTTGTATTCAATAATCTTGCTGCCTTCAACACCACACGATGCCGAGATAATCAGCTTGGGCCGGGCATCATTGATCCTGACGGCAAGTTCGTTGGCAGCGAATCCTCCGAATACGACCGAGTGTATCGCCCCGATTCGGGCGCAGGCGAGCATGGCTATGGCCGTCTCGGGGATCATCGGCATGTATATGACCACCCGGTCTCCCTGGGATATCCCATTTGCGGTCAAAACTCCGGCGAATCTTGCTACCTCATTGAGTAGTTCAGCGTAGGTGAATTTTTTGACAGTGTTGGTGACCGGGCTGTCATAGATGAGAGCAATCTGCTCAGCCCGGCCGCTGGCAATATGATAATCAAGCGCATTGTAACACGTATTGATTTCACCACCAGTGAACCAGCGGTAGAACGGCGGGTTAGAGTCGTCCAGAACCCTTGAATAATCCCTGTACCACTGAATATCCTTGGCTGCCTCTCTCCAGAACTCTTCGGGATGCTCAAGGGATTTGCGGAAGATTCTATCATACTGCCCAGGCAACGATAACCTCCTTAAACCTACAACTTAATAGTTGCTATAACAGGTTGCTATATTAGCTGGCCTAGCTGGTTATCTAAAGGCGCCCTATAGCAATCCCTAGAGCTGTTTTTATGTGTTCGTGTACCGCTTTTTCAGCCAGTCTTGGGTTTCTTTGGCGCACGGCGTCAAGCAACCTCTGGTGCTGCCTGGGCATGCTGCGCCATTCACTGGCATTAAAAACGTGAACCAACCGTCGGTCAAAATACTGGTCGCGAAATGTCCGTAGAAGTGACCAAAGCTGCTCATTTCCGCAAGCCGAGAGCAATTGCTTGTGAAAAGCACTATTCAACTCGATAAATTGGTTGATGTCACGTTTTTGGACAACCCCAAACATGCGCTCGTGCAATTCTTTTGCCTGCTCTATTTCCCTTTCGGTGGCCCGCTGACAGGCAAGCTTCAAAGCCATGGTTTCGAGAGCTTCACGTATCTCATAAAGATTTCGGATCTGACTTGGTGAGTGGTCAGTTACTATTAATCCGCCACTTGGTAGTCGGCTTAAATACCCCTGCATTTCCAGCAGTTTGAGGGCCTCTCGCACTGGTGTTCGGCTTATTTTCATCCTCTGGGCAATACCTGACTCAACCAGACGCTCATTGGGGCGCAAGCGGCCACTCACGATGTCATCACGTAGTTTTATGACAACCATCTCAGCATAATTTACCTTTTGGCTACTTGTTTTTGGCTTGTTGATCGTGGACAATTGTGAGCACCTCCATTTGAACAAAATGTTGGTATACTATATGGAATACTATAAAGTATACGGAATAGTATACAGTTAAGCGGCTTATTTGTCAAGAGCTTGCTATATGTAGTCAGCGAAATGGTCTTGCCTTTCTACATACTGCACCAGACAGTCATCATCTTTGTTGCTTACTTCGTGGTGCAGACCGGGTTGGCGATTCCGCTAAAGTATGGTATCAACGTCGTGATTTCATTCGCGGCGATTGTAGTCCTGTACGAATTGCTAGTGAGCCGCGTCGGGGTTTTCCGGTTCTTGTTTGGGATGAAGAGGAAGGCGGTTCCGAGGGTGAGCGCACCGAAGGTGGTGGCTATTTCTCCTTCAGAACCGCGACTGTAAAGCAGCCCATCAAATTATTATAATAAAATCCCATGAGTGGGCATTACATTGATTCTATACCGAAAATCGTTCCCAATTATCGTTGATATTGGTATATTATCCTGAGCTTCGTGAACAACCGGGTACCAATGTAGTATTTTATTCACTCATACGCATAAGCATAAATGCTCAACCCAGATTTAGCCTAAGAACGGTTCCAAACTATCACAAAATAAGTGCATTACCCAATAAATAGAAGAGGCTGGATATCCAGTTCAGTGTTTATCCAGCCTCCAGTGCCTGTTACCGCTGAGTACCTATTTTAAGCTTTCCCTATTCTGAACATTTTAGTCCCGCAGGTAGGGCATGTCCCTTGGGTTGCCGGTTTACCATTCTTCATTTTTATAGCCCTAGCGTTTTTCATTTCCTTCTTGGTACGACATTTGACACAATATCCTTGCATCTACTTACCTCCTTTTTAATTATTAACGATAAGCTATTATGCTTCGATTTGTCAACATCGATGAAAATAAAGTTTGCAAGTAACGATTGTTTGAAATGTTACTTCAGACTTTTTGCCAATACAAACTCCTTCTCAATTGTTGTGATTATATTCCGCACGCCCAACGATTTATTACATATATAACGAAATGACGAGTTGTTCAAGGCTGCCTTGGAATATGTGGCAAAAAGGGAGGGCCGCGAGCGCGGCCCTCCCTTTGATTTCAGGTCTTCTCAGGTTCAGTCTTCCACGGATGACTCGTCGTCATCAGAATCGTGTACCTTCGCCTTCATGAGGCCCGGAGGATTGCCTTTGTTGTCCCAACCCCTTTTGTTGCCCTTTGACCAGCCAGGGGGCGTGTGTTCACCACCCCAGCCTTTCTTTTTCCCATGCTCCCATCCCGGAGGTGCGGACCGGTCTGCTTTCTGCTCAGACATTGAAGTTGAAACAGTCACCTTGGCGAGGGTAGTCTTGATGATGCCACCCTGAGTTGCGATAACTTGGACAGTACTGGTGCCGGCAGTACTGCCAGCGGTAAATAGTCCCGAAGCCGTGATGTTGCCACTTCCGGCAATCACACCCCAGGTGTAGCCAACGCCGGTGACGGTAAGGTTAGCCGAATCCTGGCCAACCGCCGTAAACTGCTGAGTGCCGTTGATTGTAAGAGTAATACTTGTCGGCGACAGTG
This sequence comes from Dehalococcoidia bacterium, assembly GCA_041489355.1. Lineage (GTDB taxonomy): Bacteria > Chloroflexota > Dehalococcoidia > Dehalococcoidales > RBG-16-60-22 > JBGPRB01. Next base: position 10,082 of record JBGPRB010000095.1, read on the forward strand.
CTACGTGGTCCAGCGAGCCGGGAACGACCATGGTCACCGTGGCGAGGGCAGTCTTGGTGATGCCACCCTGAGTTGCTATAACCTGTACGGTGCTGATGCCGGCGGTACCAGCTGTGGTGAACAATCCTGAAGCCGTAATATTGCCGCTTCCGGCAATCACACCCCAGGTATAGGTAACATCGGTGACGGTAAGGTTAGCCGAATCCTGGCCAACCGCCGTAAACTGCTGAGTGCCGTTGATTGTAAGAGTAACACTTGTCGGCGACAGTGCTACGTGGTCCAGTGGCTGTTCTGTATCCGCGATAGCAATCGCCAGCGGCATTGCGGCCGCAATCAAGACGAGAGCGACCACTATGCTAATAATTGCTTTCTTCATATTCGTATACCTCCTCGCATTTGCCTATTAACTATAACGACACAAGCGACAAAAAGTTTCGTCATAGCTGCCCGTATGGATGAGAGTTTCCTAATAACGTGACTTTGGAACGCGGTCAAGAACAGAATAAATAACAAGTACGAACTTGACGCCCGACCGTATGAGCCGCTCGCAGTTAACAATCACTCATTTTGTTGGATGACAAGTGATGGAATGTGTTATTTTATCCCCCAATAGTTTCAGCCCCCTTGGGCTGAAACTTGACGTCGGATGTCAATAACGGACACGAAACCTATCATGCTGCCACTAGACCTGCATAGTATCTTTGCTCAAAGACTGCGGGCGACAGGAAACCAAGTCCTGGCTGCAAGCGCTGCCGC
>JBGPRB010000096.1:0-10606 GCA_041489355.1 Dehalococcoidia bacterium
ACTTTCCGTAAGCTTCTCTTGAGCTTGATAAACGAGGGCCTTGTGCCGATGATGGTTATCGATGGCAGCTATAATACCCGACTTCACATTATCAAGGACCTGCCCCGGGCATCGGTGGTCTGGACCATGGAGAAGACGGATATGTTCAAGGCCAAGGAAATCCTGGGCAATTCCGCCTGTATCGCCGGCAATGTCACCGCGGCGCAGCTTTATACGCAGACTCCGCAGGTCATTAAAGAGTACTGCCGCAAGCTCATTGAAGTCTGCGGTAAAGGCGGCGGTTATATCCTGTCCCTTGGCTCCGGCATTGATAAGTGCGACCCGGCAAACCTGCATGCCATTATTGAAGCTGCCCGGGAATACGGCGTCTATAAGTAGGCGAATCCTGCGGCGAACCATCCCGTGACGCTTTTACCAGAGGGAACAGTAGTCCTGTGGCAGTAAGGACTAACCGCGATTCGGAGGTTGACTATGGGAAAGAAATGGGCGGACATGTCCTGGGAGGAAAGGCAGGAGGAACGGTTCCAGCGTTGGCTTTCACCCGATGTCAAATTCAACAGTCAGCAGGCCGCGAAACTCTATAAAGAGCGTGTCACGAGATTCATTAAAGCCATCAGGCTGGAAGAGCCTGACCGCGTCCCGGTTATGCTGCCGGTGGAATATTACCCGGCCTACTATGCCGGCGGTAATCTCAAGAAGGTCATGTATGATTACGATGAGCTGAAGCGCGCCTGGCTGAAATTTATCAAAGAGTTTGATATGGATTCGTTCAACAGTCCCAGCCTTGTCTTTCCCGGTAAAGTGCTGGACATGATTGACTATAAAATACAGAAATGGCCCGGGCATGGCCTCGCCGATGATGCCCCGTCACACCAGTTTATCGAAGGCGAGTATATGCCGCCCGGGGAATATGATGCCCTTATCAAAGACCCGGCTGATTATCTCCTGAGGTACTTTCTGCCCCGCTCCAATGGCGCATTGAAGAGCTTTAGTAAGCTTAGCCCGATAACGCCATTTATCGGCATACCGGTCTGGTATATAGCCAATTTCGGCGAACCTGATATCCGCGCGTCGTACCTGAAGCTGCTGGAGGCCGGCCAGGAATGTATAAAGTGGATGGCCGCCGTCGGTGAAGTCGGACAGGCGTCGCTGGCGGCCGGATTCCCCACTGTCTGGGGCGGCATGTCCGGGGCGCCCTTTGACATGATTGGCGATTGGCTGAGAGGTACCCAGGGCATAATGATGGACATGTTCCAGCGCCCGGACAAGCTCCGCGAGGCCATGGAAAGGCTGGTGCCCATAGCTATTGATGAAACTGTCAGCTCGGCCAACGCCTCCGGCTGCCCCATTATCTTCATGCCGCTGCATAAGGGGACCGGCGGTTTCATGTCCAACAGGCAGTTCGAGACCTTCTACTGGCCCACTCTTAAGAAAGTTATGATGGGTCTGATTAACGAGGGCCTTGTGCCCATGCCTTTTGCGGAAGGCAACTATGAGCCCCGCCTGGAAATTATCCGAGATATGCCCGTGGGCTCGGTGATATGGTTTTTCGAACAGATGGATATGGCCCATGCCAAGAGAGTTCTCGGTGGTAATGCCTGTATCGCCGGTAATTTGCCTGCCTCGGTACTGTGTACCGGCACGCCAGAGCAGGTCAAGGATTATTGCCGTAAGCTTATCGAAATCTGCGCCCCGGGCGGCGGTTATATACTGACGGCGGGGGTGCACATGGACAAAGGTAACCCGGATAACCTGAGGGTTATGATGGAAGCCGCGAAAGAGTACGGTGTCTATTAACTTTGATGAAAAGGGGGTATTTGAATATGGCAAAAACTAAGAAATGGGAAAAGCTGACCTGGCAGGAAAAACGCGAGGAGCGCTTCAAGCGGTGGCTTTCACCGCCGGACGTGAAATTCGTCAGCAAAGAAGCGGAAAAGCTCTACAAGCAAAGGGTGACCAGGTTTATCAAGGCTATCAAGCTGGAAGAACCCGACCGCGTGCCGGTGATGCTCCCGACCGGTAATTACCCGGCTTACTGGGGGGGCGCGAACTTCCGCACATTGATGTACGACTATCAAAAAGGGCACGAGATATGGAAAAAATACATGGAAACCTTCGGGGACATGGATATCTTCAGCGGTCCCGGTTTTATCCCTTCGGGCAGAATAGCGGAGGCTATTCCTTCCAGGACTCAGAAGCTCCCCGGACTGGGACTGCCGGAAGATGCTTCTATGAACCAGTTCGTCGAGGGCGAATACATGATGGCTGATGAATATGACCGGTTCATGATGGACCCCACTGATTACAATCTCCGGGTCATGTTGCCCCGCACTACTCCCCTCTTTGAGCCTTTCAAACGGATGCCGCCCATGCGCGCCATCATGGGTAATTATTGGTTGACTGTCCTTGCCGACCCGGAAATCCGCCGGATATTTGAGACTCTCTTATCCCTAACCGATGAGCAGGTCAAATGGCAGACAGCCAGCCTGGAGATTAATAATTATATCAAAGCCCATGGCTATCCTTCGCTGTGGGGTGGCGGCATTATGGCCGGGGCGCCTTTCGACCATTTTGCCGATACCCTGCGGGGTACCCACGGTATCGCCATGGACATGTACCGCCAGCCTAAAAAGCTGCATGAAGCCATGGAATTCTGGATGAACATGATGATTGAAACATCTATCAAGAATTTCCCGATGTCGGATAGCCCTATTTGCATGATGCCCCTGCACAAGGGTGATGATACCTTTATGTCCGATAAACAGTTCGAGGAATTCTACTGGCCTTATCTGCGGGGGGTCTTCATGGCCATGATTAACGAGGGTCTTGTACCGATGCCGTTCGCCGAGGGCCGGTATAATAACCGCCTCAAGCAGATTGCGGACACGCCTAAGAGCGGCGTCGTCTGGTACTTCGACCAGACGGATATGGCCCGGGCGAAAAAAACAATCGGCGATATCTGCTGTATTGCCGGCAACGTGCCCACCTCGGTGGTGATGACTGGCACCGTCAGGCAGGTAAAAGAAAGCTGCCGCAAGCTTATCAAGGCGTGCGCCCCGGGCGGCGGTTACATTCTGGCTGGTGGCGCCAGCATCGATAAGGGGAATATGGCAAACCTGCATGCCATGATGGATGCCGCCAAAGAATACGGTACATATAAAAAATAAGCAGTTATAGTTAATGGAGGTGACCGGAGCGCGTAGCTTTCGGGGGATTATTTTCCTCAAAATAATGGCTGCGCCGAAAGAAAAATAATTGCGGAGGTTTTCAGACAGTGTTTACGAGACCAGCCAATTGGGCCAAGCTCACGTGGCAGCAGAAACGCGACCTGCGTTTCAACAAGTGGATAAGTGGTGAAGGCATCAGATTTATCAGCAAGGAAGCTGAAAAGAACTATAAGGCACGTGCGACACGCCTGGCTAAGGCCGCCAAAATGGAGATTCCCGACCGCGTGCCCTGCATGATACCTACCGGATGGTTCCCGGCCAGGAATGCCGGTGTTACCCTCAAGGAGGTAATGTATGACCCGGAGCTGATGAAACGGGTTTGGCTCAAATTCGTGGATGAATACGATTCGGATACTTTTGACGGCACCCTCTTCTTTCAGGCACAGATTAACGACCTCCTCGAAGCCAGGACGCAGAAATGGCCCGGCCACGGCCTGCCCGATGACGCTCATTCCTACCAGTACGTCGAAGGCGAGTATATGCAGGCCGACGAATACGACCTCTTCATGAAAGACCCGTTCGACTTCCAGTTGCGGTACTACTTGCCGCGTACCATAGGCATTTTTGAGCCTTTTGCTGATGTTCCTTCGTTTTCGTCCTATCAGGGTCTTCCCATGCGGCTCATGGCAATGTGCCAGGACCCCCGTTTCCGGAAACTCTTCAAGGCTATCTGGAAAGCCAGCAAATATCTACCGGCCTGGGGGAAAGCCAGCGCCGAAACCACTCAAGCGGCCTATGCCAGGGGATTCCCCATGTTCCGGGGCGGTATGGCCGTAGCGCCCTTCGATGTCTTTGCCGATAGCCTGCGGGGTACTCACGGCATTGTCATGGATATGTACCGCCAGCCGGAGAAAATCCACGAAGCTATGGAGTTTGTCCTGCCCCAGCTGTTATCGGGAGCTGTTGCCATGGCCGATATGTCCGATTGCCCTGTCGTCATGATGCCCCTGCACAAGGGTGACGATACCTTTATGTCCAATAAGCAGTTCGAGACTTTCTACTGGCCTACCTTCCGCAGGCTTCTCCTTAGTATGGTTGAAGAAGGCCTGGCGCCCTTCCCGGTGGCCGAAGGCGCTTACAATCACCGCCTGGAGTATATCAGTGACCTGCCGAAGTCCGGCGTGGTATGGATGTTCGACCAGACCAATATGGCTAACGCCAAGAAGACAGTAGGCAAAGTGTCCTGTATCGCCGGCAACGTGCCTGTTTCCATAGCTTACACGGGTACCGCCAGAGAGATGAAGGAATATTGCCGCAAGCTCATCGAGACCTGCGCCCCGGGCGGCGGCTTTATTTTAAGCGGCGGCTCTACCTTTGACATGGCCAGGCCGGAAAACCTGCACGCCATGATGGATGCCGCTAAAGAATACGGCTACTATAAATAAATGTCATCCTGAGGAGTGCCGTAAGAAACCGCAATTGTCATTCTGACCCCGATGCAATCGGGGGAAGAATCTCGGGGAGGACTGGACTGGCTCACGACCTCGGTCAGGATGGCATATTGTTGTGATTAAATTGGTTTTACGGAGGCAATAAAGATGGAAGGCGTTAAAAACTGGAAGGAGTTGACTCCGGCACAGAAGCGTGAAGAGAGATATAAAAAATGGCTGGCGGCTCCGGGGGTAAAGTTCAAAAGCAAAGAAGCCGAAAAGCTTTATAAGGCAAGGGTAACCAGGTTCATCAAGACCATCAGTATGCAAGAGCCGGACCGCGTGCCCTGTAATCTGCCGGTAGGTTATTTCCCGGCCTATTACGCCGGCTATGACCTCAAGACGGTCATGTACGACTATGAAAAACAGCGGGACGCCTGGCTGAAGTTCATGAATGATTTCGGCGATATGGATACCTTCGGCGGGCCCGGCCTGGTCCTTCCGGCCAGAGCGCTGGAAATCATCGACCATCATTTGCACAGGTGGCCCGGGCATGGCCTTGCCGATAATGTCCCTTCATACCAGTTCGTCGAGGGCGAATACATGAAAAAAGACGAGTATGACAAGCTCATTCGTGACCCGTCCGATTTCTGGTTGAGGACCTTCATGCCCCGTCAGGCCGGTGCCTACGCGGCTCTGGCCAACCTGCCTCACCTCACGGCGTTCGTCGGCATACCGATTTTCTACCTGGCGCGCTTCGCCGACCCCGCCATTCAGGAAGCTTATAAAAAGATGATGAAGGCCGGCGAGGAAATCGTTAAGTGGCAGAGGATTACCGGCGAGGTTGGCCGTGTGGCCATCGAAGCCGGCTATGCGGGTTTCGGCGGTGGCTTCTCCGGTGCCCCGTTCGATATGTTGACCGATATGCTCCGCGGCACCACCGGCATATTCATGGATATGTACCGACAGCCGGATAAAATTCACGAGGCTATGGACAGGCTGGTCCCTATCGTCATCGAGGAAGCGATAAATATGGCTGATACTTCTATGTCGCCGGTGGTTATGATGCCGCTGCACAAGGGTGAAAAGGGCTTTATGTCCCCGAAGCAGTTCGAGACCTTCTACTGGCCGAGCTTTAAAAAGGTGCTTCTGGGTATGATTAAAGAGGGCCTCGTGCCCATGCCCTTTGCCGAGGGTAACTATATACCCCGACTGGAAATTATCCAGGATATGCCCCGGGCGTCCATGGTCTGGTACTTCGAGTATATGGACATGGCCCAGGCCAAGGCAACGGTCGGCAGGAAAAACTGTATCGCCGGCAACCTGCCCATTTCGATAGTGGTAACCGGCACGCCCCAGGACGTTAAAAAGGGCTGCCGCCAGCTCATCGATACCTGCGCTCCGGGCGGAGGTTATATCCTGAGCGCGGCGGCCAGCATGGACCAGGGCAGAATCGAAAACCTGCATGCCATGATGGATGCGGCTAAAGAATACGGCGTCTATAAAAAATAGTATAATTATTGTCATGGCGATGAATCCCGACAGGTCGGGACGACGATGCAATTACAAATACTCTCCTGGAAAAGGTTATTAAAATGGAAAATGTTAAAAACTGGGAAAAACTGACCTGGGAGCAAAAGCGAGAGGAGCGCTTCAAGCGCTGGCTTTCGCCTGATATTAAATTCGTTAGCCCTGAGGCTAAAAAGCTCTATAAAGAGAGAGTAAACAGGTTTATCAAGGCCATCAAGCTGGAAGAGCCTGACCGCGTGCCCGTGCTTCTGCCTTCCGGGTTTTACCCGGCCTATTACGCTGGATATACGCTGCGGGATGTCATGTATGACTATGAGAAGCTGAAAAAGGCTTATCTTAAATTCATCGATGAGTTTGATATGGATTCGTTCACCGGCCCCGGCCTGGTGCTGCCGGGCAAGGTGCTGGAGATGACCGACCACCGGCTGCATAAGTGGCCCGGCCACGGTCTGCCGGCGAATGCTTCTCTGTACCAGTATGTTGAAAAGGATTATATGAAGGCGGATGAATATGATGCTTTCATGGAAAATCCCACGGATTTCTGGTGGAGGGTCTTTTTGCCGCGTATCGTGGGTGCCTTCGAGCCGTTCCGCCGGCTGTCTGGCTTCTCGGGGATGATGGGTACGCCCACCGGGTTTTATGCCGCACTGGGCAACCCGGATGTCGAGGCTGCTTTTAAAACGATGATTGAAGCCGGGAAAGAGACCGTCAAATGGCAGAAGGTCATCGGTGAAGTGACCATAGCCTCTCTTGCCGCCGGCATCCCCAACCTCAGGGGTGGCGGCATGGGCGGCGCCCCCTTTGACATGATTGCCGATATGCTGCGCGGTACGCAGGGGATGTTTACGGATATGTACCGCCAGCCGGATAAAATCCATGAGACTATGGCAAAACTGGCGCCGCTGGCTATCAGGTCGGCTGTGGCTGCGGCTGATGCCACCGGCTGCCCGGTATGCTTCATGCCTCTGCATAAGGGCGACGAGAGCTTTATGTCTCCCAGGCAATTTGAGACCTTTTACTGGCCCACTTTCAGAAAGGTCCTCATGGGCATGATTAATGAAGGCCTTGTGCCGTACCCGTTCGCCGAGGGAAGATACGGGGCGCGGCTGGAAGTTATAAAGGAATTACCCAGAAGCTCGATGTTGTGGTCCTTTGAAGATATTGATATGGCCAGGGCTAAGAAAGTCCTCGGCGACTCTGCTTGCATCGCTGGTAATGTGCCGGCCTCGGTGATGTATACCGGTACGCCGAAGGACGTTAAGGAACACTGCCGCAGGCTAATCGAGACCTGCGCAACGGGCGGCGGCTATATCTTGACCGGGGCGGCCGGCATGAATGAAGGCAACCCGGATAACCTGCGGGCTTTTATGGAAGCCGCTAAAGAGTACGGCGTTTACTAACCCACTCTGTCATTGCGAGTCCTTCCGCTGAAGGACGTGGCAATCTCAAAGACGCATCGTAGAGATAGCTTCGCGGAGTTTATCCTGAGTGAAGCCGAAGGGCCCGCAATGACAATGAGATGCGTGTTTTTGGGTATTATAAAATACACTATTAGGAGATTATTCCCATGGACACAAAAGTATCGACTGCCACAAAAGAAGTGATAATTGCCATTAACCGGCCGACCGTGCTTATCGGCGAGCGCATTAATCCTACCGGCAAGAAAAAGCTGGCCGAGGCTTTGAAGTCGGGCGACCTTGATATCGTCCGCCGGGAAGCTATCGCCCAGGTTGAGGCCGGGGCGGATATTATTGACATTAATGTGAATACACCGGGCGTGGATGATACCGTCCTCCTGCCTGAAGTGGTCAAGGTGGTGATGGAAGCCGTTAATGCGCCGCTCTGCCTGGATAGTCCCAATACGGCCGCCATCGCCGCCGCTCTGAAGGTCTATAAGGGCAAGCCGCTCATCAACTCGGTCAGTGGCGAGGAGCATTCCCTGAAGAGAGTCCTGCCCCTTGTTAAAGAGTACGGGGCGGCTGTTATCGGCCTGGTGCAGGATGATGAGGGTATCCCCAAGAATGCCGACCGGCGCGTGGCCATCGCTTATAAGATTGTGGAGGCGGTGGAGAAAGCTGGCATTCCCCGCGAGGATGTCATCATCGATGTCCTGGCGTTTGCCATCGGCGCTGAGGCCAATTCCGGGAAGGACGTTCTGGAGGCTATCCGGCGCATCCGCGAGGAGCTGGGTGTGAACATGACCATGGGCGCGAGCAATGTCTCCTTCGGCATGCCGGACCGTCCCATCATCAATAATGCCTGGGTGTCGATGGTTATCTCCGCCGGTGCCACGGCTCTAATCGTTGATGCCGCTAAAGTCAGGCCGTCCGTCCTGGCGACCGACCTTATTCTGGGGCGTGACCGCTTCGCCCGGCGCTTTATCGAAGACCACCGCAAGCGCCAGCAGGCGCAGCAGGCTTAATAATTCAACTGTCATTGCGAGGAGTCCTGATGAAGTCGGGATGACGCGGTAATCCCTATTTGTAACCTCAAGAAAATATCCGCCTGTTCCGCAAGATATTCCCATTCTGTAAAAGGGGAGTGCGTAGCGAGAGGGGGCGCAGCTCCCTCTCATTGTCTTTCCCCCTTTCCGACCCGTTTTTCACAGGCTTAGTTCAATACAACTGGTCGGAGAGGGGGACTAAGGGGGTGAGGGAAGATACCCCCATAATCAAAACCGAACCGTACCACTTTCTACCACGCTTGACACCTATACGTTAAAGGGAATATACTTAAAACTGCGTCTCAACGCGGGGTAGAGCAGTGGTAGCTCGTCGGGCTCATAACCCGGAGGTCGTTGGTTCAAATCCAACCCCCGCTACCAATTTCCGAACCGAGCACAGATTTCAAATCTGTGCTTTTTTGCTTTAGAATTGCACCAGATTCTTTCAGCATCGGGGGTGTACCCAAACGAGTTTTGTCATTGGGAAAGAGGGAATTAAAGAATTTGAAGACAAGACGCAGAAAAATTGCGACTTAGCATTTACATATGCTATCCGGACTTTCCCCTCTTTCAATCCTACCATTGCTTCAAAGAAAGAGAGTAATGCATTCTTGGCTAAATGCCATGAGGGATTTGTCCTTGCACAAGAAATGATTGTGGAAGAAGTATCGAGAATCCAGGCATTGTACACTGACCAGCTCGAAATGATTCTGGATATGGGTTTTATACCGTACAAAACGCCCGTCTGGGCAATCAGAAAGCTGGAAGAAAAGGCCGACCCCAATTGGGTGAAATTGCATCGCAGGGTTAAAGAGATGCTTGACCCCAATAATATCATGAATCCCGGAAGATGGGGTGCCCATCAGGAGTAGCCTGAATTCCGTTCCAAAAGAAGGAGGTTAATATGAGACCGCTTCAAACTGATTTGTCCATTTATAACCAGTTTAACTTTGAAAGGCCCCCCGTAGGCGTCAAATACCTGTTTAACAAGCCAGAGGGAATAGAGCCGCTGGGTAAAAGCCTGGCTCTTTGTGAAATGCTTAAAGAGGCGCACCTGAGAGGGGCTCCCTTCTATTTCACTAAAGAGAACGAAAATTGTTTCGGGAAGAGATTCCTGGGTATGATGGGCGAATCTCCACCCCTTGCTGACGGCGGGCTTTTAGGACTGAAACTGGAAATTTTCCAGGAGGCGCGTGCCAACAGTCGACTCCGCCGGTTCATCTATACTCTGGAGAATGGTGGGGTTAATTATGTCGTTTTCTCCCCGCTGGACAAATTGACCTTCGAGCCGGACCTCTTAGTTCTCACGGCCACTCCCGGCCAGGCGGAAATCCTGCTGAGGGCAATGACCTATTCGACCGGCGAGATGTATGAAAGTAAGGCAACAACTATCGGCGGGTGTTCCTGGCTCTACGTTTATCCCTATCTCAGCGGCAAGGTTAATTACACCATTACCGGGCTGGCTTTTGGCATGAAAGGAAGACAGGTATTTCCCGAGGGATGGCTGTTGATATCTATCCCTTATCACTGGATACCGACGATAACACAGAATCTGAAGGAAATGAAGTGGGTTCTTCCCGCATATACGTTAGGTAGAGAAAAGTTTATGCAATACGAGCAAGGAATACTGAGAGAACTAGCCCACGAGGATGCATAGAGTACAGGCGGGTCTGAATCACAAAAAATGATTAGGAGGCAGACATGTCACCAGTATTACAGGACAAAATAGCTATCATTACCGGAGCCAGCCGCGGCCTCGGGAAGGCTTTCGCCTTAAGGTTCGCCGGGGAAGGGGCTAAGCTTCTGCTTACTACTACCGACCTGAAAAGGGCGGCGGGCACGGTTAATGAGATAAAGGCTAAAGGCGGGGAAGTCGCCATCATGCAGGCGGATATCTCCGTTGCCAGCGACACCCAGAAGATAGCCGAGAAGGTTATGCAGGAATATGGCAGGGTGGATATCCTCGTCAACAACGCCGCCATATGGTATGGCATCAGGGCTAAACCATGGAACCTGTGGACGGAGGAGGAATGGGA
>JBGPRB010000097.1:0-10550 GCA_041489355.1 Dehalococcoidia bacterium
CGTTAAAGACTTCCTGCCAGAACCGCAGGACGGTATCCTTGTTTTCTTTATTTGCCACGGCTGACCTCCTTTAATTGACCGGAATATATACTTCAACATTAATTTAAATTGGGCTGGAGATCAATACGGCAAACGGCGTATTTTGAAATCACCAACAGAATCGATTAAAATAAATATCGTCAGTTCTGGTCAGGGAGGAGGAAACAGGTGAACCCACTATCCCAGAACGATTTAAGGGCTTTTTCGTCCGCCCTGGAGAAGATATACAATATCCCGTGTCTGGAACGATTCCCTTCGGGGGCGCTTTCCGCCATCAAACGGCTGTTTTCCTGCAATACCATCTGCTACAACGAAGTCGTTCTCCCGGGTTCTATGACTACCTGGATAACTGAACCCGCCAATGCACTGCCTGGTCCCACCCTGAAAGAGGCCTTTATGAGCCACTTTAACGAACATCCGGTCCTTGCCCATTACGCTCAGACCGGCGATGGTAAAAGTTACAGAATTTCCGATTTTCTTTCAAACCGGCAGTTCCACGATTTAACGCTATATAATGAATACTACCGGCAATCGAGCGTGGAGTACCAATTAGTCGCAGCGCTTATGCTAGCCCCTGACCACATGGTCGGGATCGCTCTCGATAGAGATTGCGCCGATTTCACTGAAACTGAGCGTTTAAGTCTCGACCTTATCCGTCCCCATTTATCGCAGGCCTATAGAAATGTGCAAACGCTTGACCTTATGAGGCGGACTGTAGAAGAGAAGGGAAGTAAATTACTGGTTGTGAGCCGTTCCGGGCAGGTGCTCCTGGACAGCTATGATGTGTGGCGTACGATAGCCAGGTACTTTGATGTCCCGCCTACTCGCAAATCCCTGCCTGATATATTGAACCGCTGGATCAGTAATGAAAGGTCTCGCTTCTGCCAGGAGTCTGACGCTCCTTCTCCGTCGCTTCCCCTCGTGATAAAGAACGAGAGCGGAAAGCTCACGCTGCGCTTCATTTGGGGTGGCAAAGTCGCCGAGCAGGACTTGCTTCTGGTGGAGGAAGAGCCAGCAGTGCTTGATTCCACGCTTACACGCCGCGAGACTGAGATTCTGACATGGCTATCACAGGGCAAAACCAATGTGGAGATTGGCCTGGCCCTCTCCATAAGCCCTCGCACGGTGAAAAAGCACCTCGAACATATCTATAGCAAATTAAAGGTACACAGGCGTACCGCCGCCGTGGCCCGGTCTTATTACTTGTGATAGTGCCTCCTCGGAATTAACAATCTGGACTTTCGTTCAGTAAATGTTATTACTCGTTCTTTAGCTTTCTGTTTATGAAAGGCCAAGCAAGGTATGCCCTGCCATAAATTCACGGAGAGGTGATAGATTTTCTTCCTTTGGTAGGGCTTCCCATATTTGTTGCCAGGTTATGATGAAAGTATTCGAAGGCTCTGCCAAGACAGACCGGAAGGAATTAAACTCATCCAGGTGACTTCTCCCCTCACGGTTGCTATTCAGGGCATTGACGATAGCCAATAGTGAGAACTCAGCGTTCCATCTTGAGGCAATGGCAGCGCCGAGCAAATAATTGCGGAAGAGTTGATAAAAACGATTGCCGTCACGCTCATAGTCAAAGGAGTCGGCAAAAAGCTTAAACCTCCGTCCTTCTATGAATGTGGCATATTCACGACGCATACCCGTACTGCTTCTTTGCCATGCCTTGACCTTTTTATCGGGCTCGCCCAGCTTACACTCTACCATAACAACGTGACGTTTCCCACGCAATATAACGTCAGGCTCAGTCTGCTGCGTCACACCGTTTTTCCCCCAAGGTTCCATCTGGTTAAGAATATTCTGAATCTCGGCGTCAATTTTGGGGCTTTTCTGGTCGGCGTCATGACCCCAAAACCATATCCTATAGATGTCTAGACCAGGGCTAAAAATTTCAGTAAGGCGCTGAATTTTATTTTTTAGCTGTAATGTGCGAAAGACATTCCAAGTGAGAGCATCTTCGCTGTGCATGCTACCAAGCTTTGGTAAGCCTTCGGGGAAATCTTTCTGTACGTCCAGAGGAAACCAAGATGGTCTTAATCTGTCTTTATTCGCCTTCCAAGTCAAAATGGGATGATTGGAGTCGACAGTGATGTTTTCTCTATAGTCAGTATACACCGGCACTCCACCTCTACTATAGACCTTCATTTATGCCCTCCTCATGTCTATCCGGGGGTTTACGATGTATCCCTCTACCAAATAACCTTGCGACATCAACTGAGGTGGCACCCCTGAGGCAGTATATCCAGACTCATTGCCCTCTGCTATCGCAACGCCAGCAAGACCCACAACCAGTGCTGATAATTCATCGTGTGTGGGAATCTTGGTTTCTGGTAGGTGAAATCTTATCTTTAGCTCTTGCACACACCGAACCATTTGCTCAAGAGTGCATTTTTGCTTCCCAGGAAGCGGCTGGATATTTAATTTGTGCCATGCAGAATATGGATATGTTTCTACAAGAAGGATCCCCTTGGCAGGCATTGCTATTTTAGGCTCCGTGACAAGTGAGGCCAAGCCACTTCTGTTAAGCGCACTGAAGATATCGATCGCAAAGGATACAAATGATTTGAAATTTGCTGGCTTGACTTTCCCCTCAGTACCTGTCTTAGCTTGCGTGTTCAGGTGTTTCTCGCATACCCGCTGATATAGCAGGCCATTTTCTGGGTCTTTCCAGCCTTGTGGTCCATCTAACATTAAGATCAAGACACCTGTCGCCAAGCAATAATCAAGCACGGTCTGAGCGAATATCTCTTTTTCAGGAATTCCTAGAAGACCAAAAGATTTATACGAAGTATATTGAATATTTAGTATTTTCCCAGCCGATTCCTCCAGCAAACAGAAACCAAAATCGGCGTAAGACTTATATGCCAAGTCTATGGAGAGAATCAATGCCATTAAGATACCTCATCCCAGCAGACGAGTTGGCCGATTTCTGGGTTTGACTTTGTTCCTCGCTTAGCCAAAATAATAACACATAGTTGAACATTCCGCTAAAAGGTGCAACTGAGGTTAGCTTAACAATTTACTTTTTTGTGACCCTGATAAACATTCTGAGTTGTTGTAGTTACTTCAATTGGGGCAATAAAATGGACTTTCGTCTCTGTCTTTTGGTTCTGGTCAGGTTAGAGCTAGACCTTCCGAAAACAGCTCGCCAGGAAACCCAGGGCGATAAATATCCATTCGCCTTTTCCGTGGTGAGCACTACTGGCTGGGTGAGAACTGCGCCGTCCAGAGCATCGACCTTCCCGTGGGGTTGGCTGCCGAGGGGGTTACCTTTATTGAGATGTAATCACCGGCGTCAAAGCTCACGGAGTGAGTCAGATCGGAGCCCGTCGTATCTAAGTTCATAATAATACAGGTCACCACTGTGTCGAGTTGATTTCTGCGGACAACGAAAGTGTACGAATGGGTATTGCCGGGGCTTCCATTCAGGATGACGTAGAAGTTGGATACGGTGCCGGCCACAGGCATGAACTGCTGATTCTCGCTCTCAACGGCGCTTCGGCTGGAGTTGAACATGGGCACGTAGTTGATCGGATTAGCCTGTAGGTTCAGGGTACCAGTGCCGCCGCCGATGATAAATACTGGCCCAGGCACAAATGAGGTGCTGAATGTCGCCAATCCGACATACAGCGAGTCGGTGACCACGTCGCCCTCAGGTAAATATATCTGCCTTACTGCCGTGCTTGTTATTATAATCTTACTTTGCGTCTGGTTAACCGATACCGTTGTTGCCAAGGTGCTTTTTCCGGCCAGAAGCTGTGCCCAGACCGCCGGATAAAGCGTATCCATGGTGATTACTGCTGATTTAATCTTAGAGGAGCCAGTAGATTGGGAGAGCGGTTTTATTGCTATCGACTCTGTTTCCATGGATGAAGACGCCGTTAGGTTACCGGTTAAAACCGGTAAATATATCTC
This sequence comes from Dehalococcoidia bacterium, assembly GCA_041489355.1. GTDB lineage: Bacteria > Chloroflexota > Dehalococcoidia > Dehalococcoidales > RBG-16-60-22 > JBGPRB01. The sequence continues at coordinate 3,958 of JBGPRB010000097.1, forward strand.
ATCGCCTACGATGAGCGCCTGCTCGTCCGTAGTGGCGCTAGCGTTCCCGTAATCCCTGATTATTACCCCGTGTTCATAGACCAGCCTGGGGCGGTCAATAGTTCCCTGCACCTCATAACTTATACGGTTTGAGCTATAGGTCTGGGTAATCGTTGGGTTCCCCGGGGCATCGATAGTATATACAATGCTGACCGCCACATTATCCGAGGTCAGCGAGCCAGCCACCCCGGTGCCGGGATTCGCCAGGAACATCCGGTTGGGATAGCGCACGCCCATTCGGAAATCGCTGGACTTTGGCGCTCCGGATAATGCTACATCCTCTACATCTGATTTGAAAGTTATCATGTCATCATGGACCATGTTAAGGTGCTCGTATTCTACATCCTTATTCCAGTCAGGTACGAGGAAAGCCTGTATCGTGCCCCACATTGCCGCCACAACCAGCAACATCAGCATGGCGCCAATCACCACAGAGACCCCTCTTTCCTCTTGCCACAGGCTCCGAATTCCAACTCTCATCTTGGCCATGCCTCCCGGAGTACCCTCACCATTCTGCCAAGTATATTCTCTTCCCGATTGCGGAACACGAAATCGGCAAACAATGCCACTATTCCCGCCAGGAAGACGGCATCCAGTATACTTCCGCCGCCTATTGATACCAATGTTGGCTTCCCCCAGTCATGGTTGGCCAGCTTGTGCAGGTTAAGCAGGTCGGCTCCAACCAGCACCCCGATTGTGGCTCCGGCGTAGGCCAAAAGAGCCGTATTTAAATTGCTCAACCCTTTCATTCTCCGGAGCATGAAGGCAATCCCCGACGCCAGAATCGGTGGAATGGTAAAAAGGAAGACTACCACTCCCAGCCCGGGCTGAATAAAGGTATAGAGATAGGTTACCGCCGCAATAATGACCGCAAGGAGGCAAAACTGCTTCCATGGGATACGCTTATGTAACAGCATATTCAGTGTAATCATGGTGGGGATGAAAAAGCCCACGGCGTTGACCCCGATTACGATACGACCGAAATGAACTATTGGCAAATCAAACACCTTCGCCGTAGCTAGCACGGTGCCGAATATGCCCCGGGTAAGCCCGTTAATGGTGATGCCCACCACGGGCAGGGCGGCGAAATAGGCAAGCAACGGAAAAGCCACCAGCAATAGCACCTCGACCAGTGTGAATCCGGCTACATGAAGGTAGAGCCCCAGAAGTCCGGCCAGGATAAGAATAAAAAATATCAGGATGAAGATAAGAAGGCTAATACCGAATGGTTCGACCATCTCTCATTACGCTCCGGTATGGTTAACCTACATCAACAGGGTATAGGCGATAACCGCCACCACGATAAAGAAAACCGAGTGTTTGAGCCCGGCCAGAACCTTCCCTTCACCCATCTTCCCGGTGACAATGCCGGCAAAAAAGCCCTGTATCACCAGAGCATGGAAGAAAAGCAGATTGTATTTAGCCAGATCTGCATCAGACACGGCAAACTGTCCCATCCCACTCGGCAAGGCTGCGCCGGAAGTAGCTTCGGACGCCTCCTTCATCATGGGTAGAAAGACGTAGCTCATAATCATTATCACCGCCAGAAAGACGAAGTAGCTGATGTAACAGACCATAAGGTATGGCTTGGTCTCCGAGTTTCTTCTCTTTTCCAGCGTTTTTGTCTCCTCCACGTCGGTGGCAACGCCCTCCAGTATCTCGCCTAACTGACCACCCATCCTGGATGCCTCGATCAGGGTAAAGACCGTTCTTCGGATAAGTGCCGTGGGGTATTTCCTGGCGAAGTGAAGCAAAGCGTCATCGAAGGAAACACCCCATGAGATTGCATTATCCATCTGCTTTATAGCCTTGGTAAGCGCACCATACTGCCCTCCCGCAGCCATGCTCATCGCACTCTTTATAGTCATCCCCGATTTTACAGACAGGCTGATATCGCGTATCATGGCCGGAAACTCTGCCTCTAATCTGCTTATTCTTCTCGTCTCGAAGAAGTTAAAAAAACCCGGGGGCATAATAATCAGGAGAAAGGCGAGAATCACGATATTCATTGGGTTCATACCCATATAGAAGGCAACAGCGGCACAAGTCATCGCAATCACGCCCGAGATGAAATACAGCAGATACGATCTTTCCCTTATTGTTTGTACCGGGGATTCAAGGAATCGCTGCAGGGTGGACTTCCTTCGGCGATACTCTATTGCCTCAAGAACCATGTCCCTGTTCATACTATTTTATCCCCTCCGGTGTCAAAGCATCGGTAAGCAGCAAAAACAACATCGAGCCCAGAGGGATAAATCCGTATATAATCACCATCAGAATCATCGGGCTTGTCCCTCCCAGCATCATCATGGCAGCGAACATGACAATGACAAGGAGCGGCGCCGCTACCAGCCCGATGATATAGACCTCGGAAATCAGGCCCAGAGTCGCAATGAACTCGGTAAACTGCTTCCGGTTCTCTTCCATAGCTTCCCGTGCCTTACTAACAAAGTAGGTGCCCATTTCGCCTCCGGAGAGGGCATTTGTAATCGCGCCCTGGATGAATGTCCTCAGATGTGTGGAAGGAGTAGCCGAGGCCAGGTTACGCAGCGCGCTGACAAAATCAAAGCCGAGCAGTTCGACGTCTTTAACCACCAGCCTCGCTTCCTGGCTTATCTCGCCGAAGAATTCCTCTGTCTCGGCAAGTTTCCTGAAAATCAGGTAGGGAATGACACCTGTGGTAGCCATGAACGACATCCAGCAGATAGCATAAGGCAGATGGCCGTCTATCTTCCCTTTCCTTTCCCAGCCTTTAACCCGGGGATAGAGGATAAAGAGGAGAAACAGAGCCAGACAGCAAGCCAGCGCTGCGAAGACAATCAGGCCGAAGTCAGCTGCAAGTCCCAGTATGTCGGTTTTTACTATGTTCCTTGCGAAAATGAACCGCCAGATTGGCACATAGTTAAAGAGGAGGGCTGATACCGCCATCCCCATGGTAACGCAGACGGACGAGAGTATAAGTGAATACAGGGTAGCCAGGGATAGCAATCTTTCTATGGTGATATACATTCGTGCCTTTACCAGGTCATTGGTCAGGAAGGAGAAACGAGTTCGCCTTTCTCTGTAGTAACCACCAAAGAGAGCCAGAGCCATTGTACCCGTGTTCACGATACTTCTCCCTGCAGCAGGCTCTTTTCGACCTCATCTGGACGTACACTGTAGTCAAACAGCAGTCTGCTCAGCCTATAGAAGTCATTTACCTTGTGTTTACACAGCAAATTCATTATTCTCAGCCGCCGGGCATACTCTGCTCCCAATTGTTCCTCGGTTATGTTCAGCTTTTCCATGGTCTCCAGAAAGACCTTGGACTCCCCGCTGAATTGAAAGTTACCGGTAGCAAGTCGGAAGACCACATTCGTCTTGAGTGTTCCGTTATCAAAGTCAACACCGGTGACCTCTGTCACATTAGTGCATCTCCTGGTCCTGACATCGCCTACTTTTACCATACTGACCAGCGCTACGATGTCGATGCTGTCAAGCAGCATTAGCGGAACGTCTATGGGGGGCTTCGTCAGCCTCTTTACCAACGACTCCACCGAGTCGGCATGAACCGTGGAGAAGGTGATGTGGCCGGTGGCCATAGCCTGGAAAAGGGTAGAGGCTTCCTGTCCCCGCACTTCTCCAACCAGCAGGTACTCGGGCCGCTGTCTGAGGGCAGTTCGGAGCAGATCAAACATCTCAATTGAGCCACGCTCTTCGGTTTCCCTGGTAACAGAGGGTATCCAGTTCTGGTGAGTAAGGTTTATTTCCCTGGTATCCTCAATACTCACTACCTTGCAACTGGGCGGTATGAACATGGAGATGGTATTGAGAAATGTAGTCTTCCCCGATGCCGTGCCGCCGATAATGAGGATGTTAAACCCGTTTTCTACCGCCATCCATAAATAGACAGCCATCTCCACGGATATTGTCCCGAGGTCTATCAGGTCTACCGGAGTGAAGGGTGTCTCCCTGAATTTTCTAATAGTAAAAGTGGAGCCTCTGGTGGTAACCTGGCTTCCTATACTCAGATGCAACCGGTCGTGGTTAGGCAGCGAGGCATCAAGTAGAGGCTTGGCCATAGAGATGTGCCTGCCTGACCTCTGCGCCAGCTTGTAGATAATGGAGTCCAGCTCTTCCTGGGTAAAGGTGACGTTGGTCTCCAGCGATCCGTACTTCTGGTGGTAGACAAACACCGGAATCCCGGCGCCGTCAGCCGATATGTCTTCAGCCCTTTTGTCTCTCAGTATCGGATCAAGCCTGCCATAACCTATCAGGTCTCTCGCCACGTAGTACATTATCTTTTCCATGCTCAAAGGGCTCAGGCGGATGCCGAATTCCTTGGTTATCTCCTGGACCTTTTGCCTCAGGAAGTCCTCAGGTCTATCCAACGAGGCAAAATCCAGATTGATTACCTCATAGAGCCATAACCTTATCTCTTTTAATAGCTCTTCCTCACCTCTGGTCAGGCCAACCTCGCATACCTGATAGGTATGAGGCTGGCTCGCTTCAATGCCAATGTAGGCGTAGGGTTCGTTTACCGGATACACCTCCAGGAATTTGTCCCTGTCTATCTCCGGCGCCAAACCCGGCTCAGTGGTAGCCTCTATAACTACAGGCTTTCTCTCTTTGGGTGTTCTGCTTTTCTTTTGTTTCCGCGGCCGCTGCTCGGCGAGTACTGCCTGTAAGGCTTCCTGGGCTTCTATTTTCGTATCCTCTTTATCCGCCAGCGTCTCCGCTTTTACACTTTCCGGTTTGCCCTTGAGCAGCATTGAGCCGCACCACTCACAGTGGTCAACGCCACTGGTTTTCTGGCCACAATCAGGACATATTATCCCTTTGCCTAACGGTCGTTCTTTTTGATCTGTGGTCACAGTCTTCTTTTATCCTTCCATAGCCAGTGTCTGCGGCCGCAGGTATGTGAATCTCTTCAGCCGGACGTAAACTCATGGCGCTCCTCTGCTTGGTCACAGACCGACCAGCCGCGGTGCTCCGCACACAAGCTGATTCAGTATTTGGGGCGAATTCCGCTCGTGTCTGGCCATTACCCCTAGCGTGCCAGCAAATTAGTATCAAGCAAAATCGCGTCACTCCCAACATGGACAGCGACGAAGTGATACCACCCCGGGACTACGGCAATACCGTTCGAATCTGTAGTCACGTGTAAAACTGTGCCGGTTGATATGGCATTATCACCCAACTGTGTCTGTGTCGTGAAGTTGGCACTGCTCTCCTTACCCGCTGTTAGCGAGCCCTTCCAGGCATCGGCAAGCAAGCTTTCTCCACCAGTGTGCTTCACCAGCACCGAGCAGTTGTCGGTCGGGTTATCAATCAACGACAGCGCAATATTAGGTGCCTTAGGGGTGTTCCCGAGGTATCCGTAGGCAAAGCCGGCTACCACCGCCCCCATGACCACGGTTATGGCCACCATCAATATCACGCCGATTACCGGGGATACACCTCTCTGGTCTTTTAAGAATTTCTCTAAGTATTTCATTCACTTCACCTCCTGTTTCGACTTGTGTCGTTTTTATCTATCCGTCTTACTCGCCGCAGGTCTGTGTGGCTTTTTCCACTGCCTTGGGCACTGTCTCATACGCCTGCCATTGCCATTACGGTGTCGAGAATAGCTGTTGGGTCTGAACCTTTGTTGAGAAAGAGGACCGACTTGGTAAAGTAACTCTCGGCTCCCCCCTGATAGGTCCTGATAATATCACTTTTGTTATCTGAGGCAGTAAGTATCACTACCGGGATATCTCTCAGTTTTTCATCGCCTTTTATGTGTTCCAGTACCTCCAGCCCGCTAACTTTCGGGAGCTTCAGGTCAAGGAGAATTATATCCGGGATGGGATTAGCCTCTCCATCGGCATAAGCGCCACGGTTATGCAGGAAATCGAGTGCCGCTTTACCATCGGTAACCCAAAACAGTCGTGGTTTCAGCTTCCCTCTCTCCAGGGCCCGTTTCATAAGCACGGCGTGTTCTTCGGTATCCTCCACCAACAGTACGTTTATCTCCCTTGGCATAGTCATTTTTCCTCACTCCTTCCCATGAGTTTGGTCAATCGTCCTTTCAACTCTTCACCTGATGTAGGTTTCTTCATATAGGCTTTGGCTCCTGCCCTGACAGCTTCAACGATTATGTCCGGGTCATCTATTTCCTCCGGCATCAGCAGGGCAACCGCCGCTGAAGGATTATCTTTTGTTAAGGCGCGTACCACGTCGATACCACCTGTACCGTCCAGTTTCAGGTCGATTAAGGTAATATCAGGGAGGTACTGGGCAAACTTTTCCAGGGCCTCTCTGCCATTTTTAGCGACGGCAACGACCTCAAATCCAAGCGTTTCCAGCGCATTGGCGAGGAGGATGCGCGTAAAGGTGGAGCTATCGGCGAGAAGTATCTTAATCTTTCCCATTATTACCATCCTTGTTTGTGCCGTTCTGTTGGGGCAAGGTAAAGCACATGGTGGTTCCCTTCCCCGATTGCCCCTGCTGCACCCATATCCTTCCCCCGTGTGCTTCAATAATTTTCCTCACAATCGTCAGGCCGATACCGCTCCCTTCCCCATCTGCCGTAC
>JBGPRB010000098.1:0-10400 GCA_041489355.1 Dehalococcoidia bacterium
CCTTCGTGGTCGCCGAAGTCGTAGACGGTGACGATATTGGGGTGGTCGCCGAGGCGTCCCATGGCCTGAACTTCGCGGATAATACGAGTCCGGGCTACTTCATCCAGTTTTTCGGTCTTTATCAGAGCGAAGGCGACATCCCTGTCCAGCACGTTGTCGTGGGCCAGGTAGACCTTCTTCTTGCCGCCCTCGCCGAGGAACTTCTTGACCTTATAGCGGCCAGCAGCAAAGGAGGTGGGTTCGGGTGAGGGTGGCTCGGTGGGTTTTTCTGTAATTTGTGCGGAGGTAAGGGGCTGACCGCACTTAACACAAAATTTACTATCCGGAGTATTGTGATGTTGACAGCGACTACAAATTACCTCCGTATGTAAACGTTGACCACATTCCTTGCAGAATTCGGCGTTATCTATATTATTAGTCTGGCAGCGCGGGCACTTCATGAGGAATCATCCTCTCACTCGAAACTGATTTATTCTAAAGCCAGAGATTACATAAGTCAAGACAATTCCCTGCTCCTCCTGGAGACGTACCGTTCCCCAGCCAGCATCCAGACAATCCTTGATATATACAGCCATGTTGCCCCTGGGCTTCAGGAAGCAGCTGCGGTTCGCTTTGACGAGGCTTTCGCAAGTAAAAGTAAGTCTATAATTCAGGCTGAAGAAAAGGTTGGTTAGCTATTGATTAGCTTTTTGGGGAGTAGATCCATTTTCCCGCGTCTCTTGGAAGTCATTTTAGCTTTAAAAACTGGAGCCAGCGGGGGGAATCGAACCCTCGACAAGCGGTTTACGAAACCGCTGCTCTACCCCTGAGCTACGCTGGCTGGCTGAACAATTCTCACGACCCCTCCCCACCCCTGGTTATTGTCATCATATCACCCCAAACCCGAACTTGACAATATTTAACGTTATCGTTAATACTGGACAATTATTGCCATATGACTACATAATTATGCACAATATATTCGCCATTTGGCATTATAATGACCATTTTTGACACTTTTTGGTATAATATTTACATAAATTTCATGATATCTTTACAATCTGTTTACTATCTTTACACGTATCTTTATACATTACTGCTATTCTATAAATGAAAATATGGATACGTCCAAGACAGACATTAAAAACACCGGAAACAAGACTGTTTTCAGAAAACCCAGGGTCAAGACGATACTCATTATTGAGGATGACGTTGATATTCAGAACTTTGTCTCCCGGGTGCTGGAACTCGAAGGCTATCTCGTGCTTAAAGCCGGTGACGGTAAGACAGGAATGGAAATCGTCAGAGAGAACAACATCGCTCTAATACTGCTGGACCTGCGCTTGCCCGGACCCGATGGCTGGTCGATACTTCGCGGCCTGAAACGCGACCCGAAATTATCTAAAATTCCCATTGTCGTGCTTACGGCCATTGCCGAATCGGTACAGCGCCGGAGGACTTTACGCATGGGTGCCGCTCAGTACCTTATCAAGCCCCTCAGCGCACATAGCCTCAGCAAGAGTATCGCCGATATCCTGCATCAAAAAGGACGCCGTTATCAAACTGTCCGGGAAAGCGCTGTTTGAAGCGATTAAGACGACTCCTGCGTTCCTTCACTCCCACGTGAAACAAACTCTTTAACTCTGCGCTCGAAAACACTCCTCGCCACGAGGACGCGCCGTCCGCACTTCAGACACTTCATGCCGATATCGGCGCCCAGCCTTACCACCTGCCAATCATAGCCGCCGCAGGGGTGGACCTTTTTCAATCGGACCACATCACCGAGCTTAATTTCCAGGACCATTCCAGGATTACCGTCACTGTGCAGGATTTGCCAGATAGTTATTAATCCGGTCTCTCAACTCTCTGGCTGCTTTTCGGGCCGCCGTGGCAAAGTCCTTACCCTTGGAGACGTAAAGTATCTGCCGCGATGAATTGATGATGGTTTTCCGCTGGCCGGCATCCACACCATACCTTACCACCTGCTCGAGCTCCCCACCCTGTGCCCCGACCCCGGGTATCAGGAGCAGCATCTCCGGATACCTCTCCCTTATCAGCTTCAATTCCTCGGGGTAGGTAGCCCCCACCACCAGCCCCAGGTTACCGTGCTTGTTCCACTCGTTGACCTTCTCGGCGACTATTTCAAAAAGCACCTTATGGCCGCCGTCCACTTTACAGGAAAGCGACTGGAAATCGACCGCGCCGGCGTTGGAGGTGCGGCAAAGGACCAGGATGCCGCGGTCACGGTATTGTATAAAAGGTTCCAGCGAGTCTAGTCCTAGGTAAGGACTCACCGTGGCGGCGTCGAAATTATAGAGGTCAAAAAGGCTATGGGCATAAGCCCTGGCTGTATTGCCGATATCGCCTCGCTTGGCATCGACTATTACGGGAATATTCTCCGGTATATATTCCCTCGTTCGCTTCAGGGCATCCAGTCCAGTATTGCCCGCTGCCTCGTAAAATGCGATATTCGGCTTGTAGGCGCATACCAGGTCCGCCGTAGCGTCGATAATCGCCTTATTGAACTCAAAAATCCCGATTCCGTCCGGCATTAGAGCCGGGTCGGGGTCAAGCCCGACGCACAGCAGGCTATGGTTCTTCTGGCTGGCCTGTGCCAGCTTTTCGACGAAATTCATTCTTACCCCGTATATTTTTACATATGATTAGCCGAAGATAAAAGACATGATAATTCCCCGGGACAGGTCTCGCCGGTACCGATATTAATCCCCTTTTAACGGGTTAGAAGTATCCGGTGTCTTGATAGCTTCCGGAGGGAGCATTTTGGCCAGGATTTGTTCCAAAGCCATAGTATGACTGCACAGACCCCATTTGGAGAAAAAACTGCACGTGCAATGCCACTTGCCGTCCTTAAGGTTCACATCATAATCACTATTCTCACCGCGGAATTTAACCGCCAGTTCTCGGAAGGTAACCCGGTCTGTTTCCTGAGCGTAGCGTTTGGCTTTTTCAATTTTACCAATCAGACTTGACTGCATTAACGTTACCTCCTTAACTTAAAGAGCACCTGCTCAACCGAGCCAGGTGCTCCTATTTTTGCCTTCCTGGAAAACTGGATATTCTTTTAACCACCCCATTCATAGCATATTGATTTTACTCCCTTTTATTCAATAAGTCCAGTGGTAATCACATATCAGTAAATCAATATCTCTATCTCATTTATTTGCTGGCTAGCCCCGAACCATCATCAGTACAGACACCCTTGCCCTTTCCCGATATCTCACCTATCATCACTATATCGGCCTGACCTTCTTTGACATCATAGGATACTGATTCTATAATCTTAAATAGAGTTATTATGAAAAAAAGCAGAATCGGTGTGCTCACCGGCGGCGGTGACTGCGCCGGATTGAACCCCGCCCTTAAATGGGTGGTCAAAACCGCCATGGACGAACGCCTCGAGTGGGAAAGAGGCGTCCGCTATGAAGTCCTGGGTATCCGGGACGGCTGGAAAGGGCTGGTAAGCGTCGACCCCTCCACCTGGGATACCGCCGGACATATCATACCCCTCAACCCTGATATCGTCAGGACATGGGACAGGTACGGCGGCACCATGCTGGGCACTTCACGCCTGAGTCCCTACGACCCCAAGAACGAATGCTCCAAACTGGTTATAGAGAACATTGAAAGACTCGGACTGGAAGCCGTCATCGCCATCGGCGGCGACGGCACGCTGGCTATCGCCACCCGGCTCTCTAAAGAAGGCGTCAATGTTATCGGCATCCCCAAAACAATAGACAAAGACCTCCCCGAGACCGACTATGCTCTGGGATACGAAACTGCCCTTAACGTCATTGTCGAAGAAGTAGACCGGCTGAGGACGACCGCCGGTTCTCACCGCAGGATTTTTGTGGTGGAAACCATGGGAAGGACCGCCGGCTGGCTGGCCCTCGAAGGCGGCGAGGCTTGCGGAGCTTATATCATCCTGATCCCGGAATGTGACTTCTCTTTCGATAGAGTGAATGAACTGGTCATGGAAGGGAGAAGGTCCGGCGCCAGGTACGAAATTATTATAGCGGCTGAGGGAGCCAAGCCTGCAGGCGGTACCGAGACCGTCAGGAAAGAAGGCACGGACAGCTTCGGGCATAAAGCCCTCGGCGGCATCGGCGAACTTGTCGCCCGGGAAATCGAAAAAGGCACCAAACTCGAAACAAGAAGCGTCGTACTCAGCCACCTTCAGCGCGGCGGCGCCCCCTGTGCTTACGACCGCAGAATGGGCCGCTACTTCGGCATTGCTGCCGTTGATTTGATCGAAAATGAGAACTATGGTAAGATGGTCTGCGTTAGAAACGGTAAAATTTCCTCTGTCCCCCTGGAAAACATCTACGATAAGCTCAACCTGGTCGACCCGTTAACACAGTATGACGCTGATAGATATAACGGTCGCCGTACTATACTGAACAATGGAAAGAGGAAAAATGCACAGCGAGTCAGAACACGCCAAAACCAGGAAAAATAACATCGATACCCTGATTGAGCAGGCTGTCTTCGGGGCTGACCCCCGGGTAAAAGTTGAACACCAGCGTATCATCCGGGAGATGGCTCTCGGCCTGGGTATTTTCCCCGCCAGTATTCATAACCTTTACCAGGCTGCTGGCAAAGGGCTTTACCGCGGCGTTACCGTACCGGCCATCAATATCCGCGGTATCACCTATCATATTGCCAGGGCAGTCTTCAGAGCCGCCGCTAAAGACGGCGTGGGAGCTCTTATCTTCGAGATAGCCCGTTCCGAGATAGGCTATACCGCACAGACTCCCGGAGAGTACGCTACCTGCATCCTGGCCGCCGCCGTCAGGGAAGGATTCAAGGGGCCGGTCTTTATCCAGGGAGACCACTTCCAGGTCAGAAGGGCTATGTACCGTCAAAACCCGGAAGGTGAGATGAACGATATCAAGGAACTGATAAGGGAATCTGTCAATGCCGGCTTCTTCAATATTGATATCGATGCCTCCACCATTGTTGACCTTTCTAAAACCACCCTCGAAGAACAGCAGGCGAAGAACTCGGAAATAACCTCGGAAATGACCCGTTTCATACGCAGCATCGAGCCGGCAGGCGTCACCATCTCCGTCGGCGGTGAAATTGGCGAAATCGGTAAGGGCAACAGCACGGTGGCCGACCTCAAGGCTTTTATGAATGGCTATCGCCGCTATCTGGGTAATGATATTGAAGGCATTTCCAAAATCAGCGTGCAGACCGGGACGTCCCACGGCGGCGTCGTCTTACCCGATGGTTCGGTCGCCCAGGTCAGTATTGACTTCAATACATTGAAAGAGCTTTCCAGAAGAGCGCGGGATGAGTACCGTATGGGCGGGGCCGTCCAGCACGGCGCTTCCACCCTGCCCGACGAAGCCTTTGACATGTTCCCGCAGGTTGACACGGTCGAGGTGCATCTGGCTACAGGCTTCCAGAATATTGTCTTCGATAGTCCCCACTTCCCCGAAGACCTGCTGGCGACGATACATCAACACCTCGACACCACCTACACCCAGGAGAGAACGGCTGGAGAAACCGAGGAACAGTTTTTCTACAAAACACGCAAGAGGGCTTTCGGCGATTTTAAAAAAGAGCTGTGGCACCTCCCGAAATCGAACCATCGGGCTATGATGAAAGAACTGGAAAATCGGTTCTCTCTAATGTTCCACAAGCTCAACGTAACCAATACTGTTAGCCTGGTTCAAAAGTACGTGTCCGCTTGGTCCGGCAGGTAATAGACCACATATCACGCTCAAACGCAAATAAAAGGCTGGATACCCCTCAACGGGAGATATCCAGCCTTAGTTTATGTTTAAATCCCTTTCAGATACCGGCTTTATCTCTTGCCGATTCTGAACATCTTGGTGCCGCAGGACGGACATACACCCTGCGTCGCCGGCTTGCCATTCTTCATGGTGATGGCCTTAGGATTACTCATTTCCTTCTTGGCGCGGCACTTAACACAATATGCTTGCATGATTCCTCCTTCTTTCAAGCTATTTGCTATAAACAATAAACTATTGTTAGGCTCATGTCAAGTCTCGCGCACGTTCAAACCTGAACGACTTGCTCACAAAATGATATTTTTTGTGTCTAAAATATATTTAGCAGTGACTAAAGTACCTTCTCCAACCTCATCACAATACAAATGCATACGTGCTTATGCTATAATTTTTATTGTAAATCCAGTAAGGCGGATGAAAGGACAGCAGGATGAAAAAGACGGTGTTTGTTGATGGTCAGCACGGCACCACCGGTCTGAAAATACGCGAGCGTTTAAACGGAAGAAAAGACATTCAAGTCATCGAGATACCGGAGGAAAAACGCAAGGACCCTGAAGCCAGGAAAAAGCTGATAAATGAGGCGGATATCGTTTTTCTTTGCCTGCCGGATGACGCTGCGCGCGAGTCTGTCAGTCTGATAAAAAACAATTCGGTTTGCGTCATCGATGGGTCAACTGCTCATCGCATCACAGAAGGGTGGGTTTATGGCCTGCCCGAGCTCAAGAAAGAACAGAGAATCCTGATAAAAAAATCCAGGAGAATTACCGTGCCCGGCTGCCATGCCACCGGTTTTGTCCTGATGCTCTATCCGCTGGTGGCTCAAGGTATCGTTGCGCCAGATTACCCGGTCACCTGTCATACCGTGGCTGGCTATAGCGGCGCCGGCAAAGCCATGATTGCCGAATATGAGAGCAAGGGCGTGCCCGACTACATAAAAAACCCCCGCCCGTATTCACTCGCGTTGAATCATAAACACGTTCCTGAAATGACTAAAATCGTCGGTCTGGTTCGACCGCCTATTTTCGCTCCTACTGTGGTCAATGTATATAACGGCGAAATCATTTCTATCCCGCTCGTACCGAGCTACCTGAAGAAGGAACTTTCAGCCGCGGATATCAGGGAAGTGCTGGCGGAATATTATGCCGGGGAACAGTTTGTTAAGGTAATGCCTTATCCGGCAGACGACTACCTGAAAAACGGCTTTTTGACTTTTACAGATTGTAACGGCACCAATAACATCGAGATATTCGTCTTCGGGAATAAGGATAGGATTTTACTTTCTGCGCGCTTTGATAATCTGGGTAAAGGAGCCTCCGGTGCGGCCGTGCAGAACATGAACATTATACTCGGCGTTGCTGAAACGACCGGACTCCAGGCAGTAGGGACTTAACTCTAAACGGAGTTTTTATGGCCAGGTACACTCACCTCGAACTGAACCGCGATATCCAGGCCCCCGCCGGATATTATACCCCTCAAAAAGAGGTACGACTGAAATATGACGGGCGGGAAGTCCTCTATGTCCTCAGCCATGCGATGGTCGACTCTTCGTGCTGTGGTAAAACCGATTTTTGCCAGGCTCTGGTGCCGGGATATGTCGTCAGCTGGCGGGCAGCGAAAAATAAAGAGGGATTACCTGTTTCTGACGTGGAGCCGATTACCGACGATATGACCCGCGACGGTATCAGAAAAATCATCCGCGACACCGAGAATATATCCCGGACGGAATTCTGGTAAACCGCCCTCTTAAACTCTCTGCCTGAAGCATTATCGTTCCAATATTACTAATGTCTTTTCTAATAATATTTTCATATCTGCAAATAGTTTTGGCTTTTCCTCTTCATTATCTAAAAAAACCAGAAGATTGACTAAATCCATCAGCTTCGATAGTTTTTCCCAGTCTCCTCCAACAGGGCGTCTGGTATTTTGGTTATACCCGCTAATAAAGCGATTCTTAGCCTTATCAGACATGTGTTCCTTATACCGGGTAAACTGCCCTATATCATAATAATCAGGGGCTGATAACGCGCCTTCCCAATCAATAATCCCGATTAACCTTCCGTCTTTAACCATAATATTGGCAGGTCTGAAATCTCCATGTGAAAACACAAAATTTTGAGCCATTCGCCCGAGTAATTCATTATTCTCTTGTATGAATTTTTTAAGTTTGTTTATGACTCTGGTGCCTAACCGCTCTACCGCACGATTGTTAAGGAGATAATCATACCATGATAGTATTAGAGGAAGACCGTCTGTATGTTGTGAATTCTCCTCGAGTAAACCCTCAAATTCTTTTTGATGTATGATGGCCAATAGTTCACCAATCTTTTGAGCCAGTGATTCTGAAATACAATTATTTCCTGCTAAATATTTATCTAAAGTTATTCCATCTAAAAATTGTACAATAGAAAATGGCTTATCGATTATTAGTCTGTCTTCATTTAAATAATACATCTCTGGAACGGGCAAATAGTTTTTAAGCGTATTTTGCAGTGTAAATTCCTTATGCCAACTCCTATCATTTTCAGGATAGATTCTCAAAACAAACTTCTGGCCTGATTCCTTTAATCTTAATTTATAGTTGGTTGTTCTTTTCCCACCAGTAAATATTTCAATATCTTCTACTGTTTTTTGGGAATCAAAACACTTAAACAACCTACCAGCGGTGGTTATATCAATACTAACTATCTCACATATTCTTTCCCACTCAATATCCATACATTATTCTCTTAAATAAATCTTTCTTTGTTACTTGATACTTGTTACTTGACACTGTCCTCAAACCGTCTCCCTCTCCACTCTCTCTCTATATGCTTCCATCAGCCTCCGCGTTACTTTCCCCGGTTTACCATTCCCAATAATGATATCGTTCCCGCTTTCATCCCTCACCGCCGTTACCGGCATTACCTCTATATTCGCGTTGGTCAGGAAAATCTCATCGCACTGCTTAATTATCTCCAGACCCACCGTGCCCTCGGTTAAGCCTATACTGAGACCTTCCGCCAGTTCCATCACCACCTCGCGGGTGACGCCTGGTATGATACCGCTGTTCGCGGCTGGCGTCACCAGTTTCCCCTCCCTCACGAAGAATATATTGCCGCTTCCCCCCTCCGCGATGTATCCTTCATCGTTTAACAATATAGTCTCGTCCCATCCTTTAGCCGTTGCTTCCATGCGTGCCACCACGTTCAATAGGTAGTCGGTTGACTTTATGGCAGAGAACGGCGATTGTTTCATCCTTCGTACAGTAGCTATACCCACTTTGTAGCCGCTATTGTATTTCTCCTCGGGAATCGGGGTATAAGGCTTAGCGGTCGCTATTATTGTTGGCTCTCCGCTGGCGTCCACCCAAGGCATAGCCGCGTTAATGCCGTTGGTAACAGTTATACGCACCCGCGCGCTCATCAGTTTATTAGCTGCGAGGGTATCATTACAGATTTTCTCAAAGTCGATTCCTGCCATTTTCCATTCCAGCCCTATCACCTTTGCCGAGTCGTGCAGGCGCTTGATGTGCCGATCTAAAAGAAAGAGTTTACCGTTATATGCCCGTATCCCTTGAAAAACCCCATAGCCATATAGAAGTGCGTGGTCGCTTATTGATATAAAAGCTTTAGAGTGTGATATAAGTGAGCCGTTTAAATACACTTTCTCTTCCATTATTGCCTCCCCTTAGGTACAGACATTTTCAGAAAATTAGATAAAATATTATGCCCCTCCGGCGTCATTATCGACTCCGGGTGGAATTGCACTCCTTCGATAACGTCGCGGCGGTTTCTTACCCCCATAATCACCCCATCCCCTGTCTTCGCCGAGACCTCCAGCGTTGCCGGCACTGATTCCGGCTCGATAACCAGGGAATGATAGCGCCCCGCCGTAATCGGCGATGCTAGCCCCCGGAAAACGGTATCGCCGTCATGGTAGACCAGCGACTCCTTCCCATGCATGGGGAGCGCTGCCCGCTTTATCAGCCCCCCATACACATACCCGATGCACTGGTGCCCCAGGCATACCCCCAGGATGGGAATCTTCCCCCTGAAATACCTTATAACGTCGTTGGAAATACCAGCTTCCAGCGGTGTGCAGGGGCCGGGAGATATTATGATATGACTCGGAGTTAACGACTCTACCTGCTCCAGTGTTATAGCGTCGTTGCGGTAGGCCGTCGGTTCCTGCCCCAGTTCCCCCAGGTACTGCACCAGGTTGTAGGTAAAAGAATCGTAGTTGTCTATCACCAGAATCACGATATTATCTCCACATCTCCCCCGGACGAGAGATTAAGCGCCTGTATCAGGGCTTTACCTTTATCTAAAGTCTCGATGTATTCCGCCTCCGGCTCGGAGTCGTAAACGATAGCTCCCCCCACCTGGAAATAGGCTTTGCCATCCTTAACGATAATCGTCCTTATCACGATGTCCAGGTCCATGTCGCCGTTGAAGCCTATGTAGCCCAGCGACCCCGTATAAACGCTACGGCGGGTCGGCTCCAGTTCATCTATAATTTCCATTGCACGCACCTTGGGCGCTCCTGTAATTGAGCCGCCGGGGAACGTAGCTTTCAGCAGGTCGATAATGTTTTTCCCCTCCCTCAATTGCCCCACCACGGTGGAGGTCAGGTGAAAAACGGTAGGATAGGTCTCCAGTATCGCCA
>JBGPRB010000099.1:0-10370 GCA_041489355.1 Dehalococcoidia bacterium
ATCTAATGATTATAATACTAAATTCCACCTCCCATTTAGGGACATGAATAATCTCACTATCTATAATTCTTATCTCACTTATATTCGGTGCAGCAATGAATTCTTTTTCGGGGGCAAATAAATCATCTTCATCTCTTTTTAATTTATAATAAGTGGTATGAGTATTATCTTGAACGATATTCGTTAGTACTGTTTTCCTGGCTTTTTCCTCGGATATTATAGGTTTTAGAATAATAGTATTATAATCATTAGATTGCTTTATATCTAAATCAGCATCTGGATCTTGGTCTAGTTCTTTCAGAAAGAGATCGGTTTCTTTAATTTGATCGCGCGCTTCACTAGATTGACCTATGATTTTTTTTACAACATTCTTAACAGCATCACTTTGCTGAGGAATATTACCGTTAAGACCATCAATTATATAATAACCCGAATCTTCATAAGTATGTCTCTCTTTGCGAGGATTAGTACGACTAAATTTCATTTTAAAAGAAAATTTGTAATAAGGTTTCCATATTAACTTTGCATTCTCTATTTCAACTTCGTCTTTATTTTCTATATTAATTTCGGTAGCTTTTTCATAATTTATTTTTAATGGTAGACAGTAATCAAGTCTTTGACCTTTTTCTCCTAAGCGACCTATTTTAACTTCAAAATACTTTTCTTTTAGATCATCTTCGTTCCAAAGTTGAAGACCAGCATTTTGACCCCATTGAGAAGCTTCGCTTGAGAAATTTGGTCTAGCTGCAAATAACCCATTTTTAATATTAAGGTCTTTTAACTTCCCATCAAAATCTCTGATTTCTTTCACGGTAACCGATGAAGAGAAATTCTTACATTCTACTGCAAGGACTTCCTTAATGTCCTTATGTATTTTTGAAGCAATTATATCTATTTCCGAAGTTCCCTTTTTACCAGATAATCTAACTCTCCGCTCTGTGGAATATCCTTCGGCTTTTAATATTTCTTCAACAGCTTCTTCAAGTGCTACACCAAGTTCGTAAGTACCAGATCGTTTTGCTTTAATTTCATCGTTGCTACGGGCAACATCTTTATTAACTGGTTTTTCATTATCTTTTTCAGAGTTATCTTCTTCAAGAATGAGCGACGCCCCGCATTTATGGCAGAATTTCGCCGAGCTGTCTTTAGCCTGAGTACCACATATTGTACAAAAGCTCATATTGAGCCTCCCAGTTAGCTGAATTGTAATCTCAAACATCGTTTATGTCAATATTAACATTTCAACTTAATCATTAGGAGGAATGGCATATCTCTTGACAAATCTTTTTTATCATGTTAAATTGGAAATAATTAAATTATGTAAAGGCTGGGAACAGGAGTAGTAAGCTCTAAAGCGGGGCAAAGAGAGTCGGGTAAGGTGAGAGCCGATGCCAGCGCCGGGGTTGAATGGACTTGGGAGCCGCAAACCGAAAGTCCTTCGACTAGCTCAGGATAAATAGGCTTTGCCGCAGGGGAAGCGTTAAAGTATCCCGGGGTATCGTTCTTCAGCCGAAGAACTGTACCCACAGAGTGGGTCCTTCAGCTGAAGGATCAATAAGGGTGGCACCGCGGTAGTATCAGCCCCCGCCCCTTTCAGGGTGGGGGCTTTTTGTTTGGACTTGTCCTGAACGAAGTTGAAGGAAAAATATGTATAGTCCGACGCTGGAAGAAGTGAAAAAACTGAAAAAGCAGGGTAACCTGGTGCCGGTCTACCGGGAAATCAAGGCCGATTTGGAGACGCCGGTATCGGCGTACCTGAAGATAGCTAAAGGGAGCTACTCTTTCCTGCTGGAGAGCGTGGAGGGGGGAGAAAGGCTGGCGCGCTATAGCTTCCTGGGAACCGAGCCAGCCATGGTTCTCACCACCAACAACGGCACAACAAGCAATATACCTCTCCCTCGACGGGAGAGGCAAGGTGAGGGTGAAATTTCCCCCTCACTCAATCTCTCCCGCCAGGGGAGAGAAGCTCATCGTGGAGACCCACTGATGCTGGTGGAGAAAGAGTTCAAGCGATACCGGACAGTGCCCACCGAAGGGCTGCCGCGCTTTCACGGGGGGATGGTGGGCTACCTGAGCTACGAGGTAGCCCGCTATTTCGAAGAATTGCCTACAATCGTGTACGACCCCATCGGCCTGCCGGAGTCGAAGCTGATGCTGGCGGATACGCTCCTTATCTTCGACCACCTCACCCATAAAATTAAGGTAGTTTCTCACGCCCGACTCGATGGAGATATCGAGAAAAGCTATGGCGAAGCCACGCAGAAAATCGACCGCCTGGTGGAAAGGCTTGATAAACCTGTTCCAGTCCAGGAACAGGCACCGGCTGCCGCCGAGTCCGAAATATCGTCGAATCTCACCCAGGCACAGTATGAGGCTATCGTAACACGCATGAAGAAATATATCTACGACGGCGATATCATCCAGGGTGTGCCATCGCTGCGGCTGGCCCGGCCCACCAGAGCCAGCCCCTTCGCCATCTATCGCGCCCTGCGCTCCATCAATCCCTCGCCCTACATGTATTTCCTCCACATGGACGATTTCCATATCGTCGGGGCTTCTCCTGAGCTTCTGGTACGCGTCGAGGACGGCATCGTCTCCAACCACCCCATCGCCGGTACCCGGCCTCGCGGCAAGGACAATAAAGCGGATAAGGCGCTGGAAAAAGAGCTTAAAACCGACGAAAAGGAGCGCGCCGAGCATCTCATGCTGGTGGACCTCGCCCGCAACGACGTCGGCAGAATCAGCGAACCGGGCAGCGTCGAGGTTACTCAGTTCATGGACGTCGAGCGATACTCGCACGTCATGCACCTGGTATCGCACGTCCAGGGAAAGCTCAGGAAGGGACTGACACAGTTCGACGCCCTGCGCGCCTGCTTCCCGGCGGGCACGGTCTCCGGCGCTCCCAAGATACGCGCCATGGAGATTATCGCCGAGCTGGAACCGGACAAAAGGGGACCTTACGCGGGGGCGGTCGGCTACTTCGATTTCAGCGGTAACATCGATACCGCCATCGCGATACGCACCATCATCATCAAAGACAGCGTGGCTTACGTGCAGGCAGGGGCCGGCATCGTCGCCGACAGCGTTCCTTCTAAAGAATACCAGGAGTGCCTGAACAAAATGCAGGCGATGCTCACGGCGATAAACCAGGCGGAGGCTTCCTGATATGCTTTTGCTGATAGATAACTACGATAGCTTTACCTATAACCTCTTCCAGTACCTCAGCGAGCTGGGGGAGGAGGTAAAGGTGGTCAGGAACGACGCCATAACGCTCGATGAGATTGAGCGGCTGGCGCCGGAACGTATTGTTATTTCTCCGGGGCCTGGCAAACCGGAGCAGGCGGGCATCTCTAACGATGTCATCCGCCGCTTCGGCGAGCGACTGCCCATCCTGGGGGTGTGCCTGGGGCACCAGTGTATCGGCTATGCCTATGGAGCTATCGTCGACCACGCGGGGGAAATCAAGCACGGTAAGACTTCGATGATACATCATGATGGCAGGGGCGTCTTTGACGGACTCCCCAATCCCTTTCCCGCCGTCCGCTATCATTCCCTGGCGGTAAAGCGGAACAACCTGCCGGAATGCCTGGAGATGAGCGCCTGGACGGATAACGACATCATCATGGGGATACGCCACCGGCAGTATAAAGTGGAGGGGGTACAGTTCCACCCGGAGTCGATTATGACGAAAGTGGGGAAGGATTTACTGAAGAATTTCATCGATAAGGTAAAAAAATATGATTAAAGAAGCCATTGGCACGCTGGTAGAGGGGAAGTCTTTAAGCTATGAGGAGGCTTACTTCGTCATGGGGGAGATAATGAACGGGGAGGCAACGGCGGCACAAATCGGCGCTTTCCTGACCGCCCTGCGCATCAAGGGGGAGACTGCCGATGAGATTGCCGGTCTGGCCAGCGTGATGCGCGTTAAAGCCACCCCGGTAAAGATATCCGGTCCCGCTATAGATATCGTCGGGACGGGGGGCGATGGCTCCGGTAGCTTCAATATCTCCACAGCAGCGGCGTTTGTGGCGGCGGGGGCGGGGCTTAAGGTAGCCAAGCACGGCAACCGCGCCGCTACCAGCCAGTGCGGCAGCGCCGATGTCCTTGAGGCGCTGGGGGTAAAAATCGACCTCGGCCCCGAGGGAGTCGCCGAGTGCATCGAAAAGGCGGGCATCGGCTTCATGTTCGCCCCTGTTTTCCACCCAGCCATGAAGCACGCCGCCCCAGTCCGCAGAGAAATAGGCATCCGCACCGTATTCAATATCCTCGGCCCGCTGACCAATCCCGCCAGCGTCGAACACATGGTACTCGGCGTACCCAGCGAAGAACTCGGCAAAAAGATAGCCGCCGTCCTTTACCGCCTCGGCACGAAGCACTCACTGGTGGTGCACGGCAAGGATGGCCTGGACGAAATTTCGATAAGCGGGAAGTCGCTGATATGGGATGTCACCAAGGAAAAACTATCGCCTTCCTATGAAGTCTCCCCGAAGAGCTTCGGTTTCGATAAAGCGGATGTCGGGGAGATTAAGGGCGGCACACCTAAGGAAAACGCCGAAGCGCTGCTAAACATACTGGACAGAAAAAAGAGCGCCCTGCGGAATATAGTGGTGATGAACGCCGCCGCGGCGCTTATCGCCGGCAACGTTACGGCGGACATGAAAAAGGCGGCGCGCCTGGCCGAGGAAGCTATCGACAGCAGCCGGGCTAAAGAAAAACTCAACAGGCTGGTGGAGCTGAGTCGGAGTCTGAAGTAAACATGGCAGAGACAATACTGGATAAAATCCTGGCCGATAAAAGGTATGAGGTCATGCAGAAGAAGCGGAGAGTTCCGCTCTCCACCTTAAAGGAACGCATTGCCCAGCAGAAACCGCTTGACTTTGCGGCCGCGCTCAGGGGAAATAGCCTGAAACTGATTGCCGAGGTCAAGAAGGCATCGCCATCAAGAGGAGTGCTATGCCCTGATTTCAAGCCGGTCGAGATGGCGAAAACCTACGCCCGGCACGGTGCCGCGGCTATCTCGGTGCTGACCGAGGTCAATTACTTCCAGGGCAGTCTCGAACACCTGAAAGCGATAAGACAAGAGGTGAACATCCCGCTCCTGAGGAAGGACTTTCTCTTTGACGATTACCAGATATACGAGTCAGCCGCTTATGGCGCCGATGCCGTACTGCTGATAATGGCTATCCTGAGTCAGGAACAACTCGAAGAGATGTTGATGCTGAGTCGCAGCCTCCACCTCAACTGTCTGGTAGAGGTCCATAATGAGGACGAATTGTTTAAAGCGCTTTTTGCCGGCGCGGAAATTATCGGCATCAATAACCGCGACCTCAGTACTTTCAAAGTAGATACCAACACCACCCGCCGCCTGCGCCTGCTCATCCCGCAGGAACAAATCGTGGTGAGCGAGAGCGGTATAAACAACAAAGACGATATCAAAAAAATGAAGGAATGCAAGGTCAACGCCGTGCTGATAGGCGAGGCCCTGGTAACCGCCGCCGATATCCCGGCCAAGATAGAGGAACTGATGTCATGACATCCATCAAAATTTGCGGCATCAAAGATAAAGAGAACGCCCTGGCAATAGCCGAGGCCGGCGCCGACTTCATCGGGCTGGTCTTCGCCAACAGCCCGCGCCAGGTTACGCCGACCCAGGCACTGGAAATAGTATCGGCGTTGAAGAAAAGCAAGGCAACCGCGCAGGTGGTCGGAGTTTTTGTCAACACACCAGCGCCCACAGCCCGGAAAATCGCTGACGCGTGCCATCTCGACTGGGTACAGCTAAGCGGGGATGAGCCCTGGGAATACTGCCTCGAACTGGCCAGGCCGGTTATAAAGGTATTACGGGTGAGCCGCAATTACCCACCGGAGCAAGCCTGTGCCGACCTGGACTACGGCATGAAGCTGCTGGCCGGGCAGAAACATATTTTCATGCTCGATGCAAACACAGGTGAAAAATACGGCGGCACCGGTATGACATTCAACTGGGAACTGGCTAAACCAATAGCCGAAAGGTTCCCGGTAATTATCGCCGGGGGCCTCAGTCCGAGGAACGTGGGCAGGGCCATAAAAATAATCAAGCCGTGGGGAGTGGATGTTTCCTCGGGGGTGGAAACGAAAGGCGTGAAGAGTATGAGCAAAGTTAATAAATTCATCGAAGTCGTGAGGGAAGCCGATGCCAGTTGAGGCAAAACGCAATAACATGAAACCGATGGTAAAGAGCAAAGAAGTGAAAAAGAGGATTCTGACAGGGGATAGGCCAACCGGCCCTCTACATATCGGTCATTATGTAGGCTCATTAGAGAACCGGGTCAGACTTCAGGATAAGTACGACTGCTTTTTC
The DNA here is from genome assembly GCA_041489355.1 of Dehalococcoidia bacterium. Taxonomy (GTDB): domain Bacteria; phylum Chloroflexota; class Dehalococcoidia; order Dehalococcoidales; family RBG-16-60-22; genus JBGPRB01. Next base: position 6,341 of record JBGPRB010000099.1, read on the forward strand.
ATCATCGCGGACTTTCAATATCTCACTGACGGTTTAACAGAAACCGAACGCGTCGAGGAGTATGTCAAAGAGGTAGTCCTTGATTGGCTATCAGTTGGTATGGACCCCAACAAATCAACCTTTTTTATCCAATCAAAGATACCGGAAATCGCTGAATTGACAATATATTTTTCCATGATGGTGACCCTGCCCAGGTTGCAGCGAAACCCCACCGTCAAAGAGGAGTTCAAAACTTCCGGTCTTCATGCCATGAGTTACGGCTTTCTTGGCTATCCTGTTTCGCAGGCTGCGGATATCTTGATTGTCAGGTCTAACCTGGTTCCGGTAGGAAATGATAACCTTCCTCATGTCGAACAAACCAGGGAAATTGCCCGTACGTTTAACGGGATTTTCCGGGAGGTCTTTCCCGTACCCGAAGCCCTGGTAGGTGAAGTAGCCAGATTACCGGGTCTCGATGGACAGAAGATGAGCAAAAGTATGGACAATGCGATATATTTAAAGGATACTCCGGGTGAAGTTAAACAAAAAGTCAGTATGGCGATTACCGACCCGGCCCGGATTAAAGTTACCGATAAAGGACATCCGGATATTTGTAACATTTATAAATACCATCTCGCTTTCAACCAAGCCGAAGCCGGGGATATTGAAAAACACTGCCGACAGGGCAAAATTGGCTGCGTGGCCTGCAAGAAAAGAGTTGCCGAAAACATCAACGCCTTTCTTGACCCGATACGAGAAAAAAGGGCTTTCTTCGAAGCAAGACCATCGATTATCAAAGTAGCCCTTAGAGCGGGTATTGAAAGAACTCTCAAGGAGAGTAGAGAGACAATCAGCCTTGTTCGCGAAGCAATGCACTTTAATTACAAGGATTTGCTTGATGGAACGAAAATCATGGCCAGATAAAAGGGGCTATTTCGGGCAGTACGGAGGCAAGTTCGTGCCGGAAACACTGATGCCGGCTCTAAGAGAACTGGAGGCCGCCTATGCCGACGCCATGGCCGATACCAGCTTTACGGCAGAATTCGAGCGGCTGTGCCGGGACTATATCGGGCGGCCGACACCCCTCTACCCCGCCCGGCAACTATCGGCAAAAATAGGCGGGGCGGCCATTCTGCTGAAGCGCGAAGACCTCGCCCACACCGGCGCCCATAAAATTAATAACGCCCTGGGACAGGGACTGCTGGCAAAGCGCATGGGCAAGACCAGAATCATCGCCGAGACGGGCGCCGGCCAGCACGGGGTCGCTGTGGCAGCCGTCTGCGCCATGCTGGGACTCGAATGCATTATCTACATGGGTGAAGAAGATATACGAAGACAGTCGCCCAACGTCAACCGCATGAAACTGATGGGGGCGGAAGTGCGACCGGTCAACTCGGGGAGCCGTACCCTCAAAGACGCCATCAACGAAGCCATCCGTGACTGGGTCAGCAATGTCCGCAACACGCATTATCTGTTGGGCTCGGTGGTCGGACCGCACCCTTATCCCATGATGGTGCGCGACTTCCAGGCGATTATCGGGAGGGAGGCCAGAGAACAGGTACTTGCCGAATACCGTCGACTGCCCGACTATCTTATCGCCTGTGTCGGCGGCGGCAGCAACAGCATCGGACTTTTCCACCCATTTTACGACGATAAAGACGTCAAATTCATCGGGGTGGAGGCGGGGGGTAAAGGCCTAGATACCGGCGAGCACTCAGCCACCCTGGCCACGGGTAAGACCGGCGTGCTTCACGGAACGAAGTCCTATCTGATGGAGGACGAGCACGGCCAGATAAAAGAGACCCACAGCATCGCCCCGGGGCTGGATTACCCGGGGGTGGGGCCGGAGCACAGCTTCTATAAAGACAGCGGGCGCGCCAGCTACGTCGCCGTTACCGACGCCCAAGCGCTGGAGGGCTTCAGTCTCCTCAGCGAAACCGAGGGCATTATCCCGGCGCTGGAGCCGGCGCACGCCATTTATTATGCTGCTGGACTGGCTAAAGAACTAAATCAAGATAAAATTATCATCGTCAACTTATCCGGGCGGGGCGATAAAGACCTGGAAATCGTCACGAGAGCACTGGGAATGGAACCATGAGCCAGATTGCATCTGTTTTTAAACCGGGCTACAAGGCACTGATTGCCTATATTACCGCGGGCTATCCCGATATCAAAGCCACGGTAAAGATAGCTACGACGATGGCTGAGAGCGGCTGCGATATCATCGAGCTGGGTATCCCATTTTCCGACCCGCTGTCAGACGGCGCGACCATCCAGAGAGCCAGCTACCACTCCCTGCAAAAGGGCACAACACCGCAGGTCTGCCTGGAGGCAGCCGCAGATATCAGCAGGAAAATAGAGACTCCCCTCGTCTTTATGACCTATTACAACCCGGTGCTGAACTATGGGCTGGAGGCTTTCTGCCAGAGTTGCACTAAAGCCGGGATAAATGGTTTAATAGTCCCTGACTTACCGCCGGAAGAAGGGACGGAACTGGAGACGATAACGCGAAAGCAGGACCTCGATATGGTCTATCTGCTGGCCCCCACCAGCACCGATGAAAGAATCGCCACCGTAGCGGCAAGGTCGCGGGGGTTTATCTATCTGGTCTCTCTTACCGGAGTAACCGGCACCAGAGATAACCTGTCACCGGAGCTTGGTAGCTTCGTGAAAAGAGTCAGGCAAAAAGCAAAACAGCCATTATGCGTGGGTTTCGGGATATCCACTACGGAACATGCCAGACGCGCCGCGTCCATAGCCGACGGGGTTATCGTGGGGAGCCGACTCCTCCAACTGATTGAAGAAGACGCCACCCTTGTTGCGCTAAAGTCTTTTGTTGCCAGCCTGCGTGAGGCTCTTAATTCACAGAAAAAAACCGGGAGGTAAACGAATATGTAGTGCCCGTTGAAATAATAATTATTTAATATGAATAAAAAGGAGGAAAAAAATGGAAAGAACCAAGTTTATTCTCAATGAAAAGGACATGCCGACCAAATGGTACAACATCCAAGCCGACCTGCCGGAACCACTGCCGCCATTATTACACCCGGCAACAAAAGAGCCGACACGGCTGCCACCACCCCTGTTCTGTGAGGCGCTTAACGAACAGGAGTTCAGCAAAGAACGGTATATCGAAATTCCGGAAGAAGTACAGGATATATACCGCATGTGGAGACCAACCACGCTGTACCGGGCACATCGCCTGGAAAAGTACCTGGGCACACCTGCAAAAATCTACTATAAATATGAAGGAAGCAGTCCGCCCGGCAGTCACAAGCCCAATACCGCCGTAGCCCAGGCCTACTACAATAAAAAAGAAGGAGTGAAGCGCATCGCTACCGAGACCGGAGCCGGCCAGTGGGGAAGCTCCCTGGCCTTCGCCTGCAAGCTATTCGATATCGAATGCAAGGTCTATATGGTAAGGGTAAGCTACGACCAGAAGCCCTACCGGCGCATCATGATGGAGACCTGGGGCGCCAAGTGCGTGCCCAGCCCCAGCCCCGATACCAAGACCGGCCGCGACATGCTGGCTAAAGACCCCAACTGCCCAGGGAGTCTCGGCCTGGCCATCAGCGAAGCCTGCGAGGACGCATTCAGCCGTGACGATACCAAATATTCGCTGGGCAGCGTGCTCAACCATGTCCTGATGCACCAGACCATTATCGGCCAGGAAGCCATGAAGCAGATGGAGATGGCCGGTTGCTACCCGGATATCATCGTCGGCTGCGTCGGCGGCGGCTCCAACTTCGCGGGCATGTTCCTGCCCTTTGTCAAGGACAAAATCTCCGGCAAGAAGAAGAACACTCGTATTATATGCGCCGAACCAACCAGCTGTCCCTCCCTGACCAAGGGGCCGTATGCCTTCGACCTGGGCGATGTAGTCGGAATGGCGCCAATCGCCAAGATGTACACCCTGGGTCATACCTTTATGCCGCCACCCGTCCATGCCGGCGGTCTGCGCTATCACGGTATGGCACCCATTGTAAGCTTCTTATACTTACTAGGCTTTATCGTAGCCAAAGCCGTGCCGCAGCTAGCCACCTTCGAAGCC
>JBGPRB010000100.1:0-10296 GCA_041489355.1 Dehalococcoidia bacterium
CAACTCGAAAGTTCTACCTTTCGTACAGTACCGCCCACCATAAATAGCTTTTTGCATACCCAGCCCACCCCCTTTCAGATAAAGGGTGAAGTATTGTCGATAAAAATCAACATAAACTGAGCAGTACCAGCAAAACCCGATATTGACAATTCGAGAAATGTAGAATATATTATATTTAATCTGCTATGAGGATTCTCATAGGCGGAACACAGGTCATAATATGGGAAATTCTATCCGTATTCACGGAACCGGTGGATAAAACCCAAATCTAAATCAGTGAGGAGGGGGTGAGAATTATAGAATAAGTAGAATAATCAGTCCTAATCCAATATTCGTGAGGAGGTGTACAAACCCTATACTTAATTAGGAGGAAAAATGAAAAGATTACTCTTTATCTCGTTAATTGTAATACTGGCAATCGGACTGGTTTTGGGTAGTTGTGCTAAAGAGGAGCCGACACCAACGCCAACCCCGACACCGGCACCAGCAGCGCCGGCACCAGCCGCGCCGGCACCAGCAAAACCGGCACCGGCAGCACCGGCACCGGCAGCGCCGGCACCAGCAAAACCGGCACCGGCAGCGCCAGCAGCCAAGGCAGGCCCTTATGGCACGATAACCACGGCTACCACCGATTTCGGTGTCGAAGCCACCGACCCCATCTTATTTGAATCGACCTGGGGCTGGCTTATGTACGATTCTCTGCTTGCCTTTACGCCCCAAGGTGATTATGTCGGCAAAGTGGCTGAAAGTTGGAATTTATCCCCCGATGGCAAGACCTGGACGTTCCATATCCGCAAAGGCATCAAGTTCCATAACGGCGACCCGCTTACCGCCAATGACGTACTTTTCGAAATGGAAAGGTTCAGTTCTCCAGAATCCAAGAACCCCTGGTCTAACCAGCTGCGCGACCAGAAGGTTTCCCATAGAGTCATCGATGACTATACTTACGAGTTCGTCACCAAGGATGCCCAGCCGCAGCTCCTCGACACGTTCTGCTGGGTGCGCATCCTGCCCAAGAAATACTTCGAAACAGTCGGCCAGGACGAGTTCCGCAAGCACCCCATCGGCTCCGGACCCTGGAAGTTCGTTATGCATGTTCCCGAGACAAGTTTCAGGGTGGAAGCTAACACGGAATACTGGATGCCGGAACGAGTACCCTATTTTAAGTATCTCGTAGACCTTCAGGTACCTGAAGAGGCAACCCAGGTCGCCATGCTCAAGCGTGGCGAGATAGATATACCGTTCGGCATCACGACGGACAGGCTCGTCGAGCTGAGAATGCAGGGCTGGCAAACGCGCCTTCAAGGTATAGCTCCGGCAAACATTCTCGCTATCATCGGCCCTCATCTGGAAAAATCCGGACCGGTATACGATATCCGCATCCGCAAGGCACTTTCCTACGCTATCAACCGCCAGGAAATGTGCGATACCTTATATCGCGGGCTCGCCAAACCGGGTGGCCGGTTCTTCCTGACTCCCGGTTCCTACGGCGTGACCGACGACCTCATCGCGCCCGACCCCTACGACCCCGATAAGGCCAAAGCCCTGCTGAAGGAAGCCGGCTATCCAGAAAAGTTCGCTGACCCGACCATCAACTGCTTCACACCGGCCGGACCCGGGATGGATTTCTGGCAGGCATTGCAGGGCTACTGGACTAAAGTCGGCATCAAGGCAAAAATTAATATCGTCGATATGGGTGTTTGGCTCCAGTACATCTTCATCCAAAAACTCAAGGGCGACGACGCATGTCTCGGCTGGATATGGTCCTGGGCTGGCTCCGCCTTCAACGGCACCGCCTACTGCCGGAATTTGTATACCTCCTACGGTATACACCAGGTAACCGTCGACGCGAAAGTTACCGCGCTCTTCGATAAATATATCGCCGAGCTTGACCCCGTAAAAGCCAAACAATACTACATAGACTGGCAGAGGGGCGCCAAAGATCTTTACACCAGCATCGGCATCGCCTACACCGACCCCTTGCTTATCGTGAGCAATAATATAGGCGATTTTACCGTTAACCCACACATGGCCTTCCAGGACGCTGCCTGCGGCGTCAAGCATCCGGGACAATAGACTCTAACAGTCTGGGTTAAAAGAATCTTCGGGGGCGGTTACACGCCCCCGAAGAAATAATTATAGTCGTTTTCAAAAGTATTCAGGCAAACAGGGCAGGTATCTTTATTTCGGATTTTGTTTGTTTACGTAATAATGACATATCAACTGTAACAACTGGGTTTGACACGCCGAATTAACTAATAGTATTATTTTAGCAAGGAAATTATGAGATGACACGCTTTATCATTATAAGACTGTTACAGACAGTCGTCGCCCTCATCGGCATTATCATCTTGGTCTTTTTCATGGTCCGCATCTCTGGCAATCCGATATTGTTCATGATGTCTCCTTTATCCACTCCGGAACAGATATTGATTATGCAACAGCAGCTCGGGCTCGATAAGTCCTATGCCACACAGTTCTGGATTTATATCAAAGACCTGGTACGCGGTGATTTAGGTGAGTCGTTTATCAAGAGGATTCCTGTATCCGATATGATTGGCAAAGCATTGCCTAATACTCTGAAATTGGGGGTGCCTTCATTCATTATAGGTATAATTATGTCAATAGCGCTGGGGGTACTGGCGGCAACCCGGCGCGATTCGATTTTTGATAACGGGATGAAGTTCCTGGCGATCCTGGGGCAGGCGTTGCCCGGCTTCTGGATAGCTCTCATGGCCATGCTGATATTTTCCGTTTACTGGCAGATATTACCAGCCGCCGGCATGGGTGGAATAAAAAACTATATTCTGCCAGTAGGCACGATGTTATTCTTCATGCTTCCGGGCATGATGCGATTGGTGCGTTCCACCATGCTGGACGTCCTCGATAGCGAATATATCAAGCTGGCAAGAATCAAGGGACTTCCCGAAAGGACGGTCATCTGGAAACACGCCCTGCGTAATGCCATAATATCACCGATGACGGTAGCCGGTATGATGTTGGCGGGAATAGTTGGCGGCGCTGTCATCACCGAGAACATTTTTAACTGGCCCGGCATGGGTAAACTGGCCGTAGAATCGACCATAGGCCGCGATTTTCCGGTTGTACAAATCATCACGATTATAGTGGCTATCATGGTCCTTGGCATGAACCTCCTTGTAGATATTGCTTACGCCTATGTCGACCCGCAAATCAGGTACCAGAGATCGTAAAAAGTCAAGTATATGACTATGGTAACGAATGTTGAAGTAAAACCTAAACACCAGTACCGGGGCCTGACACAGTGGGGGCGGATTTTCAGAAACCTGGGGATGATTCTCCCGGCTGCTATCTTCGCCCTTTTAATTTTCACGGCGATATTCGCCAATTTCCTGGCGCCTTTTCCCTACGACGAGACTTCGCTTACGGAAAGGCGGCAGCCGCCTGCCTGGGTTGAAGGCGGCTCGACTAAGCATTTTCTGGGGACCGATACGCTCGGAAGAGATATATTAAGCCGCGCTATCTACGGGGCGAGGATATCGCTCAGCGTATCGTTATTGGCGATAGCTATTACTGCTTCTATAGGCACAACACTGGGAATCGTCGCTGGCTACATGGGGGGGCGTATCGATGCCTTTATTATGAGGGTTACCGACATCGCCATGGCTTTTCCTGGTCTTCTCCTGGCGATATTGATTGCCGTCAGTCTCGGTCCGGGATTTTTTACCGTTATTTTCGCATTATCAATACTGGGCTGGTCCGGTTACGCCCGTATCATACGCGGTGAGGCTTTAAGAATACGCAATTCCGACTACGTGGCACAGGCACAGATAATCGGCGTGTCTCCGTGGAGAATAATGCTCCGGCATATTTTCCCCAATATCCTTAATATTTTAATAATAGGTATAACGCTTTCAGTAGGCACCATGATTCTGGCAGAATCAGCGATGAGCTACCTTGGTATCGGTATTCCACCGCCAATGCCGTCATGGGGCTCCATGGTATCCGACGGCAGAAACGACCTCGATAGGGCCTGGTGGATATCCACATTCCCCGGCATATGTATAGGTCTGGTAGTGCTGTCCGGGAATTTCCTGGGTGACTGGATCCGCGATAAGATGGACCCGAGACTGAGGCAAATGTGAGAGAGATAATTCTTCAAGTAGAGGACCTGCGCACCTCTTTTTTCACCCGGCGAGGCGAGGTGAAGGCCGTCGACGGGGTCAGTTTTTACGTGCGTGAGGGAGAGACCTTCGGGATAGTCGGTGAATCCGGTTGCGGGAAGACCGTAACCGGTCTGTCGCTCCTCCGCTTACTTCCAGAGCCTGCAGGCAGAATCGTCGGCGGTAAGATAATCCTGGAAGGCACAAATCTCATGGAGTTGAGCAAGAAGGCGATGAGGGCATATCGAGGCAAGATGATTTCCATGATTCTCCAGGACCCGATGACTTCACTCAATCCTGTTTACCCCATCGGCGACCAGATAGCCGAATCGGTGCGGCTGCACCAGAATCTAGCCGACGAACACATGGTCGAGCAGGAGGTCATTTCAGCACTCCGGTTACTCCGGATTCCTTCGCCTGAGATGATTCTTCGGCAATATCCTTTTCAGTTAAGCGGAGGGATGAGGCAGCGGGTGGTGGGAGCCATCGCAATGTCCTGCCATCCACGTGTGCTCATCGCCGACGAGCCCACAACCGCTCTTGATGCCACCATACAGGCTCAGTACATGGCCCTGTTTAAGGATGTCCAACAGAAGACAAATGTGGCCATAATCTTTATTACGCACGACTTCGGGGTCATAGCCAATATGTGCCATCGGGTAGGAGTGATGTACGCCGGAAAAATTATAGAGACAGCTCCCACCAGGGAAATATTCAATGCACCCAGACATCCTTACACAAGCGCTCTGATTAACTCTGTACCGCGTCTGGACCGGAAGGATGACCGGCTGTACTCGATTGAAGGGCAACCTCCATCACTGATGAACCTGCCCCCCGGCTGCCGATTTGCTCCTCGCTGTACCGTCGCACAAGAGATTTGCCGTGAACAAGAACCACCTGAGGTGGATATCGGCAATGGGCACTCTGTATCTTGCTGGAAGGTGAAATAGACCATGGCAGACGTTTTACTGGAAGGGCGCGACCTGACGAAACACTACCCTGTGACAAGGGGTTTTCTACAGCGAACCGTCGGTTGGGTCAGGGCTGTGGACGGCATATCATTCACGATAGAACGGGGAAAGACTTTAAGCCTTGTCGGAGAATCGGGCGCCGGGAAGACAACTACCGCCAAGGCGGTGCTACTATTGGAGCGATTGACCTCCGGGACTATTCTCTTCGAAGGGAAGGACCTCAGCCTATTCTCTCAGGCGCAACTGAAGGCGGAGTACCGGCCAAGGGTACAGGCGGTACAGCAGAACCCGTGGAGTTCCATGAACCCGAGGATGCGGGTGAGAGATATTATCGGCGAGCCGCTGGTTGTGAATACCAAGCAAACGAAGAGTCAAATCCGGAGCAGGGTACTGGAGCTGCTCGAGCAGGTGGGACTCATGTCAGATGCTGCCGAGCGTTACCCGCATGAGTTCAGCGGAGGGCAGCGACAGCGGATTGCGGTAGCGCGCGCCCTGGCTTTGAACCCCAGTCTGGTCGTGCTGGATGAGCCCGTGTCGGCTCTGGATGTGTCGATTCGGGCACAAATTATGAACCTGCTGAAGGACCTTCAAGCGCAATACAATCTAAGCTATCTGGTTATCGCGCATAACCTGGCAACAGTACGGTATATGAGTCACAGCGTGGCAATAATGTATCTGGGGCAGATAGTGGAATACGGGGTGGCAGAAGATCTATTTGAGAAACCTCTGCATCCGTACACAAAGGCGTTGATATCAGCCTCTCAATTAACATTGCCCGAGGACGATACCCAGGGGGCAAAACAGATAATACTTAGCGGCGAAATGCCTTCGTCGTTGAATCCTCCTGAAGGATGCCGATTCCACACGCGCTGCGCTGAGTCCGGGGAGTCGTGCTCGAAAGTCGTACCGGAGTTAAGGTTAATCGGGCAGCATTGGGTCAGATGCAATCACTATAAATAACACCAATCCCATAGTGGAACCGCCATCTCCGCAAATGCTGGCCGGACACAAATACACTCGAGACGAAGGCACACAAAAGAGGCGTGAACCGAGTTACCTCCTCAAGGAAAGCTGCCAGAAAGGTTCGAAAGGACGTCTTAAAAGGTCCACCTACACAGTACCGCCCACCATGAAGCCAGATATTCCTTAGCCTACCACCAGGTTACTTCACCAATATCTTCCTCATAAAAATATCGAATCTCAACACCATGTGATAAACTTAGAAAATAAACTGCGGACAAGGGGTGGAAAATGGAAACAGCACTGGAAGGAATACGAGTCATTGACCTGAGTCATGTTTTAGCCGGTCCAACGGCAACGATGATACTGGCAGACCTGGGAGCAGAAGTCATCCACATCGAGCCGCCGCAGGGCGATGATGCCCGGGAATACGGGCCTTTCGTGGACAGGATAGACAAGAACCATAGTGGATATTTCATCAGTCTCAACCGGAATAAAAAGGGTATGGTCTTGAATTTGAAGGAGAAGAAAGGAAAAGAGATTCTTCGGGAACTTATCAGGGTTTCCGACGTGATAGTGGAGAATTTCCGACCCGGCACGATGAAAGCTCTGGGCTTTAGCTGGGAAGAAGTCCGGCAGATTAATCCTAAAATAATATACGCTTCCATTTCCGGTTTCGGACATGAAACGCTACCGGAGTATGCGAGCCGGCCGGCCTATGATATTGTTGCGCAGGCATATAGCGGACTGATGAGTATTACAGGTCCTGAGCAGGGCCCTCCGTGCAGGGTCGGCTCCTCTATAGGAGATATAGTTGCCGGCCACCAGGCGGCTATCGGAATTCTGGCAGCTTTATTTTACCGGACAGTTACAGGGAAGGGGCAGCGGTACGATGGCTCCATGATTGACGGCCTGTTCTCTATCATGGAGAATGCCGTCGCCCGTTATACCATAGAGGGAGAAATACCAAAACCACTGGGAACAGCGCATCCCAGCATAACCCCTTTCCAGGCTTTCCGTGCCAAGGATAGGTGGGTAGTTTTTGCCATCGGCAATGATAGACAATGGGCACACTTATGCACCACACTGGGTAGAAGCGATTTGATTGAAGACGTGAGATTCCGTTCAAATATTTTAAGAACAAAAAACCGGGAGACTCTTAACATCATTTTAAGTGAGAAACTTATTCAAAAGAGGGCTAAAGACTGGGAGGATATTTTTGGAAAGGAAGGCCTCCCCTGCTCCCGGGTGAAAAATATAAAAGAAATATGCGAAGACCCTCATATTCATTTCCGGAATATGCTGGTTGAAATCGAACAAAAGGGAATAGGTAAAATGAAAATCGCCGGCTCTCCTTTCCGCCTATCGGAAACCCCCGGAAGAGTGTATCAGGGCGCACCAGCTCTGGGGGAACACACCGCAGAAATACTGGCATCGTTGCTCAAGAAGACGAAGACGGAAATTCTCTCTTTAAAAAATGAGGGCGTCATCAATTGACCTGGTTTAGCCAGCCAGAATAAAACGCCCTTGTATCAGAGCTCTATTACGGCGAAGAATCCTTCCGACGTGGCGTTGAGCAGATTACCTCTCCGATTGTTGCAGTCGCCGATAACATGTACTTCAGGGGCCAGGTCCATATATTTCGAGACAAGCTCCGCACGAGGTTCGACACCCAGAGCCAGAACGATAGTATCACAGGGTATTTCTTTCCTGCTCCCGTTTTTATCCGTAATAACGGCGGCGGTGTCAGTAATAGATTCCAGTTTTACTTCAGTGATTATGTCAACTTTAAGCTTTTCGAGCATACCCCATAGAGTCCCGGTATCTGCAAAGGGAGAGATGGCATCGATTTTCTCCAGGGAAAGCATGTCAATTAGAGTAACCTTTTTCCCCTGCTGCGCCAGATAAAGCGCCGTCTCGGAACCGGTCAGCCCGGCGCCGGCGACAACCATCCTGCCGCCGACCTTCGCTTTGCCCAGGTCGACATCTCCTGCCAGGACAACGTTTTTCCCGTCAATACCGGGAATCCGGGGGATAACGGGTAAGGCGCCCACAGCGATGATAATGACATCAGGGTTCTCTGCTTTAATCTTTTTCGGCGTCGCTTCGGCAGACAATTTCACCGCCAAGCCAGGCGTATCCATCGTGGCGCGGATAGCCCAATCCAGGTATTGTTTCATATCAGCCTTGAAGGGCGCCGCTGCGGCCATGGTCAAAGTCCCACCGAGATGGTCGCCTTTCTCCAACAGGACCACCTCATGTCCCCGTCCGGCAGCCGTCCTGGCCGCCTGCATACCGGCCGGCCCCCCGCCGATAACCACGACCTTTTTCCTTTCCACGGGTGGCGGAAGGTTCACAAATTCGGCTTCTCTCCCGGCCAGAGGGTTGACGGCACAGCGAACCGGCAAAAAGCCTCTGTGCGTCCTCGCAATACAGGTGTTGCAGCGTATGCAGGGCCTGATGCTATCTTCCCGGCCTTTCTTTGCCTTGTTGACACAATCAGGGTCGGCGATAAAAGCGCGGTTCATGGCCACCATATCGGCCCTGTTTTCTGCGATTATCTGTTCCGCCATAACAACGTCAATCGAACCGAGGGCTGTCACGGGTATCTTCAGCTCTTTTTTGAACCGGGTTGCATAATGGACGTTGATACCGCGGGAGACATAAGCAGGTTGAATCATCATGGAACTGGCCCCGGGTTCGAAGGCATTTCCAACCGACACATGTATCAGGTCGATTTTATCCTGAATAGTCCTGACAAACTCCAGTTGCTCTTCGATGGTTAACCCGCCGGGCACCAGTTCATCAGCACTGGTGCGGTACTCAATCGCCAATCCATCACCGACCTTATTCCTGATAGCCTCGAGCACTTCGGTGGCAAACCTCGTCCGGTTCTTAAAACTTCCCCCGTAAGCATCGGTACGGGAGTTCTTCCTGGGGGATAGGAACTGGCTGATGAAATGCCCGTGAGCGCCGTGAATCATAATCATGTCCATGCCGGCGTTCAGGCAGCGGTAAGCCGCCCGGGCATAACTCTCGATAATCACTTTGAGTTCTTCCCGCGTCATATCGTTAGGCGAGTACCGGGTATGGGGGTCGAAGTAAGTCAATTCGATGGACGCCTTGGCGCCGTACCTCTGAATGGCTTCCGCCAGCCTGTTCAAGGCACCGATTGTTCTATCAATTCCCAGATTAAGAATGTGGCCGACTCTCGCGGCGGTCTCGTTCATAATAGGAGAATCGCCGATGGTCACAATGCCGGCACCACCCCTGGCGAAGGCCCTTTCCCATTCGATTAACTCTTGTGACGCATCGCCATCAATGGTTGCCAGAAATGGCACGGCAGGTGCCTTTTCAATCCGGTTTTTCACCGTCATCCTGCCGATTTTTATAGGTGTAAAGATGTGTTTATAATCGGCCACTTTAAATGTCCTCCTCACCGGCAGCAGAAAAAGAGTTAAACGAGTATATACAAACCAGTCACCGTATTATAGCAAAACTCGGGTAAAAATGTGTGATTTGACAAGAGCTGATACAGAATGTAACAATTTAACACGAACGATTTTCCCGGAAAAGATTCAAACCCTATATTGTCACTTTTCTAGAGTCCGATTATACGCACATATAAGTGAACATGGCTGCCGGAAGCGATACCTGTATTATCTATTATTAAAAGGAGGGAATAACCCTATATGGCACTTTTAGAGGAAACAATAAAAGAGGTAAGAACAATAAAGAATTTCATCGGTGGAGAATGGGTTGAGTCAAAAGGTGTGATTCAAGACGTTATTAATCCGGCCACAGGTAAGCTGATAGCGAAAGTGCCCATTTCCACCGGGAATGAAATGAACGCTGCCGTGAAAGCAGCGCGGGAGGCTTTCCCCGGCTGGCGGACGACACCTCCGGTGGCCAGAGCCAGATGTCTTTTCCGACTGAAAGAGCTGCTGGAACAGAATTTCGAGGAACTCAGCCGAATCCAGACGCAGGAGCACGGTAAGACGATAGACGAATCGAGGGGAGAGACGAGACGCGGCATCGAGAACGTGGAAGTCGCCTGCGGCACCCCTACCCTGATGATGGGCTATAACCTGGAGGACATCGCCTCGGGTATCGACGAGTATGTTATCCGGCAGCCCCTGGGCGTTTTCGGGATAATCGCCCCTTTTAACTTCCCCTTCATGATTCCTCTCTGGTCGGGGCCGTACGCCGTAGCCACGGGAAAC
>JBGPRB010000101.1:0-10290 GCA_041489355.1 Dehalococcoidia bacterium
AAGGGGCATAAAGGTATCGGTGGAACATCCGAAGGTGAAGCATTGGTCTGCCAGGAGCCGGTCAATCTAATGGCGGATACAGGAAACGTCTGGACCAACCCTGCGGATGCCACGTTCACTAATAAGGTCGGAACCCCATCAGTATACGGTAAAAGCTTTAAAGACAAGGTCCTCATTTTCCCTACGGGCAAGGGAGGTATCTTCAGCACTAATATCATGATGGATATGGTGGCAGCTGGCACTGCGCCGAAAGCAATCGTTAATGTGCAGGCTCACCCGGTTTGGGCTGCCCTGGCGATAGAACTAAACATACCTTTGGTAGATAGACTCAATAAAAACCCATGTGAAGTGATTCAAACAGGCGATTGGGTGAAAGTGGATGCAGCAAAAGGAACCGTTGAAGTAACAAAAAAATAGGGAGCATCAACAAAGGTGGCGAAGAGAAAGTACGAGGATTTATTCATATCAGGAATAGATCCGGAAATACAGGCTAAGAGGCCGTACGCGGCCATTGCCTTTTTGGACAGCAAGTCTTTTAAGGGATGCAATGAATATCACATATATTGGGTAGGCGATAAACCTTATGGCCCTTACGGCACTAAAAAATGGGGCGAGATCATGCATGGCCCGCATACCCACAAATATCCCGAGCTCATTGTCCACCTGGGGACGGACCCGGATAATCCTATGGACCTGGGCGCGGAAATAGAGATGTGCATGGGGCCGGAGATGGAAAAATATACATTCAACAAGTCTACCGCTATCTGCATACCGGCTAATTTCGTGCACGCCCCGTGGAGGATTATTAAGGTTACCAGGCCTTTTCTTTTGGTGGAAGTCAACCAATCGCCTAAGCATACAGAAAAGTCCCGCAAGGACCTCGTGTCAAAGGAAGACCTGAAGAAAATGCTTTTTGTCGATGTCGGCTATGACAGCAACGAGACGGTCATGCACTGGCCGGAAGCCGCCGGGCCTCAGCCCGGTTTAACGTCACCGCATAAATAGAAGATAGCGATAATTCCAACTTTATTCTAGATTCAACCACCTGTGGCTTTATTGAGGTATTAGAAGGTCGCGGTGCCGACACGCAAACAGGCCAGCTTACTCGCGTGTCAGGCTTATCAAGCTGGCGTGTTTAGATGAATTCATGGAGATAGAGAATGTACCTGAGTTTAGGTCAATCCTAGAAGTTTGGCCGGATTAGTCTTTACCATCATCTCAACCTCTTTGGCTTCCAGGCCTTTCCTCAGCAGAGTAGCGATGAACATTCTCATACCTTCCGGAGCCGGAGGGTTATAGCTCTGACCCAAATCGGTGCTCATAATACTGTGTTCAGCACCGATGGCTTTCACCAGTTCCACAATTCGTACAGGGTCATAGGCATTCATAGTGGGCAACACATCCCAAAATGAATGCTCGATGTATACGCCTCCACGAGCTAATTGCTTAAGTTCATCATTGCTACACAGAACGGCAGTAAGCGCTCCCTGCAGAGCGTGGGTGACCAGCAGTTTGTTGAACCCTATTCTTTGGGCTTCCTCAGCCAGAGCGAAGGTCTCCTTGGGTGAGATATGTCCGCTGGCCAGCACGATATTAAACTCCTTGACGATTTGAAAAATTTCTTTGACTTCAGCCTTTAATTTACCGCGAGAATCGAGAATCACCTGTTCCGGCCCGGGCAGTTTGTACCCCAGGACTTTCTCGCATACCGTTCTGGAATTGGTAGAAGAAAAGGTTGGCATCCAGATGATCTTGGCCCCCATCCGCGCGGCGGATATCGCTGCAGCCGGATTAACCCCTCCGATTTCGGGTTCCAGGGTTAGACTGCCTAATACCTGAACTTCGGGGACTAACTCACTTACCAGAAGCGCAATAGGCACGGTATTATATTCCCGGCATTTAAGTACCAGAGCCTTGAGGCCTATCTCCTTGGCCGAACGGGCCAATTGTAAAGCATTTTGACGCCGTTCCATCAGAGACTCAGGACCAAAATGGACATGCATATCAATAGCGCCAGATACCAAACTATCAACGATGTTCACTTTGTTTTCTCCTTTTATGTACCTAATGTGTTCCGGTTAGTATGGCGCCTTGTTTTACCAGGATATCCTGGAGCTCCTTGACGTCTTTCTCCATCTCCCGGGGCGTGAGGCCTTTCTTGGCACACAGGGCAGCGGCCACACCGGCAGCCTGCCCGGTCGCGATGTTGTCCGGCAAAAGGTCCCTCTTAAAGTCTTCGTTTACCGATATCAGTTTACCGGTAATCAGCATATTTTCAACGTTCTTCGGCACCATGCTGCGATAGGGGATATCGTATGACCCCCTATCCCCGGGCCGGTGATATTTACGGTTGGGGTCGATATTCATGGCTGAACCGGGGTGCGCGGTAGAGTGGAAGGGGCCTCCTGTTTGCGTGGCCATGGCGCATTTGGCGATAACGTCGGGGAACTTCCTCGCTTCAGTCACATCTTCGCTGGTCAACTGGTAGTCGCCGACCATGTGTCTCCCCTCCCGGGTCCTCATGCCGATGGTCAGTCTGGTAAAGTAGGCATTTTCGAAGCCGGGAAGGTACTTTTTAGCGGCTTTCAGGGCGATGACCACCTGTCTCCTGGCTTCCGACTCGCCGGTACTCAACTCCTTGACATCGGTCGCATCGCAATCAGGTACTTGAGCCGAGTGCTGAAATACGGGCTGTATATGCCCACCATCCCGGGGTGTGAAAAAGAAGCCCAGGTCGCCGTAAGGATGAAGATCGCCGGCAGCCAGAGCCTTACGGGTAAGATCAGGGAAATTGATAGTTCCCAGCGTCCCTGCCCTGACCAGGTCAAGAATGGATTTGCAGCTATTGAGCCGTTCCAGGCTTTTCTTCCTTGTCGCTTCCATTTCAGGTGTGGGTTTCAAGCCCCAGGATTCGCCTAAGAACTGGTCGGGGTTGGCTTTCATGTACGCGGTGACCTTGTCCCAGTCTACACCGTCCATATGGAAGGTAATAGAGGGAGGATCGATCTCTTCTTTGGTCCTGTCAACCTTGGAAAACGGCACGCCGGCCCTGACAGCCATGTCGCCTTCGCCAGTGGCCTCAATAATCATCTTACCCATGACGGCCATCCTGCCGGATGTGTTCTCGACGACCACGCCCTGTGCCTTTTTACCCTTTTTCAGGACTTCTACGGCGACCGAGTACATAAGCAGCTCTACGTTGTTCTCCCTCAGCATTTCAAAGATAAGGAGCCCCCACCAGTCCGGATCAACAAACGAATAAGCATTGTTAAAGTTGCGATCCTCGGGTTTGGGATACGGCAGGGCATGCCCTTCCTTCTCCAACCTATGATGTGTCTCCTCTACAAGGCCGGCAATAATCTGCTCACCGCGTTCATTCCAGAGGTGAGAGAAAGCCCATCCTGGAGGCCCTGTAACGTTCATCATACCGCCCAGAATGCCAAGGCGTTCAATCAGGATAGTTTTAGCTCCAACTCTGGCTGATGCTATGGCAGCCGCACAGCCAGATACTCCCCCACCCATCACCACTACATCATAATTACCGTAGGTTTCCATTTATTACCTCCTGTAATATATTTTGTTCCCAACGGTCTTGGCCTGCCCCGGATAGTGATACCACTTTGTTTTTCTCCTGACCTACCCATTGAAACCAATAAAACTTGAGGGACATATTTTCCTGGGCTCTAGCTTTGCAGAAGCGGTAAAACAAGATGCCCTTCTGGTATTACAGCTATCTCGGCCTTATTACCGAGTTTGAGAAATGCTTTGTTCAGACCCTCCTCGATACTGCGGACCGGTACCATCATCATGTCTTTAGCCAGGCTGTCATCAAGTTCGGAAACCAAGTAAATTTCATTAATTAGCTGGGCACAGGCCAGACGTTGATTCTGCCACGGAAGATGGTTGTGACCCCCGGCCTGTAAATTTTGCAGGACCTCTGCAGGGGAGTGACAAACTAAATGCGATTGTGTGAACGCTTCAGGCCCGGCACCGTGGCTGCAGGAAGAAGCCATGATGATTATGCCTCCTTCCCGGGTTATCATTGAGGCGCTATCTATTCCTTTGCAGGTCTGGTATAAATCAAGGTCCAGGGGCGCCCCGCTATTAGAAGTTACGGTAATGTCCACTTTGTGGTCCACCTTGACTCCGGCAAGTTCTCTCTCAATCTGGCAGCCTTTCTCGTGAGCTTTCACGGGGTCGCCGGCCACCACATGGGTGATTTGCTTGCTCTCATTAAGTAAAACGTTCACGATGAAGTTAAGCTCAGCCATCCTGGCCTGCTCTACAATATCTTCGTGTATCGGATTTCCCTGCAGGATTCCGGCCCGAGAAAGCGGATGCTGAATCATTTCGTAGCCGTGGTTGTGATAGATAGCCTTCTTACCTGACACACCCGGAGCAATACTCTTGCTGCCGCCGGAAAAGCCAGCGAAAAAATGTGGCTCGATGAAGCCGGTGCTGATACGGAAATCCGCTTCCATAACCAGCCGGTTGACCTCAACCGGAGTGCCACGGGACGTGACCCCAATATTCACCGTATCGGCAGTATCATGGTTAAGCACACAATATCCGGACATTATATCCTTACCCAGCTTTTTATTCAGTTCGTCCTTATTCAGAGCGGCATGCAGCCCCAAAGCGACCATGATGGTTATATTTTCCTTCGGCAGTTTCCGTTCCAACTCCGCGAGAAGAGGCGGCAACAGCCGGTCGTCAGGGCATGGCCGGGTATTGTCCGTGACGATAACAACAACCTTATCATTCCTGCTGATGCAGTCGATCAAGGGAGGTGCACCAATGGGATGCCTGATGGCTTCTAACAGGGCTGTGGTCTCATCCGCCAGGCCTCTGGAATGTTTTCTCTTTAAGATGAAGGCTATATTTTTCGAAGGAATGTGGGCTGTCAAAGCGGAATTACCGTATGGAAACTGAAATTCTTTAAACATCTGTGCCTAAATATAAAACGATTTCTCTTTTATTCTACTCTATAATGTTCTATAATCACCAGTAAGCACAAATGAAAAAATCCCCCGGAAAATCTCCGAGGGATTTCTATTCTTTTATGGTCGGGGCGGGCAGATTTGAACTGCCGACCTTCTGAACCCCATTTGGCCTTGAAAAAAGGCGAAGGCCGCTTGCCTCCTTTTATGAGCATATTGTATTACTGTTTTCTTAAATTATCAACCTTTTTCTATTATATTCACGCTTTTTTGCTTTATCAGATATGTCTTATTTCCTCGGTTATGCCCCAGTTACATCGTTTTTTTATATGATTAAACCTAAAAGGACTTCTTTTACGTGCACGTATTCATCCCGATGTTTGTTCAGTGGTGACTAAATCCTGCTTGATAGGATTGAGGATTTTAGATAACGGCGAATCTTCGGGGAGTAGATACTCAAGATTAGCCAGGTCTTGAGAATTGGTTTCAGGGTGTGATTTCTCGAAGTCTTTTATCAAACTGCTTATTTCTGAAAATTTGTTTTCGTCAGAGGAATTTAAGTAAATAGAGCCAAGTCTGAAGCAAAAACGGAAACTATCACGGTCAGCTGTCAATTCAAGATGTATGTGTTCAAGGAAACTGCGCTTGTCCTTAAAGTGATTACTGAAACTATCATCAACATTGATAGATTGTAAATCCTTAAGAAGTGAATCGGAAATCTCGGTGAGTTTAACGTCAAAACGCTCGCTTTGTTTGGCTTGTTTACGTGAAAAAAGTAATCCATCGAGTAGCTTCTCATCGTTTAGACGTTCTCGTTTGAGGTTATCCACTGATTCAAGGACATACTCTTTCGTGACACTATCATGTTGAAGCAAGTTATAAAGATTTTTTTCTTTGAAGGAATATGTCTTTAGCTTCTTTCGTAATGCTTCTATTTGCTTGTCATACGATACTATCGGGTCAAATTGGTCGTAAAATTTATACTCGTATTGCCGGAGTAGAATAGTCATAGGGCAGGAAGCCATTTCAACAACCTTTTTCCAAACTTCGCTGTCAAGACGGTCAGCTTTGATGTATCCAGCGTCACAGATTTTCCCCCTGGTGGGTGTGGGATTGGAGCCTCGGCATTTATAATACCTGTATTTACCGCTCATGGTAGTCCCGCCGATAGGCGATCCACACTTCGGGCATTTAGTAAAACCAGTGAGCAAGTAAGGGCTATTCTTCTTTATCGGGCGAGATTGTTTTATGTTGGCTATGGTCTCTTGAGTACGTTTAAACATCTCCTCTGTAATGATAGGTGGTGTAACGTCTGGGAGTAACGTCCAATTTTCTTGTGGTAAAGTAACTACCTTTGTCTTGCTGACACGCTTAGTCATACCGTAATAGGTCTTACCTGTATATGTCGGGTTGTTGACAATTCGCCTGACGGTCAAGGGATACCATGAACTACCCGATTTAGTCCTGATTCCTTGTTTGTTTAGTTCAATGGCGATTTTGTTAAAACTGACGCCTGTCAGTGCCATTGTAAAGATTTTCTGGACTATCTTTGTCTCGTATTCGTTAATCAACCTCTTGCCGGTGGTTTTGTCCCAGTTGTACCCGTAGATGCCGATGCCTGTCCCCTGGGGAAGTTTCCCTTCCTTAACACGTGCTTGTTTGCCTCGTGTGGTGCGCTCTAGTATTTTATCGGCTTCCAATTTGGAAGCGAAACCTCGAATATAGCTTATGAGCTTGCCCATGTCGGTATTCTCTATTACCTCTGTGACAGCTTCAAGCGTAACGTGGTGTTCTTCTAGTTCCTGAAAGAGCCTTGCGCCATGTCCTGGGTCTCTGGATAAGCGGTCAAGGCAATAGACCACGATAATATCAAGGTCGTTAGCTCTTACCATGTCCCGTAATTCAGTGAGCTTCGGGCGGTCAAGCGTGAGGCCGGAATAGGTCTCGCTGAATTTTCGAACTACTTGGTAACCTTTGTCCTGGCAATATTTAAGGCAAGCCTCATTCTGGGTTTGAAGGCTTGTCCCTTCTTTCTCTTGGTCGTCTGTACTAACTCGGCAATATATAGCGGTTCTCATTTGTTACCCCTTTCATGACTGAGGCTTAGGTGTATATTGGCTGGCTAAATGTTCCATCTCATAAATAAGGCGAAGTAACTCTGCCGTGAACATCAAGGTACTTTCTGCCCGCTTCCTATCCGGCTTTTCAATAAGGTGGGTAGCTTTGCCTCCGTGCTGTCTAATAAGGTTTACCCATGCGGTCATAGGCGGAGTGATATAACCCTTTTCACCCAGGAAAGTAAGATAAGATTCAAATGATTCTTTTTCCTTGGCACCTTTTTCAACGGCGACGTGCATTAGTATCTTTCTGCATATTAGCTCAGTGGAGGTGAACGCATTTATGGAGTAACAATTGCGTGCTTCAGAATATGCGTCTGAGACATCTTTGGGTAATCCCTCGATAACCGGGCCGAATACAGTACCAGGATATAGGTTGCCGTCATTTAAGACAGACCCATAACCACAATTTGTACAAAGCACCCATTCAACGTGTCCTAAGACGGTGCGATAAGTGGAAACGACAACGCCGGAAACAGGTCTGTTGCAATGTCCGCACGTGTAGGAATGCCTACTTTCTTCCTTCGTATAATCAGAATGTTCTACCTGTTTCAGACCTGAAAATTTCATTTCTTTACCCCCTTACTTAGGCTTCTTATATCCAGAGTGTATGTTTTGTAGTATTTCGATGTCCGAATTATTCAGAACTTTAAAAGATTCCTCTCTATTCCATGCTATGGCTCCCTCACAGAGGTCATACACTGCTTGGTCGAAAGGAATTGTACGTTGCTTTTCAGGTACAATTCCGTGTTTCCATGCTTCAGTCCATTCTTTGTCTGGAACAACCTTGTAACTAACATCCCAACAATTGGCAAATTGCTTAGGGTAATGGAAACCAAAGGCAACTCCTTTTATAAAGGCAAGACGCATGATTTGGCTTGCTGACTCGAAGTCAACTTTTTTATCGAGTCCTTTATCAGTGGGGAATTTTATTAACTCAATCCCGCTTTGACGAAGTTCTCTCAAGGTATAGAGACTGAAGAAAGTGTTCTCGTCATTTTCCAGGTTTTCTAGTTCCTTGGAAACTACTTTGCGTGTATCGTAAAGTTCCTTTAATGCTTGTTCAGGGACGAAGGAAGGGTCTGGAGGTGCTATCAACTTTACAAGCAAATGTGGATGTTCTCTTAGAACGTATCCGAGTAAACCGCCTTGCTGATAAACCCAAACTCCTACTACAGCGTATAATCTTCCTATGCGAACGTAGGGTTTTCCGAACGTGGATTTTTCAGTTGCTTGTTTTATGGCCGGTATTGCCATGAATGTTAAGAAACTAGTCATGTTTTATCCCCTTCCATTTCTTCTTGTTCCAGTAGGGGGAGAAGCATTTTGGACACTTCTTAGGCTCTACTGGTAGTCTTGGTATCCAGGTATGGCCACACCGGAGGCACTTAAGTATAATTTCCTTTCCGCAATGCGGGCATATGAGCTTGCTTTTCATGCCTGAGATTATACCATGATGCTGGTCTATGTTGTCAAGTAACACTGGCGGGATAGGCGGGTCGGCGCACGCCACCCGCCGTATGACACACTTTTTCTCCGGCAAGCGTCTGTCGTGTATCCTGTGAGTTAGTGTTTACATTATAAAACAAGCACGGTCTTGGTAGTAAAAAAGTACCTCTCGGCACCGCCCCCTCTGCGAAGCAAGGTATCCTGGTGGGGGTGGCGGTTCATCTTGACTCTTGCCCGCAGGTGGTAGCCTTAAAAGAGGCAAAGGTACGGAATTCCGTATCTCTCGTTTACCGTTGCCCGCTTCCGTAATTACCACCAAGGCAAGAGCCGTCACAGGTGGTGGGGTGTGTTCTGGTGGTGGGTGGTATGGGGCGTTCCCTGGTGGTGATAGGTGGTAGGGCGTAGCCTGGTGGGGTGGGGTGGTGAATCTTTGCCTGGCAATATGCAGGCTCTTGCCGTCTTGACAAAACAGATATTTTCTTCTAATATTCGGTATATGGGCGCTGGCGGTTTTCCCGCCTCGCTTACCCCCCTCCAATACTAGCAGGGGGGTTCAGAGTAGTCTGAGCCTATCTGAAGCTAAAATTTCAATATCTTATAGTGTCGGACACTATGCCACTCGTAAGCTCGAAGCTAAATAATAACTTGACAATAAATTTTACGGTGTGTTATAGTTGGGGACATTATGACAAGGGGTCGGAATACTTCAAAAATCAGTCTCAGGTTACCTGATGATGTTATACACTCGCTTCGTCTCTATAGTGTGAGTCAAGGCAAGAGCCTGACTGATGTTGTACGTCCTCTTATTCTTGATTTCGCCAAGTTTGCTAAAGAGGACATAGCCCAGCGTATTAATATTCACCCCAATTATAGCGGTGGCGGTGTGGTGGCTGGAAAGGATTCCCAGCCTTACGGCAAGGTTAGCCGTAACGCTCTGTGCCCTTGTGGTAGTGGCCTTAAGTATAAGCGGTGTCACGGTGCTTAATAAGACGTCCTGCCATACTAACAGGACGTCGGAAAAGCCAGCTAAGAATACTCGGAACTTATCCAAGTTAAAAGATTTTGAATTAGCTTTGCTAGTTCAGGAAAAATTAAAAGTGATGCTTGCACAGTTTCGTAAGTAACAGGCTCTATGCTCTTTGGATGCCCAGCTTCATTTCGTTCATTTCTTATTTGCCCTGTAAATGCTGGCCAATATTGCTCGAATGATTCCGCTAAGGCATGGGGCATCTCTTTCTTATGAGAGCTTAATTCGTTACTAACATCATCAATAATTGTTTTGATAAATTGACTTTCTAGAGCTTTGGACGGTTTACGACCAAGTACACGGATTCGTTCAAGTAAAGTATCACGAAGTTGTAGTATCATACTTTCCGTAGCTGCACCAATCATAACAGCAGCAGCTTTAATACAATCTGTATTGTAGGTTTTCAGAGCTTCATCTAAATAGGATTGAGCAATTGGATTTAGAGTTGTGACTCCCGCAAGGTGAGCAAGATAGCCAGCTGGATTAGCGGGGTCACGAGTTAAATTCTTAAGTGTTGTACGACCTTGCTCTGTCACATGACAAAAAGGTGGTTGATTATTACTAAAGTCTAATCCCCAAGCAAGGTAGCCAGTACGAAATAAGTCATGCCAAATAGTCAACATCGCCTGCTCATTTTGGGTATTTCGTGGCAAACCAAGCGTCTCAAGCGCGGTTTCAAGTACAGACCTAGTTTGAAGATTGCCGCCTGGAGACTGCCGATTAACAGTCTCTAGAATAACTTGCCTAATGCGATGCA
>JBGPRB010000102.1:0-10163 GCA_041489355.1 Dehalococcoidia bacterium
CCCCACGTCTGCCTGACTGTCTCCGGGGGGCATAACATGCTGCTTTACGTTCGGGATTCGTGCCGCTACGAGTTGCTGGGTACCACTCTGGATGATGCCGCTGGTGAGTCCTTCGATAAAATTGCCAAGTTCCTCGGCCTCGAATTTCCCGGCGGGCCGGTAATTGATAAACTGTCCCGACAGGGAGATAGCAAAGCCTTTAATTTTCCCCGGCCGATGATAAGAAGTAAAACGCTTGATTTCAGTTTCAGCGGACTGAAAACTTCGGTTATCAACAAGTTCAAAGATAGCGTTGCCCGCAACGAGTCATTGCCCCTGGCTGATATCGCCGCCAGCTTTCAGGAGGCCGTCGTCGATGTGCTTGTCGCCAAGACCATGCGCGCCGCCGATGAACGGGGAGTATCGGCTGTCAGTGTTACCGGCGGTGTCTCCGCTAACAGTCGACTCCGCCAGGTTTTTCAGGAAACATGCCGGAAGAAGGGAATTGATGTTTTTTTCCCCGAACTCTCCCTTTGTACCGATAACGCCGCTATGATTGCCGCCGCCGGATACGCTAGAATGATGCTGGGGGAAATTTCTGATTTACGTCTCAACGTGTTTCCCAACGCTCCGCTAGGGGGATAATATGAAGACGAAGATAGAAAAGATAGATGCCGCCAGTCCCGATGACAGAATACTTGAGCACGCCGTCCGGCTCCTCAACAGGGGTGAGGTGGTGGTCTGTCCTACCGATACCGGTTATGCTTTCTCGGCCAATGCCCTGGATACGCGCGCCATAACCAGGGTCTTTCACCTGAAGGGCCGCGCCTACTCCAATCCTATCCATGTCGCTGTCAGCTCCATCGCTGAGGTGGAAAAGTATGCCTATATGAGCGAGTCCGCCCGGTATCTTGCCGTACATTATCTGCCCGGGGCGCTGACCCTGGTGCTGAAGAGAAAAGAGTTGATTCCGTCAATGCTGGTAGCCGGACTTGATACCGTCGGCATACGCATACCGGATAACCGGGTTATACTGCGCCTGTTGGGAATGACAGGCTATCCCCTGACCACGACCAGCGCCAATATCAGCGGAAGGCCGGGTACGTACTCTGTCGAGGAGGTCGTAACGCAGCTTGGAGAGAGCATCAATGAGGTAGCTCTGATACTGGACCAGGGGCCGCTGAAGATGCGTGAGCTATCCACGATTGTCGATTTGGCTGCCAGTCCGCCCCAGCTTATCCGCCAGGGGCGTATCAGCTGGCTGGAAATCCGTGAAGTATTAAAAATGTTTCATAATTTCGACTGAATGGCGTTAACTTTATATAGGAGGTTGTTTCCGTGCGTATTGCTGTCGGTAATGACCACAGGGGTTGTGCTCTCAAGGAGCTTGTTATTAAAATCATCACCGAAGCGGGGCACAGTGTTCATGACTTCGGGTGCTATACCGAGGATGCGGTTGATTATCCCGATATCGCCGTGCAGGTGGCTGAGGCTATCGTCAGGGGCGAGTTCGATAGAGGTATCCTGATATGCAGCACCGGCATCGGCATGTGCATCGCCGCCAATAAGGTGAGAGGGATAAGGGCCGCTCAGTGTCACGATGTTTTTACCGCTCACCGCGCCCGACTTCATAACGACGCTCAAATTTGTTGTCTGGCGGCGCAGGAGGGTAAGGCACAGGCAAAGGTTATCGTTGAGGATTTTCTCAGCACCGAGTTCGAGGGCGGTCGGCACATCGCCCGGATAAACAAGATAAAGGAAATCGAAGAAAAGCAATGTCGCCGTGGTTGAGGTTGTTATCTTTGTCATTCCCGTCCTTCTCACAATTGTCATTCCCACGAAAGTGGGAATCCAGAACTTCAACACTGTCATTCCAGCGAAAGCTGGAATCCATTGAAATAAAAAGATGTCATTCTGGCGAAGGCCAGAATCCAGGGGGAGGGGAGGAGGCATAGTCTATTTCCCTTACCTGAATAATTATGATGGCAAAGCAGGAGGTGACCATGGACACTGAAAGTTATCGCTTCAGGGTGGGGAATTTTAAATGTATCGCCGTCAGTGACGGCACCCATACCTACGCGCCGCCCGATTTCCCGCCGCCAGCCACCCTCCTTTTCTCCAATGCGCCGGGCGAATCTCTTGAGCCGGCACTGCTACAGCATAACCTGCCAGCGCCATGGGCGGCATGGACGAGTCCCTACATCTGTCTGGTCGTCGATACCGGTAAGCACCTGATACTGGTGGATACGGGGGCGGGTAACCTTGCTCCGACCACCGGCAGACTCCTTAAAAACCTGAAAGCCGAGCGGATTACTCCCGGGGACATTGATACGGTCATCATCACGCACGGGCACCCGGACCATCTTGGCGGTAACACTGATAAAGATGGAAAGCCGGCCTTTCCTGATGCCCGCTATATTTTGTGGAAAGACGAGTGGGATTTCTGGACCTCAGGGAAGGCGGAACGCAAACTGGAAGGGCACAGCCGGGAAATACTCCTGAAATGCGCTCGCCAGAACCTTCCGCCGATACAGGGTCAGTTGGACCTGGTCGACCATGAAACTGAAATCGTCCCGGGTATATCTGCCGTCGCCGCGCCCGGCCATACGCCGGGGCATATGGCTTTAGCTATTTCATCGAAAAATGAGCGACTGCTGTGCATCTCCGATGTCGTCCTTCACCCCATCCATCTGGAGCATCCGGAATGGTGTTCCGTGTTCGATATTGTTCCTGAGCTAATAGGTGTAACCAGGCGCAAACTTTTGGACAGAGCCGCCGCCGAAAAAGCTCTGGTAATCGCCTTTCACTTTCCATTTCCAGGGCTGGGCCATGTCCTCCTCAAGGGGAAGGCATGGCAGTGGCAGCCTGCTGAGACAGCTACACCAGCTTGACAATAAACTCGCCTTTCTTTTTCCCTACAAAGCAACGGGGCGTACTACGCTCCTGTTTAATCGATTGCTTTGCCTGCGAATTAGATTTATAATCAAATATATCTGATATGGAAAACCGGCTTTAAGGAGTCATATGGTAAAAGGTGTTAAGTTTGTCATCGATGATGATGGACAGAAAAAGGCGGTGCTGATTGACCTCAAGGAGCACGGAGAAATCTGGGAGGACTTCTATGATACACTGCGGGTGAAAGAGCGAGAATCTGAACCGCGCGAGACACTTAAAGAAGTCAAAAAGAAAATCCTTGGCCGGCCTTAAATGCCACTTTATGAAATAGTCTTTGCTCGTTCGGCTCGAAAGGAACTTCAATCCCTTTCTCAAACCGTTGCCGAACGTATTCTGGAGAAGGTGGAGCTACTTGCGTCAAACCCCAGGCCTTCTGGCTGTAAGAAACTTCACGGACATTCAAGCCTTTGGCGAATACGGGTCGGTGAGTACCGAGTTATTTATAGTATCGACGATAATAATATGGTTGTCGATATATCAGTTATACGGCATAGGAGCGAAGCGTACCGTTAGATATATAATCTTGTAAATTTTTAAGGGCAGTCCTCCAAGCTCAACCTTTTTACATTAGTTCTTCTCTCCTTTTAGCTTGACAATAAACACACACTCGTGTTATCTTTAAATACGGGCTTTAAGCTAAAGTTTTTTCCAGTCCGTCTTTAGAGACGGTTATTTTTTTAGTAGAGCTATTTAATAGAGTGCCTAAGAAGAGACGCCCCATCCATCTCCCCCTTTCGTAAAGGGGGATTAAGGGGGATTTTGAACAGGAAGGCAAATATGAAAAGTGACGCTGTAAAAAAGGGAATAGAGAGGGCACCGCACCGCTCGCTGCTGTACGCTCTGGGCTGCACCCGCGAAGAAATAGATAAGCCGTTTATTGGCATCGTCAACAGCTTTACCGATGTCGTGCCCGGGCATATCCACCTGCGCGGTATCGCCGATGCTGTGAAAGAGGGCGTGCGTGCGGGCGGTGGCGTTCCCTTCGAGTTCAATACCATCGCTGTGTGCGACGGCATCGCTATGAACCATGCCGGCATGAAGTACAGCCTGCCCAGTCGGGAGTTGATTGCCGACTCCGTAGAGATAATGGCGGAAGCCCACGCTTTCGATGCCCTGGTCTTTATACCCAACTGTGACAAAATTGTCCCCGGCATGTTGATGGCGGCGGTGAGGTTGGACCTGCCGGCTATCTTTGTCAGCGGCGGCCCGATGCTGGCGGGGTACTTGGACGGTAAGAAGATTGACGTAAATACGATATTTGAAGGTGTGGGAGCCGTGACCGCCGGTAATATGACCGAAGCCGAGCTGGAAAAGCTGGAGCAGGCCGCTTGCCCCGGCTGTGGTAGCTGCGCCGGTATGTTTACCGCCAATACCATGAACTGCCTGACCGAGGTCCTGGGCATGGGACTGCCGGGGAATGGCACGATTCCGGCCGTCGATGCCCGGCGGCGCGGTCTGGCCAGGAAGGCCGGTGAGCAGGTGATGAAGCTCCTGGCCGGGGATATCCGCCCGCGTAGCATTATTAATAGTGACGCCATATACAACGCTTTCACGGTCGATATGGCCCTGGGAGGCAGTAGCAATTCGGTCCTGCATCTCATGGCTATCGCCAGCGAGGCCGGTGTGGACTTTAAACTGGCCACGGTAAACGAGATAAGCCAGCGGACTCCCTATCTCTGCAAGCTGAGGCCGTCCGGCCCGCACCACATCGAGGAGCTGGACAGGGCCGGGGGTATACCGGCGGTTATGGGTGAGCTTAAGGGACTGCTGAAACTGAAATCGAAGACCGTGACGGGCAAAACGGTAGGGGAAAATATCGCCGGTGTAAAGACGCTGGACAATGAGGTTATCCGTTCCGTGAAAAATGCTCATTCGGCTACCGGCGGACTTGTCCTGCTTTTCGGCAATCTGGCTCCCGAGGGAGCCGTGGTCAAGAAAGCGGCGGTGGCTCCGGAGATGTTGGTGCACCGTGGCCCGGCCCGCGTCTTTGACTCTGAGGAAGAGGTCACGAAGGCTATTATGAATAGGAAAATAAAACCCGGCGATGTGCTGGTCATCCGTTATGAAGGGCCCAAAGGTGGGCCTGGTATGCGGGAAATGCTTACGCCCACCTCTCTGATTACCGGCTTCGGCCTGGAAAAAGATGTCGCCCTGATTACCGATGGCCGATTTTCCGGGGCTACCCGCGGCGCGTCCATCGGCCATGTCTCCCCGGAAGCGGCGGCTAAAGGGCCAATTGCTGCCGTGAGAGAAGGGGATATGATAAATATTGATATCCCTGGCCATAAGCTTGACGTAGAGCTTACCGATAAAGAGATAGCCGACCGCCTCCATAAGCTTGCCGCTTTTGAACCGAGGATAAAATCGGGTTACCTTCGACGGTATATAGATAATGTAACTTCGGCCAGCACCGGGGCGGTGTTTACTAAATAAAGGGAGCTTTTATGAAAAAGACTGGTGCCCAGATTGTATGTGAAAGCCTGATACAGGAGGGGGTCGATGTTATGTTCGGCTTCCCCGGCGGTTATATTTTGCCGTTTTATGATACCCTGCCTCAGTACCCACAGCTTCGGCATATCCTGGTGCGTCACGAGCAGTGTGCCGCCCATGCCGCCGATGGCTACGCGCGGGCTACGGGCAAAGTGGGTGTCTGCGTGGCTACCTCCGGTCCCGGCGCCACGAACCTGGTGACCGGCATCGCTAACGCTTACCTTGATTCCGTGCCGATAGTTGCTTTTACCGGTCAGGCCCCCCGGCCGTTTATCGGCAAGGATGCCTTCCAGGAGATAGATATTACCGGTATCACTTTGCCGATTACCAAGCACAGCTATCTGGCTACGGATACGGTGACACTGGCGGCAACGATTAAAGAGGCGTTTTATATCGCCAGGACGGGACGTCCCGGCCCGGTGCTTATCGACCTCCCCAGGGATGTCCAGATGGACCAGGCCGAGTTCATCTATCCCGATAGGGTGGACCTGCCCGGCTATAAGATACCGACCAGGGGGCACCCCACGCAGCTTAAAAGTGCCGCCAAACTGATAAATGAAGCGCAGCGACCTCTCATTATTGCGGGGAGGGGTGTTATTATATCCGGGGCCAGTGAAGACCTGAAAAAGTTTGCCGAGACAGCCCAGATACCGGTTGTCACCACCCTGCTGGGCATCGGCTGCTTCCCGGAAGACCACGTGCTCAGTTACCAGATGGCCGGGATGCACGGGGCCGGCTATGCCAATAAGGCTATCGATAATACCGACCTTCTCATTGCTATCGGGATGCGTTTTGACGACCGTGTGACAGGCAAAATAAGCGGTTTTGCGCCCAATGCCAAAATCATCCATATCGATTTAGACCCGGCGGAGATTGGCAAAAATGTGCGTGTCGATGTACCCATCGTCGGCGATGTCAAGGCGGTGCTCCAGGCGATGCATAAGATGATTGAAAGCCGGCAGCACGTCGACTGGATTAAACAGCTTGATGAGTGGCGGCAACAGCACCCCCTGACGGATATCAGGGAGGGTGCGGAACTGCTGCCGCAGTATATCATCCGGCAGTTATATGAAGCTACCGGTGGCAAGGCTATCGTTGTCACCGGGGTTGGTCAGCACCAGATGTGGACGGCGCAGTATTATTGGTTCAATGAGCCGAATTGTTTTATTTCCTCCGGCGGACTGGGCACTATGGGCTTCGGGATGCCGGCGGCTATGGGGGCTAAGGTCGGCCGTCCCGATAAGGTGGTCTGGTGTATCGATGGTGATGGCAGCCTGCAAATGACGATTCAGGAGATGGCTACCCTCGTCCAGGACAATATTGCTATAAAGATAGCGGTGATGAATAACGGCTTCCTGGGCATGGTCAGGCAGTGGCAGGAGTTGTTTTACGGTAAGAGATATGTCGCTACCCCTCTGTCCTGCCCGGACTTCGTTAAAGTTGCCGAGGCCTACTGCATCGCCGGGTTGAGGGTGACCCGCCGCGAGGAGGTCATGCCGGCGATAGAGCGGGCGATGGCGCATGACGGCCCGTTTTTGATAGATTTCATGGTGGAACCGGAAGAGAACGTCTACCCGATGGTGCCGCCGGGGGCATCGGTCGCCGAGTTTATCGAACATCCGGAGAAAGAGGTGTCGACATGGCCACGACGAAGCACACCCTAGTCGCTATTGTGCAGGATAAGCCCGGCGTCCTCAATCGTGTGGTAAGCCTTTTCCGCCGGCGCGGGTTCAACATCGATAGTATCGCTGTGGGACACAGTGAGGTGCCTCACCTGTCGCGGGTGACTATCGTCGTCAACGGGACGACCGCCACGGTGGAGCAGGTCAGAAAGCAGCTGGACAAGCTCATAGATGTGGTCAAGGTTTTCGATATCACCGCGGAAAAGATTACCGGTAGGGAACTGGCGCTCGTGAAGGTAAAGGCCAGCTCGACGACGCGCAGCGAAATTATTGAAATAGCCGATATTTTCCGGGCCAATATCGTCGATGTGGCTTCGGACTCGCTCACGATTGAAATTACCGGTGACGAAGATAAAATCGAGTCTCTGCTGAAGTTGCTGCGCGGCTTCGGCATCAAGGAGATTGCCCGGACAGGCCGTGTTGCCATGGTCAGGGGCAACCTGGGCGCTATGCTGCCGGAAGAAAAAGCTACCAGGAGCCGTGCTAGAAGGCAGGCGTAAAAATCAGCCGCAGCTACATAGAAGAAAATAGATATTCATTATTGATATATTAAAGAAATACACGTATCGTATACGTGTAATGAGGTGGGTTATGCAGAAGAAACTGACCCTGACAATTGATAAAGAGGTCTACGAGGGCCTCTACAAGACCTTAGGACCAAGGAAAATAAGCAAGTTTATTGAGGAATTAGTCAGGCCCCACGTTGTTCACCCCGACTTGGATTCAGTCTATGCGGAAATGGCGAAAGACAGGAGGAGGGAGAAGGAGGCTATCGAGTGGGCTGAGATTACATTCAAGGACGTCGCCCATGAAACGGCGTGAGGTATCTAAAAGGGTTCTTCCCTTTATTGATTGCCATTATTGCTTTCTGGTCTGTTGTGATTGACAAGTTGCCTTGACCACTCAAGAGCTCCATTAAAACAAAATTGTTCCTCTTCCAAAGCACCAAAAATGCTACGGTAATCGTTCTGAATCTTCTGTTTCTCTTCATCCGTACCAGCTACATTCACAACATAGATATCTTCTTTATGCACTAACGCAAGAGATTCTGTCATTAACGTACGAGCAAGAATATCTGTGGCGGGTAAGCCGCAACCAATGAATGTGACTTTGTGCGCCTTTAGCAGCAATTCATATGCTAGATACCACACTGACCTTAGAATCGGTTGCTCATAGAACGCTGTTTTAGTTAGTGTTGGCGGTACAACTAAAGGCTCGCTTTCAAGATGCAAATTAACAACTCCGGAACAACTATCATAAAGTTCGGGTTGATACCAACTTTCGTCATGTACTATTGTATCCATAGAGTACGGATGTGAAGCTCCTTTGCCAATACGCCAATTTATTGAACCATGAAGTTTGAGCAACTTTATAGCTACATTCAAATCCATTTGAACACTCTTAGCCTCTATTACACAACTAGAGGGTTTGCAAAAGAAACCATAACCTCCGTCTGGATTCCAATATGGTTCATTTATCGGAGATAACGCACCAGCTACGCTCCAAATCGCTTCATCTAGAAAATCATCGTAGTTGAAAGTGACAATGTTTGTTGTATTTGTGACACAGTATTTAGCGAACTCTTTTAAATCTTCGACGTAATTTGCTCCATCTCTAGCCTCTTTAATTCGCCGCAAAAAACAATTCTTAACGTCAGCTAATAACATAGATAACTGTTGTTGAGAACCAATATCAAAATCATAGGGCATACAGTCCTGCAGACGAGTGATCAGCCGTTCAATGTCAATTCTGCCATCATCGCGCTTTGTCATTTCTATGTCTAATATTCGGTAAGCTTGGTCGAACTTCTTATACTTTTCACTTATATCCCGCAAATCATATTCATCGACTAACAGAGGTGCTTTGAGGAAAAAGGCTTTTGTGAAACCAGCTCCAAGAACGAAAACATCTCGATTTTCACCACCTGCTGGATGTATGTCTTTCATGCTCCCGTCTCCATTTGAGTGCGTTCTCTCTCGTTACCTTTTTCCCTACTTGTTCAACCTTACAATCGGACCACCTAGCTTTATGCTCCATTTCGCGCCTCTTGATATCACCAGTTATCCCACGATACACTGTCCTACTGCCTCGTTTGACTTCATATTTATAAGTGTCCCGATCTTCTTTCATGTTTTCACCGCCTTACCAGAGTGTTCAAACCTCTATCTTATCTGCCCTATTATGAGTTGTGTTCCTCGTTGCATCTTACTACGTCTTTTTTGGGGCTTGTCCCTAATTATGTATTTTACCTTAACACCCTTAGGTACTTCCACTTCCCGATGTCAATCATTAAATTCTAGGTGTTTAGCTTATCAATCATGTTTTTGAAGAAAGTCTAAAACTCGGTACTGTTTGCATTTGGTGTCATCCCCGTTTTATCATTCCTATAAAAGCCTTAGGTGGTGAAGTTGAGATGATAAATTTGGAATGGAATATCGTTAATGTTATAGGTTTGTTTGCTATCATTATTGAAGGCTGTGGTTTAGCTTTTATGGCTTACAAATTAAATAAGAGAGAAAATTCAAATTTCTTTAGCAATCATTACTGCGATAGTACCAAGTATTCCCCAGAGAATGAACAAACACAACCAGAAAGCCCACATCGGCCAATCCCAATTCCCATGTGCCCAAAAACTAGCCCAATAACTCAAAGCAAAGCTAATAATTATTGCGAGAAAATATTTTATAAACACCTTTCGCTTATTATAAGGAGGCTAGCAACCAAATGCAAACAGTACCTAAAACTCCCCCTATAGACAAAATCGCTTAGAATATATATAATGTATATAACCATGTCGTACTATGTAGGTTCTTATCTGCGGAGAATTAACCTCATCCTTATCCGCCCCTCTCTGATTTGAAGAGAGGGGAACAGGCGGTTGCATCTCTGAATAATTCTCCAAGGAGGAACATATATATGGACAGGGTTATCATTTTTGACACCACATTGCGGGATGGGGAGCAGGCGGCGGGGGGTTCTCTCAACGTTCAGGAAAAGCTGGAGATAGCCAGACAGCTGGAAAAGCTGGGCGTTGACGTTATCGAGGCCGGCTTTCCG
>JBGPRB010000103.1:0-10090 GCA_041489355.1 Dehalococcoidia bacterium
AGTTGAGCTGGTGAAGAACAAGGAAACTAAAGAACCCCTCCCTGGTGAGACAATGGGGAAGATTCTATCCGAGCTTCTTAGCCAGGGTATAATTGCCGTGCCGTGCGGGCGTTATCATAATGTGGTGCGTTTTATGCCGTCTTTAATTATAACTAAGGAGTACCTGGAGAAAGCAACGGATATTCTGCTGAATATTTGCAGGAAATATTAACGTTACCCCTTAGTTGTACATCGTGTCAGGTTACAGTAGATTGTTAAGATGACCTCCATTTCACAATTTAGCGATTTAGTATATTGAATAACATATAGAGAGAAGAAACTACGGGGAGGGTCGGGTAGCATTTAACCTTTCAATGCTTGGGGATTAATACAATACGGAGGTATCTCGTTTTTCAGACCCGCCAGCAAGTTATCCGCAGCCATGATAGCCATTTTCGTGCGTGTAGAAAAACTGGAACTGGCAATGTGGGGAGCAATAATAACGTTCGGGAGGGTCAGCAGCGGGTCGTCGAGAGGTATCGGTTCGGTTTCGGTAACGTCTATGGCGGCTGCGAAGATTTTCTTGTTCTTGAGTGTTTCGTAAAGCGCCTTCTGGTCGACGATAGAACCACGCGACGTGTTGACGAAGACGGCGTTCGGCTTCATCATGGCAAATTCGGGTTTACCTATTAAGCATTTCGTTTCGGCTGTCAGCGGTACATTTACACTGATGAAATCAGACCTGGACAGCAGTAGCGATAGCTCGGGAACATATTCCACGCCGAGTGTGCTCTCTTCCTGAGGACTTCGCCGCGTCCTGCTGTAATAGAGGACCTTCATGCTAAAGCCTCTAGCCCGCCTGGCTACCTCGGTACCGATACGCCCCAGGCCTATGATACCCAGCGTGGCGTGATGAATGTCCTGCCCCTGTAAGACCATGGGTCCCCAGGCCTTCCATTTTCCCTGGCGGGTGTAGGTATCGGCTTCAACCACACGCCTTGCGGCGGCCATAAGCAAAGAAAATACAAAGTCAGCCGTCGTCTCCGTCAGCACCCCTGGAGTATAGCCGACGACGATACCTCGTCTGGTTGCTTCCTGGATATCGATATTGTCATAGCCAACAGCCATATTACTGACCACTTTAAGACCGGGTGAGTTTCCCATCAGGTTGGCGTCGACTATGTCGTTTAATAACGTTAACAAACCGTCTGCCTTTCGAGCTTTTTCCAGTAAAACCTGATACGGCGGCGGCAGTTCTTCTTGCCATACTTCCGTCTCGGCAACCCCGGCAATCCTGTCCAGGGCTTCCTGCGCTATGACTCGACTCACAAATACCTTCGGTTTCGCCATGTCTTCTCCTTTGTTGCAGCCGTTTGCCGCGCCGGTTGGTATTTTCACCCTTTACCGGCTGAGCAATCCCCGCATTCCTTCCGCCTGTTGGTGACACCACTGCGACATGACCACCGTATCCCAGCCGATACAGAAGTGGCGGACTCCCATTTCGACAAAGGGCTTGGCTTGTTCGAAGCTACTTACCTCTACCCTGGGGGCAACGCCCTTTTTTATGGCCAGTTCTATCATGTGCCGGTGTGCCTTCTGGACTTCAGGGCCCTGTGTTTGCCCGGGTTTCCCGATGCTTATCGAATAGTCCGCGGGGCCGAATTGCACCATGTCCACGCCCTTGACGTCTAATATCGCCTCGAGGTTCTCAATAGCTTTCTTTTTCTCTATCATGATGGCGATGACTATCTCATCCATCGCTTTTGTCCACGCTTCGATGTTGCTGCCGTAGCCGTATGAGGTGCTTCGCCGCATCCCGTATCCGTGGATACCGCCGGCCTCGGGCGTTTCCGACCTGACGTAATGGATGCACTCTTTAACGTCTTCCACAGAACGGCAATCGGTAAAGAGCACGTTCTGGATACCTGAATCAATTGCCCTGGCAGCGATGAAGCCCCTCGTCTGCTCCTCTACCTTCATCATTGCCGACATATTCGGGAAGAGCTCTATCGCCCGACCGAAGTTATCCATTTGTTCCAGGCTGAAAGAGGAGTATTCGCCGACATACTCGATATAATCAAACGCGACGGTGTGGCCGATTACTTCCACAATGCCTGGCCATGTTGATATTACATGAGTGCCCAGAGTCGGGTTTCCCTCATTCAGTAGTTCACGGAGTCGATTTTTTTCCATCACAACCTTCCTTTCTCTGAAAATATGAGATGACGGTGACGCCTGGCCTGTCAAGGCGGCTTAATCTGTCATTCCCGGTTTACTGTAAACGCTGCTTTTACCTCCTCGATTGTCTTCGCCTTGCCTAATGCGTTGGCCCGTTTTTCCTCTGCCCTGGCAAGGGCATCGATATTTTTACAGACATCGGCCAACCTGTCCGCCGGAAACTTGCATGCGCCGTTCTCGTCCATGTGAATAATTTCGCCCGGGGCCACATCCATCCCGGCGACAGAAACGGGTACGTTTATCGCTTTTATCTCGAAGTCGCCATGCCCTGAGGTAACACCGCTCATGAGATACTGAAATTTCAGATGGCGTATTTCATCCACATCCCGTGATGGGCCGTTGGTCACCACGCCCACAGCCCCGCAAGCTTTAAATGCCGCTGTCATCTGTCCCCCGCATAGCCCGACCCTGGGCAGTATCTCCGGCGGGAAGTCCTGCTTAATTACCACTATCGATGGCTTCTTCGATTTTCCCAGTGCATCGATTAAATCTAAAAACGACAATCGCCCATAATGGGGGGCGGGGAGCGAATACACCACGGTTACGGCGTACCCTATCGTCCTGCACAGTTCGGGATATATACACCGGACTGACTGGTCGGTATACCAGTTTCCCCGCCAGGGGTCGTAAAGCCTGAGGCAGAGAGGATTGGCCGGATAGGTAGCCACGATGTTTCCCACCGAAGGGGTATCGAACCCCCGAAGCTTTTCCAGCATTTCCTGTTCCGATAAATCCGACATCTTACACCTGCTTTACTAAATCGATTTTCGGTTTAACCGTCTTGTTGACGACATTTTTCGGCCACCGCCCGCTGAGGACCCTGGCCGCTTCTTGCCCCACGCATGTCCTGAGACGCTTAAAAGCCACATCTGAATATGAAGCCGAGTGGGGCAGAACAATAACATTATCCATTTTCAATAACGGGTTATCCGGGTCAATCGGCTCCTGCTCGAAGACATCCAGCCCGGCGCCGGCTATCCGCTTCTCTCGCAGAGCCTTGATAAGCGCCTTTTCATCGATAACCGAACCGCGAGCGGTATTGATGATATAGGCGGTCGGTTTCATTTGCCTGAATTCCTTTTCACCGATTATATGCCATGTTTCTTTGTTCAATGCAGTATGTAAAGAGATAAAATCCGACCCCTTAAGCAGCTCGGGCAGGCTTACCAGTGTTATCCCGTGCTCCTCCGCCAGCGATTTGTCCACGTAAGGGTCATAACCAAGTATCTTCAGCCCGAAACACTGCGCCTTCCTGGCCGTCATTCTGCCGATGTTACCGCAGCCTGCTATCCCCAGGGTCTGTCCGTGAATCGACACCATCGGTGCCTGGGCCGCCTTGGCTTCCGTCCACCTGCCCTGTTTCACCATGTTGTTAAGCGTCACTACCTTTTT
This sequence comes from Dehalococcoidia bacterium, assembly GCA_041489355.1. Taxonomy (GTDB): domain Bacteria; phylum Chloroflexota; class Dehalococcoidia; order Dehalococcoidales; family RBG-16-60-22; genus JBGPRB01. The sequence goes on from JBGPRB010000103.1 coordinate 3,610, forward strand.
GGCGCAGGCGAGAAGGATGGCGATGGCATGATTGGATACCTCTTCGAAGCAGAAGTCGGGGATATTAACCACTAAAATATTGTTATCCGTAGCCGCGTTGACATCGATAGTATCATATCCGATACCATAACGGACGATTACCTGGCACCTCGGTAGCTGCTCCATAACCGAGCGGGTCATTTTGGACCCGACCGTCAGTATGGCATCGGCGTCCCTTGCCGCTTCGATTATCTCGGCCTCACAGGTGCATCCGGCGACCACAAGTTCGGCATTTACCCTGGCCAGTTCCTCGCCTTCTTCTACGGCAGGCATGCGCTGGTTGCCGGTTATTCCATCCAGTAAAATCGCCATTGGTCGGTTTTCCATCTATTTCTACTCCTTTTGAGCTTGCGGTTAATCTTCATTGTAAACTGGCCTGAAAAATATTGTCAATGCGGACCTGGGCGATGTGTCAGATTATAAGGATGGCATGTTACCCGCTCAAAGATTATAATCAATCCCCAGGTCTTCCGCCAACTCCTTTAGCGAGGCAACGACGGCCGGATGAAGCGGAATGCCCCGGCTTTTCCGCTTTCTCTCCGTTTCTCGCTCCACTTCACCAGCCAGGCATATTCTGTCTACGCCCGCTGCCCTGGGAAGATTATGATGCGCTTTTATCATGACATCCATTCTCTGCTTGAATTTTTCCACTGGCATAAAGTTTTCAATGCGGAGAGCCCCGAAGAAGTGACTCGACTTACCTCTCGCACTCAGCTCCCGGTTCATTTCCGGAACGGTAAATCCACCGGAGAGGGTACTGCACAGTATATCAACCAGCACCGTCAGGCCGAAACCTTTATATGCACCGAGTTGGGGTGTTCCTCCGAGCGGGAGAATACCGCCGGTGGCCTTGGCTACTTCGGTGACCGGGTTACCTTCCATATCTACTGCCCAGCCCTTCGGTATCGGGGTGCCGTTCCTTGCTGCCAGTTCCAGTTTACCTCCGGCGACAACGCCGGTCGCCATATCAAGCACAAACGGAGCCTCTTCTTTTGCCGGAACGGCCACGCTGATTACATTCAGGCCGACACCTTTCCCCCTGCCCCCGGGAGGAACTATGCCGACACCACCTTGCGTAAGCGAGATGCCAATCATATCGCGGGAGAGTGCCATCATGGCATAATAGGCCCCGGCACCGTAATGGGTGCTGTTACGGACGGCGATAAAACCGGCGCCGGTCATTTCCGCACGCTTCATGGCCTCTTCCATTGCCCGATAACCAACCACAAAGCCCAGACCTCCGTCGCCATCCACGATAGCCGTGCCTGGAGCCTTACTGATAACTTTTATCTGTGGCTTCACATTGATAAGGCCATCCTTTATCCGCCGGATGTAGAACGGGGCCAGATGGGCGACGCCGTGTGAGTCGACACCTCTAAGGTCTGCCGCCACGAGTATCCGGGCGGTTAATCGGGCATCCTCCTCCGGTACTCCCATCTTCTCAAGCGCTTTAGCGGAAAAATCCGCCAATTTCCCGGCATCAACGGTGCTACCATTTACCGCCATATTATCTCTCCTCAACTATGAAAATTACTGTCTTCACTTGTCTGGATACTATTATACCGAAAATTCTTTCTAAGGTGGACAAATAATGATACCACTTACGCAGTTTTTGTAGTTTCAGTTGCAAGCGTCCCATTAGTAGGACAATAATGGGGATGGAAAAGGAGTGCGAGTTGTTACTATGAAGATACTCATTGCGCCACAATCTTTTAAAGGCAGCCTTAGTTCGTCTCAAGCGGCCAAAGCCATGGAAAAAGGGGTTAAAGCGGCAATGAGTGACTGTGAAACGGTGTTGTTACCGATTGCCGATGGCGGTGAGGGTACCGTTAATGCCATGGTAGAAGCTGCGGGGGGAAAATTAATTAGCACCAGAGTGCGCGGTCCTCTGGGCGTTAGCGTTAAGGCTGTCTGGGGGATATTAGGAGACAGAAACACAGCTATTATTGAAATGGCCGCCGCTTCCGGCCTTAATCTAATTCCTAAAAATGAACTCAATCCGCTGCTGGCCAGCACCTACGGTACGGGGGAGTTAATTCTGGCGGCTCTGGAATCCGGTTGCCGTAAGATAATTATCGGTCTGGGTGATAGTGCCACAGTCGATGGTGGTGCCGGCATGGCGCAGGCTCTGGGGATAAAGCTCCTGGACGCGGAAGGTCATGCCATTCCGTCGGGCGGTGCCGGCGTGGCGAAACTTAGACATATCGATATTTCCGGGCGACACCACCTTATTGAGGAGTCGAGTATCATCTGTGCCTGTGACGTAACCAATCCGCTGTGTGGTGCTGACGGCGCTGCTCATGTGTACGGGCCACAGAAAGGAGCGACTTCGGATATGGTTAACCAGCTTGATGCTGCCTTGCGCAATTTATCAAATATAATCAGACAAGAGCTGAAATTGGAGGTCGAGAATATGCCGGGCGCCGGCGCCGCCGGCGGTATGGGAGCCGGCCTGGTGGCGTTTCTCAACGCTTCTCTACACAGCGGGATAGATATAATATGCGATAGTATCGGATTCGACAAACATCTGGCTGACTCCGACCTCGTTTTGACGGGGGAAGGTCGGATTGACCATCAGACTGCATGTGGAAAAACAGTAGTGGGGATAGCCAGGCGGGCGAAGCTGGCGGGCAAAACGGTGATTGCCATTGCCGGAGAACTCGGTGAGGACTATCAAGAAGTCTACAATTGCGGAATAGACGCCGTTGTCAGTATTTTACCAAGATGTATGGAACGCAACGACGCTATGAAGAATGCGGGAAAACTTGTGCAGGAGGCGACCGAACGCACTTTAAAGCTTTTCCATGTTTCACACGGGCGGCAGGAACAAATTTGATGGTAAAGGAAACATAAAATTGACTGGCGTATTAAAATAATTTACTTCATAATGATAAAAACTTTAAAATAAACCCAGCATTCGACTCCTTAGCTCTTCTCTGAAATCAGGATGCGCGATATTTATTAGTTCTTCAGCCCTTTGCCGTTGTGTTTTGCCCTTAAGATTAGCAATCCCATATTCGGTAACTACTTTGTCTGCTAATGTTCTGGGGACAGAGACAACTGATCCTAACTGTAACTCAGGTACTATCCGGGAAACTTTTCCGCCCTGGGCTATTGAGGGTAATACGGTAATATTACGACCGCCTTTAGAAAGGTTACTGCCGACGGCAAAAGCCAACTGTCCGCCTGTACCGCTTACCATCACTGGACCAACTGATTCTGCAGCTATTTGTCCGGTCAAGTCTATTGCCAGTGCAGCATTAACTGCAACCATATTATCGTTTGCCGCAATGTTTCGACAATCCAGTATGTAGTCAGACGGATAAAGCTCAAAAGTAGGATTCATATTTATGAAATCCATCTCTTCCTTGGTACCACCCCCACAAGCAGTAGAAACCACCTTTCCCTTATGAAAAGTTTTGTATTTTCCGGTAATTACTCCTTTCATAACTAGTTTAGCAATACCCCTGGGGAGGTTTTCTGAATGTACTCCTAAATCATTCTTGCTTTCTAGTACACCTACCTGACATATCCACTCGGCTACACCCCCAACCCCAATCTCAAAAGTATCACCATCCTTGATTAGAGAAGCCACATTTTCTGCGATAGTTTTCTCAATCTTACCGGGGCCGGTAGATTTTCGTCCCAGGATATCGGTTGTCCCAGGAGCTCTTTCCGTAGGAGTATGTTTAACAAAACGATCAATTTCTGAAATATGAATAAAGTTATCACCAAAGGTACGGATAAGCACAGGGCTAACCTCAGCCAGGACCAGTTTAGCTGCACGGATTGCCTTTTTCTTGTCCCAGAGAGAAGCACCAAAACTGCAGTACCCATGTTCATCCGGCGTGGAGAGATATACAAGCAGAACATCGACCGGTTCACGAATAGATGGATCTTCTGCCCAAACGAGACCACTTACTAAATAGTCTCCTCGTTTTTCGCGCATGAGGTTCCGGGCAACCGGAAGTACATAACCTATATCAACCTTAAAAAATTCCTCCATACCGGGCCCGTACCAGGGATAATCCCGTCCGGGCGCTGGTACATAGAGCTTTATGTTACTTATTTCACCCATCCTGTTCAACATAGCCAGGCTCAAATCATTAGGCTCCAGACCGTAAGCATATGCTACCCGGTCCCCAGTCTTAATGAGCTTGACTGCTTCTTCTGGGGTGGTCATTTTTCGTTGGTATTCTTCTTTCCAATTCATACTTATCTGCTTTTACTACGTTTTGGATCTAGAAGCATTTATTAACATTTCAGTTATTTGCCAGTTCCACGATACTCTTTTACTGGTAGCCTGTTAGCAGCTGGGGATGTTTTTTTCTCACGTGAAGGAAGAACCACATTGGCTTCTCCTGGAATAGTATCCGCACCCCGTTGGTTGATTCCGTGAGTCTCTATATCCACACAATGCTCACCATTTTCATCGATATACTTTTTGGTTACTTTCCCTTTTAGCCAGACGGCATCCGAAAGGTAAACAAATTGGCGGTATTCGGAATAGCTTCTCTTGATCCAACCTTCGTCGCCCATCCAGTTGGTGAGAAGATTAATTACCCAGCAGTTCCGTTGTACACCTACATCATAGGCATAACGAGCACCAACAGCTCTGGCTGCCGGGACGGAGTAATGAACTCCATAAATGGGCTCCCAAGCATGAGTCACTGGGTCGCGGAATCCCCAGGCAGGGTGCTTCTTATATAAGCGAAGCTGCACACCATGAGCGGAAAGTTGGACTGGTGCTGCTCCGGCACAATAAGCAATAATATCGGTTAACCCCAAAGGACCTTTTACGACCGGAACCAGTTCTTCCCCAATACTGACATCTTCCCAATAGCGGACTTTAGAGCCGCGTACTTCCTCAGCCAAGGTATCCTGGTCAACTTTTTGTAGCGCCTCCTCAGTCCATGGATGCGGTACCTGGATATCATCATACTTGCCAGTCCCCTGGTCAGATTTCCCTCTAGCAGTCTGACGCTCATACCTCACTAGCAAGTTATATCCTCGAGAGACCAGTTCATTACGCTGATTCCAATATTCAAAACGCTGGTATTCAAAGGCGGTCTTTCCGGCAAACTTACTGGTTTTGATATCATAGCCCACAAAATAGCATTTGGGGGTAATTTTATCATTCACATAAACCGGGCTTAAAAATTCCCAGTCTGAAGCCGAGTGGTCAGCATGAATACCGGGTAAACCCTGTAACACCCAATGAGGAAAAACGCTAACTACCCACGCTGGCGAAGCTACCAAGGCTTCAAACCGAGTTTGCCTGGCATAGGATTCATCACGATAGAGTGGATTGATATCACCGATTCCGTTAGCAAAGTTCCGTATGGCCTCAGGGGATACGGTTTGGTTATAAATATTGTTAACCCGTAGTTCCAATCCGATTCTTTTTTCCCATTCAGTTAACGCCGCATCATTAAGAACTGCTTCCGCCACCCTGGCTACATCGGTATCTGAAGTAGTCTCTGCCATATTAACTCCTTTTTAATCAAAATTCTGGTACCTTTAAAAAGTACGCATCTTGGAGAAGAACTCTCCTTCTTCTTCTAAGTAGGCTGCTAAAACCTTATCACACTTATTGCATCTTCTTTCAACAACCGTACCCGATTCATTCTTTTTATGGATCGTTTTCACCGTAGCTGTAGGTAACATCTCTCCACACCAAGGGCACTTCAGATCAGTCTTTTTTGCCATATGATTCTCCTCTATTTGATCATGTTACCTTGAAATGCACTGCAAAAACGCAAAAACCGACCTTTTAGGTCGGTTTCACTATTGGCTCCCCGCCACCCAAGTGACCATATATAGGCGGAGGTTCTAAGCCATCCTCGCTATCCTATCTTGGCACTACCTTCAACCTAATATTACCCATCATCCTCGAAATTAACACAAGACGTGGAAGACCTTGCACTAACTATTTTATTATAATTCCCTAAGCATGCGGTGTCAACTTCACTTATCTTACCTTTACCTCCCGAACTTAGGTCACTTAATACGACAGCTATCGGCAAATGATGAGTAACAATCACTCACTTTGTTGAATCATAATCCAATGGAATGTAAGGAGGGACGCCAGTTCGATACTGGCGTCCCCAGGTCGGTGGAAGGAAGCATCATTGAACGACTGGCTGTCTTTGGCGCCGATGGGCCAGACTGTAAACAGCCGGAATAACAAACAAAGTCAAAAATGTTGAACTTACCATGCCGCCGATCACGACAATCGCTAGCTCGGCGCTTAACATAATGCCGGAGCTGACACTTACCGCCATGGGAATCATCGCCAGGATGGTGGTCAGGGCGGTCATGAGTATCGGGCGTAAGCGGGTCTTGCCGCCCTCGAGCAGGGCATCCTGAATACTCAGGCCATTCTTACGTTGTTGTTCCACCATGGACACCAGTACGATGGCATTCGTCAGTACAATCCCTA
>JBGPRB010000104.1:0-9999 GCA_041489355.1 Dehalococcoidia bacterium
AGATATCTCTCAGCAAGCCTGTCGATGTTGTCGGGGTTGATGGGTCGTTTGTCCCGCCTGGCTCTCTTCTCTTCCGCTCTCGTTGCTCTATCGAGCGCTGTAGTTCGCATCAGGGCCATTTTGTAGTGGTGGAAGATGTCGGCCTGAGGCGAGCCGATATTCGAATCTATTTTGGGCGAACCGTAGGGGCCACTCCCCATCAGAAACTCCCGTATAAACCAGCCGCAGCCAAAAGGACGCAAGAACCCACCGCGCTTAGGTCTTAGTGGTTCCAGGATCATCGGATTTCTCCCAGAGCTTTTCGTACCAGTTCTTCAGTTCTTCCCCGGCGACCTTTCGGTATTTAGCAGTGGTGTTGAAGCTTTGGTGGCCAAGGTGTTCTTGGAGCATTCTTAGACCGTCTCCACTGTCATTCAGTTTTACTGCATGCACAGCAAAGGCATCTCTCAGTTTGTGAGGACTAACACCATGAATTTTCCCTGTCTCCGGATTTACCAGTTTCGGTAACCCTGCTCTTTCGGCACACTCATGAATGATTTGCCAGGCTCGGTGACGGTTGATGCCGAATAGGAGCTTCTTTCCATCCCGGGTGACCGGCCCTCCACGTTTGATAAATCCTTTGAGCATCCTGAGAGTATCGTCATCAACCGGCAGCGTCCGCATCCTGCGATGCTCTCGTGCTTGGGCTATTGCTTTCTTAACACTATGACTGCAAGAGGGGCAGAATTTGTGGCTTCTGCTTAAGCGCTTACCGCAATTTTGGCAGGATAAATTTAAGCGAGTCTTAAGATGCTGGATAGTGATGGTTTTATGAATGAAGTCGATGTCATCGACTGTTGAAGCTAGGGCTTCGCTGATTCGGTAGCCTAGACGAAACAGAGTCCTAATGAGGAGTCTATCCCGGAGATTCGTGGCTGCATTTTCAAGTTTTTCTATCTCGTGGGGTTCAAGATAAGCCTTCATCAGTTCCTCCCCTTCGTCTGCCTACCGCCAACACCAACGCCCTTTTGACAACTAAGCTAAGGAGTATAAGCTGTCTATTCCTTTGGAAACCAGCCCCAGTAGGTTTCACGCCCACATTTGATGCACTTTATTCTGGTAGCAATCCATCCCTTGCCGCCGCAGCCACTGCAGGTGAATTGATATTTGACTCCTGAGAGAGGATCGCCAGATAACTTGTATTCCAAGCCATCTATATGGGCTTCAAGTGGTGCAGCACACATAGCACAATAGAAAGGAGAAGGCTTAACGTGCCATCCACAGTTTTCATCACCTGCCTGCACCGGCTCGCCGATGCCTTGATGAATCTCGTCCTGTCTATTCCATGTCCAAAGGTAGCAGAGACCGTCCCTGTGGTATGGACAGGTTTCACATCGGTAAGTGCCAAGTTCTCGGGCAGCAGCGATCACGATTGAAACTTCGGACAGTGCTTGAATGAGACTATCTATCCTATGCAGGTCATCTGCCATAGACTGCACTTTCTGCCATATTGTTGCAATTTCTTCAGGCGATCCTGGTGGGGTCGAGAGCTGGGTTTCTGCTTGAGCTGTCCCCTCCGTCACTTTCACCTTTAGGACAGCCTTCTCCTTTTTCAATTGTCTGGATACCCTGGTGACAATCGATTTTGGAAAGCCTAATTCAATAAGCTCTTTTCGCTTCCGCCCTTGCCTTAATAACCGTTCTACATGTTTGCTTGCTTTCATGCTTCACCCCCTTTATGGTTGTCCCGCCACCAGTTCCCTTCTGATACCTCTCCATTACTCCAGCCGCAATAGCCAGTGTCAAAATAGTGTTAAAACTCGTTCTGGTCGCTATTGCCAGGGGGTACCGGGCCTTGGTAGGTCTTGATTACCCGGCGTACGGTGCTCCAGTCCGCCAATATACCCTCTTGCCTTAGCTCACGTGCTATTGCCCGGTAGCCAAGTCCTTGGCGATAAAGGGATAGCACCTTTGGGATAAATATCTCAGGAATCGCTCTTGGGCGTCCTGGCCTTCTCTCTATTGCTTTGAGATTCATTTTTGTTTCCGAACCAACAGCCTACGGTTAATGCTGATATTCACATTTAGGTTTCAACCAACTCTGCATGCTATAATTCAGGAGGGGAAGCGGAACCAGCGGGCCGACCGCAAGTCGCCTCCTCCTATTTCTGGTCTCGCCTCCCCATAAGTTAATGAAGAGTAGGCCGCCGTGGACGACCGCCCTTTTTACCAAACTCACTCAGCATATGAGCATAGAGCTCGGCAGTTCGATTGCCGCCTTTCCGCCCTATCTCGCGATAGAACTCACGCCCTCTGTGATTGAGCGTTGCTTGTCCGCCTTTTCGACCTGCCTCAGAAACGGTCAATTTGTTAGATTTAATCATATGTATGCTATCCTTCTCTCGAATAGTCTTTATATCTTAACCAAAGTGAGGACTCACAGGCTTGATCCTGATTTGCCAACGTGATGAAAATCCTCTAAACTTTCCTTATAGTAGCATGTGCAATACGAGCAATTGTCATTGTTCTGGTCAGATTCAAATGAATTGATATTTGAACAAAAAAAGATATGGGAATTTGACAAAATGTCTACAAATGAAAAGGTGTCAAAGCGAGAGGTCAGTAGGTGGGTTAAATGGTTAAAGGAGCAGGGCTATAGCGGCCCGTTTATTGGTATCAAACCATCCTATCCACCTGTGAAACTTCTGGCAAAAGAGTTAAGGAAGGACCCTCCAACCATACTGGAAACTCGTCCGAGGGATCCAAGAACAATCGTTTCAAATTTAACACGGTTTATTACGTTGAAGGATAAGAAAGGAATTATCAGTAAGCCAAGTAGTAGCCTAGATAGTGGTAACTTCTTGTCCATGAAATATCTTTCAACCCATTATGAAAAACTGTGTAAGCTAACTAACCGCCTCGATAGTCAACTCGGTGTGCCAGATTTGAGGGATTTATGTCTGATTGGGCTTGGGACAAGGACAAAGATTCCACATCGATACGCTGAGATAGCACCCATAATATATGACAATGGATTAATAAGCCTTGAGGTTGAGGATTCTGACCCATTCCTCTGGAAATGCCTTCGGCAGCATTTGACAGTGGAACTTCCCGATTTTGAACGGGATCTTAACCGTTGGAAAGTAGAAATCGCCAGTATTGTGGAACGCTCTCACCGCATAAGCAATTTTATTGCAGCCCGGCTCACCAAAATGAGATGGAACACTACTGAGGCGAACCTTTCCCCAGATAGTAAATACTATGTGCCGGGTGTTTACTCTAGGGTTCTAAACGACTTATTATACGAGTGTGTATTAATAAATCACGTGCCGCGGTTTCAGCGAGTTCCTGGCTCACGTAATCTGCTGCTTCTTGTTATGGAGTGTCCAACACAAAGAAAAGCAATTGCCCGGGGTGATAATGAGTTGTTTGATGAGATAGAGAAATGGTGCCTTGCTATATCTCGCAACAACTCAATCAGGAAGAGAGTTGGAGATGTTCGCAAGTCAATCGAAGTCCTAGAGGTTAATCAAAAGACCTTGAAGGAGAAATTGCGGATAATTTGGGAGAGAGGCACTTTCAAAGGTGTCTGTTCGGTATGCTCCAACTTAATAACCTGAATCAAGTTCACGGAACTACCACTAATATATTTCCTAAAGGTTAACCTAATCCAAGTCCCTCTACCGGGCTTGCCCCATTGCGATGTGCCTCGATTGCCTCTTCGGCTTTAAGACCTTGCGTGTACCGCCGGCTCATCGTGAGGTCTTCATGCCTCAGAAATAACTGGAGCAAGAATGAGTCCTTGGCACCACGAAGATATTGCAAGGCACTAGTGTGGCGAAGACGATGCACACGGCCAGGACTGTTTACTCTGGCACGTTTTTTCAGACGAACGAACCACGAGCTAACGCCAGATATAGTGAACGGCCTACCTTCCTCGGTTACCCACAGGGCATCACACTTTGCTCTCTTTTTTCTCTCTAATAAATAAAACCAGATAGCCTTAACTGTTTTCGATGAAAACGGGCAAACACCTATTTTCTTCCCCTTACCGACCACCCGGACAATTTTTTGTTCTAAATCTATATCTGAAAGGCTGAGAAACGCCAGCTCACTTGAGCGCAATCCTGAGTCTAAAAACAAGAGAATCATTGCCTTATTACGCAGACCACAGAAACGCGCCCTGGTCTTGATGTCAAGTTCACAGACTGCTAGAAGTCTTTTTAATTCATCAAGGTTATAGGGCTGAATCGGGGGTGTAGGTGGGGCTTTGAATCGGATCCCTCTAACGGGACTATTCTCAAGAAGCCCTTCCTCGACACTCCAGTTGAACAATCGTCTGATAGCCTTATAGTAGCGCCAGGCTTTTGAGGGTTGTGGTTGGGCAAATCTTCGACAATTATTTCCTGCTGTATACTCGAAGCTTCTCGACGCGATCCAAGAAAGAAATTCCCTGAAGTGCCTCACTTCTAACTGGTCAACGTGGTCGGGCCAGGACTGGGTTTTGGAATACCTTAAAAGACAACCTAGTAGTTTGGAATAATACGCATGGGTTTGGGGGGAGCGACCTTCGGCTTGGAGGGAAAACAGAAACCCCTCCACTAGATCTTGCAGACCGATTCCTCTTTGACTATGTTTCACCTTTCATTGCGGTCGGCCCTGTATTATATTTTGCTTAGTCTACTGGTCGCTCTCAGCTTTACTTCAGCTTTGAGGTTTTGACCGAGTCAACTAGTCGTTCAGCTTTATGGTGGTAGCGGGTGGATTTGAACCGCCGACCAAGGGCTTATGAGTCCCCTGCTCTACCACTGAGCTACGCTACCAGCATTGAAAAATATATCATCAATGCCATTAACTGTCAATGCCGCCTGATGACACGGATACTGACAGCTTTAAAAGTGGCGTAAACCCGCGTCCCCTTTTTCAACCCCATTTCTTCGGTGGACCGCCGGGTGACCAGCGCCACCAGCGGAAAGCCGCAGTCGATGGTTACTCTGACCTGAGAACCCATGGAAAATACTCTGACCACCTCACCTGACAAACGGTTACGGGCGCTGGTGGTTACTGTCTTTGATGACGGCATTGTAATGGTAATATCATCGTAAGGCAGTAAAGCGATAACATGAGTCCCTTCGATAAACTCGGAGACAGCTTCAATCTGTTGCCCCCCAACTTTTATGGTTGCCAGTCCCTCGCTCTGTACCCCGACCACTCCGTGTATAATATTCCCCGCTTCCACAAAGCCAGCCACTTCCTCGTTTACCGGAGAGGAAAATACTTCAGCCGGTGTACCAATCTGGCTGATACGTCCGTTCATCAGTACTGCCACGCGGTCAGCCAGCACTAAAGCCTCATTGCGGTCATGCGTCACCATAACGGTGGTGACCCTGGTCTCCCTCAACACGCTCTCGAAGTCCTCCAGTAAAGCCTGCCGGGTGGGACCGTCCAGCGCCGTGAAGGGTTCATCCAGAAAGAGAACTTCCGGCTGCAGGGCAAAAGCCCTTGCCAGGCTGGTTCGTTTCGCCTCACCGCTGGAGAGCGTCCGGGCCTGCCTTTTTGCCAGTGCCGCGACGCCGAAACGCTCCAGCCATTTTTGTGCCCTCTCCCTGGCCTCAGTGCCATTCACACTGCGTAATCGTAGCCCGATGGTTACATTGTCCCACACAGTACTATTGAGGAGTAGTGATTCCTGAAAGACTACAGCGAGTTTACGATGCAGTTGCAGCACGGACTTACTATCCAGAACAGGCACACCCTGGTAGGAGACGACCCCCGTCGGCGGTTTAAGAAGCCGTGTAAGGCAAAGAAGAAGTGTGGTTTTGCCGGAACCATTCGGGCCAATAACAACCAGTACCTCATTACGGTACACCTGAAGTGACGGGACATCCAGCACTTTTTGCCCGCCATAGGCAACTGAAAGGTCTCTAGCCTCAACTATCGGTTCCATGGTTATTTGTGCCTGGCTCACTTTACCCTAGCCCTCTGCTGAACCATAGTTAAAACAAAATTAACCAGATAGACCAGCGCCAGCAGAATAGCACCGAGGGCAATGGCATAAGCAAAAGCGCCCTTGCTGTTTTCTCCCACGATAGCCGTGGTCAATACTCTGGTCTGTCCAAAGATGTTACCGCCAACCATCATCGAAGCGCCCACTTCCGAAATAACGGCACCAAAACCGGCCATGATAGCGGCCAGCAGCGGCAAACGTGCTTCTTTTAAAAGTATCCAGACCATCTGGACTCGTGAAGCCCCGAGAGATAAAATCTGGAGTCGCAATTTCGGGTCCAGACTCTGGGTAGCTGCCATAGTAAAACCGGCAACGATAGGAAACGCAATGATGAACTGAGCGATGACCATAGCTGATGGCGTGTAGAGGATGTGCAGTATTCCCAGAGGTCCGTTACGCCAGAGAAATATGCTGACAACAAGCCCGACCACGACGGGAGGCAGCCCCATACCGGTATTGACAAGACTGATAATGAACCGCCTCCCGGGAAAACGGACCAAACCGAGCACGCTGCCCAACGGTATGCCGACGCAGAGACTGAGTAAGGTGGCTGAACCAGAAACCAGCAGCGAAAGCAAAGCTATCTGTAAGACCTGCCGGTCGCCGTGCACCAGCAGCCAGAAAGCCTGCGTTATGCCATCAATAATCATGTCCATAGGCTTATATTAAAACGCATCACTCGTAAATACAAGGAGCCTTTTGTGCGATGTGTTTATTTACGCCAGCCAATTGCGTCTAATTACTTGCTGCCCAGCTGGGCATCCGTTTTATCGGCATCGGCGAAGAACAGCGGCTGGCCGTATTTATCTAGCCCGTATTTCGCGATGATTGCCTGCGTTGTCGTGTCTACCATAAAGTCGGAAAAGGCTTTGGCGCCGTCAGCATTAACTTTGGGGAATTTCTCCAGATTTACCTGGATGACATGGTAAACATTAAGTAAAACCGGGTCACCCTGTACCAGGATATCCAGGGTCAAGACTTTCTGATTGGCGAGATAAGTGGAACGGTCAGTAATGGTATAACCTCCCTTTTCGGAGGCAATACGCAACAGGTCGAGCATACCCGTGCCGGTGCCACCTTCCATATACCACTTCGGGTTTGAGGTGGAGTTGTCCGCAACGGTAATTCCTATCTTCTTCCAGAGCGATTTCTCTAATGCGTCGGTGCCGGAGTTATCACCGCGACTGTAAAAAGTGATTTTAGCGTCAGATATTTTTTTCAGGGCATCAACCGCAACGGTCATTCCTTTCATACCCGCCGGGTCGGACGGTGGCCCCACGATGATATAATCGTTGTGCATTACCAGTCTGCGGTTAATACCATAGCCGCCCTGCATGAAAGTCAACTCGGCGGTTGGAGAATGCACCAGTAAAACATCAGCGTTACCCTGCTGTCCCATACTCATGGCAGCCCCAGAGCCAACGTATATAGGTTTAACCGTATAGCCCGTATTCTGCTGAAAGATGGGAATTAAAATATCCATAAGACCGGAGTCACGGGTGCTGGTAGTACTGGCCATAATTATTTCCGGATTAGCCGGCTTGGGTGGTGCCGGAGCGGGTGCGGGAGCCGGCGCCGGGGCGGGAGTCGGTGATGGTTTTTCAGAGGTACAGGCAACCGCCACTGAAACCAGTCCCACCAGCATTACCATCACCAATAATGCCTTGATTATTCTGCTCCTATATTGTGGTTTCATCGACTTTTTTCTCCTTCCATATAATGATAGTTTTGTATATTTTCAGAATGGCCTTATAGCCTTCTGGTTATCGTCTGAAAATTGCTAAGCTGAGATATTTTGAATTAACATACAGCATTTTATCACAGTATTGTTATATTTACAATATAACAAGTGTATTAATCCAAGTGGTAGGAACATTATGGCTTTGACGCAATAAAAGCCCTATGTTACAATTCAGTTGGCATTCTTTCTGTTGATATTAGCCCCCGAAAATTGATACCCAGGCGGATGAGAAGGTAACTACGCTCATGGAAATCAGAAAGGTAGGCGTGGTCGGTTGCGGGCAGATGGGCGGTGGCATCGCCCAGGTTTGCGCACAATCGGGATATGCGGTGATAGTCTCCGAAGCTAACGATGAACTTTTACAAAAAGGGCTGGCTGCCATCAAATCCTCACTGGACAGAGGTATGCAGAGAGAAAAAATAACACAGCAGGACAGGGATGCCGCTCTTTCCCGCATCAGGGGAACAATTAATGTCAGGGAGTTCGGTGATCGCGACCTGGTAATCGAAACGGCCCTCGAGAATCTTGATTTGAAAAAGAAGATATTCGGCGAGATGGACAAGGTCTGCCCCCGGCACACGATACTGGCTACCAATACTTCCTGTCTCTCCGTATTAGACATTGCCGCGGCCACCAGACGGCCGGACAAGGTAATGGGAATGCACTTCTTCAATCCCGCACCTTCTATGAAACTGCTGGAGATAGTCAGGACAACCGCTACCAGCGAGGAGACTTTCGAAACAGGCAAGCAATTCGGACGGTCCCTGGGTAAAACCATTGTCATGACTCAGGACTCACCGGGCTTTATCGTCAACCGTCTCATGACGCCGCAAATTCTCAATGCCATTCGCATGGTTGAGTCCGGCATCGCCACGAAAGAAGACATCGATACCGGCATGACCCTGGGACTTAATTACCCGATGGGGCCGCTGGCTTTGGCCGACCTTATCGGACTGGACACCCTTCTCTTTATCGCCAACGGTATCTACGATAAGCTCCGGGAGGCACAGTACGCCCCGCCGCCTCTTTTGAAAAATATGGTGGCGGATGGTCGGCTCGGCCGAAAAACCGGCAGGGGGTTTTACGAATATAAATAAGGGAGTGAAATAATGAGCATTAAAGGTAAAGTTGCTCTGGTCACGGGTGGCTCCAGGGGCCTGGGGATGACCCATTGTCTGTCTCTTGCCAAAGCCGGCTGTAACGTAGGGGTGACTGGCTATACTCATTTCAAAAAAGCAGTAGAGATAGCCAAACAAATCAAAGCCATGGGGAGAAAAGCGCTGGCGATAAAAATGGATGTGTCGGATTTCGAACAAGTCCAGGCAGGCGTGGAAGAAACGGAAAGGGAACTTGGACCAATCGATATCCTCGTCAATAACGCCGCCTTCGGTATCGTGCGGGCGGTAACGATACCCAAGATGAATAAAGAAGACTGGGACCGTGACCTGAGTGTTAACCTGACCGGTCCGTTCAATACCATCAAGTGCTGTCTAGCGGGCATGATGGAGAGGGGCTGGGGACGAATTATCAACATTTCTTCGATTGCCGGCACGATGGGCGGCGCCGGCCAGTGCAGCTATGCCGCCACCAAGGCAGGACTTATCGGCCTGACCAAGACAGTAGCCCTGGAGGCAGCCCGCAAAGGTGTGACCTGCAACGCTATCGTGCTCGGAGTAATTAATGGCGGCGCTTTCCACACCGTAGCGCAGGAATTCCAGGAACGTATTATTAAAACTCTGGCTATGCGTCGTCCGGGAACGCCCCAGGAACTCAGTAACGTGCTCGTTTTCCTGGCTTCCGAGGAATCGAGCTATATCACCGGTGAAGCTATCGAGGTCAGCGGCGGCGCCGGGCTGTTTACTTTCTAGAGAATATCATCTGATTGTACCTCTAAAGCAATCGGATGTTCTACGATATAAAACTTAGCGAAAGGAGAAAACACATGAGCGAGGCAGTAATCGTTAGCGGCATCAGGACGGCGATAGGTAATTTCGGAGGAGCGCTACAGGATGTACCGGCTGTAAAACTTGGCAGCATCGTCATCCAGGGGGCGCTGAAAAAGGCCGGCCTGAAACCAAAGGGAGACACTAGCTATGCACCTGAGGCACTCAAGGGCGAGGGGCTCATTGAGCTGGAGAAAAAGTATGCCAACTGGGACAAATCTCTCCAGGAAGTGCAAATCGATGAGGTAATCATGGGGAACGTCCTCCAGGCGGGGCAGGGTCAAAATCCGGCCCGCCAGGCAGCCATCTATGCCGGCGTGCCCAAGGAA
>JBGPRB010000105.1:0-9996 GCA_041489355.1 Dehalococcoidia bacterium
CCCCTTTGGACAGACCGGACACTATAAAGACTATAAAGGGTCTGACCTTATAAGCTCCCACACCAGCGGTGAGGCATTCGGAAACCCGGCAGAAGGCGTGACTGATATGGAGCGATATAGCCCGTTGCGGGGTCCGATGCATGCCGCCGATTTTATGACCGGATTGACGGCGGCGGTTTGTACCATGTCTGCCGTGGTATCGAGGCAGATAAACAAACCTGGCAGGCACATAGATGTATCTGCCCAGGAAGCGCTGGCCTCGGTGACACGCCAGGAACTTGCCTTCTGCATGTGTGAGGGTCTTTATCCCACCCGGCAAATAGGCAGAAAGCGACGCGGCGGTATATTATACCCGTGTAAGGACGGCTATGTATGTATTTGGATTGGCCCGCACTGGCAGAAACTTGTGACGATGATGGGAAACCCGGACTGGGCTCTGGCAGATATATTCCAGAATCCGGTCTCGCGCGCCGAGCACATGGAGGACTGTAATAGATTGATAGAGCTATGGACCCGGGAACACACCATGGCGGAAATTGACCAGCTAGGCATCACTCACGATGTACCTTTATCGCCCGTGCGTACGGTGAAAGAACTTGTTGCTGATGAGCAACTAGCGTACCGCGGCTTTTTTGTAGAGATAGACCACCCGCTGGCGGGGAAACTCAAATACCCCGGGGCACCTTACAAGCTATCGGCCACACCATGGGAGATAAGGCGTCGCGCCCCGCTACTGGGAGAGCACAATGAAGAGATTTACCGCCAGATGCTGGGATACAGTCGGCAGGACCTGGTTAGGATGAGAAAGGCAGGGATAATATAGATAGGGTTTAAAAACACTTCGTCATTGTGAGGAGCGTAGCGACGTGGCAATCTCTATCATTGGATTAAGTGTATCAAGGGGATTGCCACGCCATTCAGCAGAAAGGTTCGCAATGACATTAGAGAGAAGAGGGAGATAAAAATGCAGAGTTTACCCCTTGCTGGAATCAGGATTATCGATTTTGGACAGATGTGGGCCGGCCCTCACCTGTCGCAGTGGCTGGCGGTGATGGGGACGGAAGTTATTAAAGTGGAGACTCACCTGAGGATAGATTTCATGAGGACGATTGGCATTCCGCCGGGGTTGGAGAGAAATAATTTCAACGCGGGGACAGCCTTTGCTTCTCTGAACTACGGTAAAAAAAGTATTACGTTGAACATGAACCAGCCGAAGGCGGTAGAGCTTGCCAAAAACCTGGTAAAAATAAGCGACGCTGTCACGGAGAATTTCGGCGGGCCGATTCTTGAACGCTGGGGGCTGGGATATGAGGAGTTGAAAAAGATTAAGCCGGATATTATTTATTACGCCGGTTCGGGATACGGACGGAGTGGACCTCATCGCACACGTCCCTCTTATGCGGAAATAGTCGAGGCCTACGATGGCTCGACGTATTTAAATGGCTACCCCGGCGGCGAACCGGCCACGGTAGGCGTGTCCCCCTGGACGGATGCCACCCAGGCGCTGCACGGGGCCTTCGCGATTATGGCGGCGCTGTATCACCGCGACCGTACCGCGGAGGGGCAATATATCGACGCGTCTATGATTGAGGGAAGCGTGAATTTCCTAGGTGAGATAGTCATGGGGTATACCATGAATGGAGTTATAGGTGAGCGTCTCGGCAACCGCGACAGAGCTATGGTACCACATGGCTGTTATCGCTGTAAGGGATATGACGAATGGGTGGCTATTGCCGTGGGCAGTCAGGTGGAATGGAAAACTTTCGTCAAAGCCATTGGCAGTCCTGAGTGGGCCAAAAAAGAAAATTTCAGCAATGAGCTGAACCGGTGGCAAAACCAGGATGAGCTCGATAGATTAGTGGAAGAGTGGACCCGAAAACATCATCAGTATGAGGTCATGGAAATGCTGCAAAAAGCGGGAGTGGCGGCCGGGGTATCTCTGAATGTAAAAGACCTCGTCAACGACCCTCAGTTAAAGGCGCGGCGGTTCTTTGTCGAAATGGAACACCCTGTCCTAGGCAAGATGACCCTGCCGGGACTGCCCTGGAGGCCTGAGGTCAGACAAAAAGGCAATTATAGCTCTCCACCGCTACTTGGAGAGCATAATGACTATATCTTCGGTGAGTTGCTGGGACTGACCAACGAAGAAATAGCCAGGTTGAAAGAAGAAAAGGTAATTTACTGACCGTTCAGGCTTTCTCAGCCATGGCTTTAGCTATCAAAGCCGCGCCGATAGCCCCAGCCAGCTGAGGGTCGTATTCGCTGGTAAGCGCGGTCATTTTCATCTCTCTTTCAAGCCGCTTGGTGATACCCGGGTTCTTCGCCAGGCCACCGTTGAAGGCAAGTTCTTTTTCAGGCTGAACCCTGCCGACCATGCCATGAATCCTCCAGGCAATGGCGAAAAGGTAGGCCGCCAGCACTTCGCTCTCTTTATAGCCTTCGCGGAACAGACCGATGGCTTCGGTATTGGCGAAAGCATAGCAGGTGGTACTGACTGGCTCCGGGTCTTTGCTGACCATGAGCGATCTCTCGCCCATCTCCTGGATAGGAACCTGCATGAGGTCCGCCATCACCTCGATACTCCGTCCCATACCGGTGGCACACTTATCGCTAATCATGAAGTCTCGTATTCTGTCCCATTCGTACAGTCGGATGGCCTTGCAGGTCTGAGCGCCCAGGTCTACCACGGTTTTAACGGCAGGCCCGTACATAAAGCGGGCACCTCTGGCGTGGCAGTTGATTTCATCGACTGTTTTCTGGGCGAAAGGGACATTCCGGCTCCCCCAGCCGGTACCGACGATATAGTGGATATCTTTCGGTTTCACCCCGGAGGCACCCAACGCTTGCTCCAAGGCAACTCGGGCACTTTCTTGGTAGTCTGGTTTGGTACGGAGGTTGGCATAGCCGAAGAGACGTTCATCGCACATAACTACAGCTTGAGAGCTATTGGTGCCGATATCTACTCCCGCGGTAATGGTTTTAGACTTTTTCCAATCGATATCCTCTGATGTCCATCTGGACTCCGGCCATCTCCAGTACTCCTGAGTCATTTTAAATGCCTCCACAAGCAATTTTCAGATGCTAACCCGCCGCTATCAGGGCGGCTCCCAGCGCTCCGGCATACTCGGCCAGTTCGGGAATCAAGAAGTTAATCCTCGACCGTCTTTTTAATGCATTGATTACCGCCGTATTTCTGCTCACGCCGCCGATAAGAACAGTGGTATCTTTGGCGGGCTTTATTTTATTGTTGAGAATAGAGTTAATCCGGACGGCTACAGCCTCGATTACCGCCCGGGCAACCTCTTCCCGGGGGATACTGCGGTTCAGCAAGCCGAGGGCGTCCATCTCGGCAAAAACGCTACATCCATCATTAACCGTGGCATTACCAGATGAGTTATCCGGCAGGCTGCTCATCTCCTCCAGCGTCATCCCGAGCGTCCTCGCCATGGATTTAAGCAGGATGCCCAGGCCGGCAGCGCATTTCTGGTTCATGACAACCTCCAGGATGCTGTCTCCTGGGCCCAGGGTTATAACGCGGACCTGGTCGGCACCGATATCCACAACGGATGTGGCTCCGGGATATAAAAAGCGGGCCGCCTGGGCATCCGCCACAGGTTCGGTGATATGGTCATGGGCAAAACGGACGTCATGTTTACCTTGTCCGGTGGCGATGATTTTACTGACATCGGAAGGCGAAAGCCTGGCGGCTGCCAGCGTATTGCTCCATACCTGTTCCACCGCCCTGGCTCGATTAGCGCCTCCCGATAAGCCTGTGCCTCTGGCCAAGACTTTTCCGTCCTTTAATACCACCGCTTTGAGGCTCTCTATACCTACGTCTATACCGGCAGTTATCATATAGGCCTCCTAATCCTCCAATTTCCGCAGCCCCTGGCTTTCCATCCAGACATCGAGCTGGTCAAGCAATCGGTTTGCGTCCAGGTCGGTGCGGTCACCGGGCTGGGAGCCTTCATAATGCAGGACGCGGACTCCCATCTCGCTCAAGCGCAAGCCCTGTTCTTTACGGGTCACCGTGCAGCCTACGCCGCAGCGCCACAAAGGCAGGATAGCGCCGTCCACTTTATATGCTTTGGCGAAGTCATTAAGCGCATAGGGGCGGATGACCTCGTCATCCTTGAAGCGATGGCCCCGCGCTTCAGTTCCTATCATCGCGCGGATGGCGTCTTCCCTCGTCTTAATCTGCCGGTCTTTACCGAACCCCACGAACGCTGCCCGCGGGCCCCAGGTGCCGTCCGGCTTTATCTCGAATGCCCCTGCCATCATGTGGCTGTACTGTGAACCGATACATACTGCGCCGTACTTTTCCATATAACGGTAGTATTTCAGAAAGTGCCAGGGCGGCGGGTGGGTTTCCATCCAGCGGTACCTTTCATTGCCCACGGCGGCGATGTTATTCTGTACCCGCCACTCAACTTCATCGCGGAGGGCTTTCCAGAATGCCACTGTCTCGGCGGGGTCGCCCTTGGTCAGGCCGCCGAGAGTGTAAAAGGAATAAATGTCCTTTTGGCTCAACGGGGAAGGGATATGCTGCATGAAACGGGAGACGTCCTGTGCATATGGTTGAATGCCCCCGCTCACCTTGACGCTTTCAATGAACCTTTCATCGTCGAACTTTTGCCCAAAAATCCTCTCTATTTCCTCAATCATATAGACGGTGCAGTAAACTCTGTCCTCGATCATTGCTTTTTCACGGTCGATGTCTCGCGGGCCGGTGTAAAGAGGCCAATTCTCCTGCCAGCGTGGTATGGGAGAGTAGTCCATCGGAGCCTGGCCCCGCTTGGTGTGCTGGTCACACGGGTCGGGGAACGGGATGACCATGTCCCGCATGGGGAATTTGCTGCCGTCCTGTTGATGCCCCAGATACATGGCGCCCCAGCAATTGAGCTGGTAGCCGCAAATCTCCCGTCCCCACCCCATCACTTCCCCGGCGACCCGGCAGATGCGGCTGAACTCGTCGCTTTTGTTCGCCATCATCGCGCCAACCGGGTTATCTTCAATGACGCGCAATGCCGGAAAGCCGATACTCCAGCCGACATTACCCTGGGCCAGCAGCACACGTTCCGTGGCGGCCGTATCTATCGATTGCTGCCACTTAGCCCTCATTTCCTTGGCCTTGTTCCAGACGTCCAGGGGCCTGGTTTCCCACCTTTGTTTGTTCATTTCTCTAACTCCATGACCTATTTCAATACCAGTTCGGGTTTGAGCATATTAATGAAAGCCTCCATCCGCAGGCGGGTTTCCTCATATGGAAGGGTAGTATCACGCTCAAAATAATGGAAAGGTATGTTTCGCTCGCGGAGAATCTTCCAGATAAGAGGGTTATCCGTCCCGTGGGGATGGCAGTAAATCTGCTTGGCGATGATGACGCCGTGGGCCTGGTAGTCTTCATAGAGTTGATAAATGTGGGCCGGGCGGCGCCGCCAGTTGTTATCTTTCAGGGCGCAATGGGGTCTGCCCAGATAGCGAAGTGAGATAGCCATCAGGCGGTCAGATTGAGCGATAACTTCGTTCCAGAAGTAGCAGCTTCCGGTACAGAGCTCATCAATGACGATGTTGGCGCCAAGCGATTCCACGAGCCTTTCCAGCGCCGTGTCTGAAGTGGGGCTGCCGACGAGCATCAGGCGGATTCCCGTATCGGTCCGGGGTTTTCGCTCCGCCAATCCAGCGATGGCATCCCGGAGGAGTGTATTCGTCTCGGCCTTGTCCATCACCTGGCTGGCCAGGACCATCCCCATGGCTTCCGAGCCGAGAATGACGGGATTATCTGCCCTTCTGAGTTCATAAACCTGGTGCATCAGGCGGCGATTGGTATTATAGACTTCTATGGCACGGTCCAGGTCGCTGTCCGTGATGGGCTTACCCATCCATTTTTCCAGCGCCTTTTTGAAGACCTTCAATTCGGAATGCATGACATCCTTGGAGGTACGCCCGTCCACATAATCAGGAACGAAGACGTAATGGTTAAACAGGTCCGGTTTATTATTCAGGGTAGTCTGAAAGGCATTGAGCATCCACTGGCAGCCTTCAGCGTTAATCAGGCCGTCGATATAATCATATCTGCCCCTGATGAACTGGTTGAGGATATCTCGTGAACAGGCGCAGTTGCCATACATCTGCTGGTCGGTAACATCATCCGGTTCATGCTGGCTGAGAAGGCGCACTGGCAAAATGCCGGCGGCGTAGACAATTTCCTCCGGCATGTAAGGTTCATAATAACCCAGAACCTTTCCACCGGTTCGTTTTTTCCAGGCCCGGGCATATTCATGGCGGTCCTTCAGAACTTCTTGAAATCTTTCCAATTTCTTAACCTCCATCTATCAGCCGTGCAAGATTTATTTGGCTCCCAAAACGAGGTCTTATTCTTGGATATATCATTTATATCACATGTGATTCAGATTATCAAAGACGTTCAACACCAAAAACCAGGCTAGTTGCTCTTAGAGTCGTCGTATGATATATGATGAAAGTCATCAGATAGTATGTCTGCATAAACGCGTTTATGAAAACGTTTTCGTTAAATCGAAATCCTGTAGGCTTTCAAAAACGGATTATATAGACTATTGGAACTTGGCATCACTCATGTTTGTTACTTGGTTTAAAAATCTGAGCGAATGTGACACTATTATTTCAACCAGGTTATCTCTGGTTTTTTCCTCTCGATACAATTATTGAACGCAAACCTCGGATGTCCTATCGCCAAACCGCCATATATTTTATGATGTTCGGGGAGACTTACCAGCTGTCCAATAGATTTATCTCGGTTACTTGCGGCCACCAGATAACCTGTATAGAAGCAGCCTAAACCCAGAGCAAATGCTATTAAGCTAGCATTTTGAACAGCCAATTGAGCATTGACACCTGCACTAGAAATCCTTTCATCACCTGGAAGAGTAGTATATATTAAGCACTACATATAGTGGTGACTCCAAAAGCGCGAATAGTTGAACCCAAGTGATATATTTCCGTGGGGTGAAATTTTTTTCATGTTTTGATAATGTTTTATTGTATAATGGCCTATTGAGACATATAAATATTAAAAAATTCTTAATACCCCTGGTGTCTATCAGCAAAATAAAAAGAGTTGGAGTTGATGGAGAATGGAAAAGAAATGGATAGAGTTAACACCCGATAAAAAACGAGAAGAGAGGTTCAAACGTTGGCTTTCACCGCACGATGTTGAATTCTCCAGCCCGGAAGCCGAAGAGGGCTATAAAAAAAGAGTAACCAGATTTATCAAGGCCATTAAACTTGAAAAGCCCGACCGGGTACCGGTTATTCTACCGGCGGGCAGTTACCCGCTTTACCATGCCGGCATGACATTGAAAGAAGCCATGTATGACAATAACAAGCTCTGCCAGGCGTACCGCAAATTCTTCAATGAATTTGAAGGGGACACATTCACCGGCCCAGGTATGGTACCCTCGGCGAGGGCATCAGAAATCATCAATAGCCTTTCTTCGAGGTGGCCGGGGCACGGTCTGCCTGACGATGCCAGTATGCAACAGTTTGTCGAGGGAGAGTATATGAAGGCGGACGAATATGATGTTTTCCTTGATGACCTATCCGATTTCTGTCTCCGTTATTACCTGCCGCGTACTCTGGGTGTGCTGGCACCTTTGGCGAAATACTCACCCCTTCCCCACATATTGGGTATGCCCAACCGGTTCCTGGCGCCAGCCGTCATGCCGGAAGTCCGGGCCATGTTCCGGGCTATTATAGATTACGGTGAAGAGATAATGAAGTGGCAGAAACCGCTGGAGGAGTTCAATCGTGAAGCGCTGGCAGCGGGATACCCCCTGTTTTCCGGCAGCCAGTCCCACGCTCCGTTTGACATCCTGGCTGATACCCTGCGGGGTACTAGGGGAATCGTCATGGACATGTACCGGCAGCCAGATAAACTCCTGCAGGCCATGGAGAAGCTGACGCCGATAAATATCGACTGCGGTTTGCAGATGTCCGATGCCTCCGGCAGGCCGATTGTATTCTTTGCACTCCACAAGGGCGACGATACCTTCATGTCGGCTAAGCAATATGAAAAATTCTACTGGCCGACGCTCAGGAATGTTATTATGGGATTGATTAAAGAGGGCTGCGTGCCGATGCTTTTCGCCGAGGGAAAATATAATAATCGATTGGAAATTATCAAGGACCTGCCCAGAGGCAAGGTAATGTGGCATTTCGACCAGACGGACATGTTCAGAGCCAAGAGAATTCTCGGAGATACCACCTGTATTGCTGGGAACGTACCTTCCTCGCTGCTTTGTACGGGCACACCTGAAGCAGTGAAAGAATATTGCCGTAAACTCATCAATGTCTGTGGCAAAGGCGGCGGCTTTATACTGACCGGAGGAGCCAGTATCGATAAGGGTAACCCGAATAACCTGCGTGCCATGATGGAAGCTGCTAAGGAATACGGTATGTATAAATAATCATGTACAAAGGCTGTTAGTTTGGTTGTTTCAGTGTTGAGGCTTTTATTACTCTACATCCAGTCCCCACATCCTGAATAACTCCTTATAGAATTCGGGCCTAGGGAAATCAGGCCTCATTTCAAAGTCAAAATAGGTATAACCGGTTTTCATCTTTTCCGCCTCCCTGAGCTCCGATATTAAACCTTCTATCTTGTCTTTCGGTATGGAGAAGATGAACTCATCTTCTCCCGGCATTGCCCGATAGTGCTCACCAGCGCAAGGCAGGTTGATCCGGTACTGGCTTGTCAACATTACGGGCACAATAGCATACACGCACGAATTTATGGGGTCGAATTGAGAGTCCACCAGGATTCCCTCTTGATACTTTATGGCAAGAAGCATGCTTCTTAACTGAGCGGCATTAGAATAAATAAGCACCAGATCAGGCTCGAAACTGGCTGCCCTTAATGGCGAGGAAATAATACCGAGATACTTGCCATACTCAAAGCGAGGCAGTATTTTGACCTGATTCTTGGTCGCCTCAATCTTCTCAGCTGCTCGGGAATCCACCAGCCCGAAGCCTATTAATGGGGCCCAGCACCAGTTATCCTCTTTTAGCATAGCCACGGTAATTCTCTGCCGACGTGACATGGCAAAGGCCTGACATTGGGAAAGATGAAAGCCACGGTCTCTACGTGGTCTGATGGCGTCTTTGGGGATTTCCTCTTCCTTCTTCAGCATCTTTACTGCTAAGGGAGATGTCCTCAATAATAATAGCCTCTCGAGACTATGGTCGAAAGTACTCATCAATGGTCTTTAGAAAACATAGAGCAATATGTTGAACACTCAAGAATAAAAACAACTATCGGTGATAAAAAAGCCATAATACAGAATTATCAGGGATTAGATGTTGAAAACAATTTGACTGGATACATTACGGCTTATGTCGCCGGAGAAAAATTCCTATGGACCGTATTATGCGCATGTGATGCCAAGAGATTGGATTTTTATCTTGATACCTCTGAGCAAGTAGTAAGAAGTCTCCGTGTTGAATATTAGAAATATAAACATATTTATATAAGAATTCCATCGTTGTTTCAGGTGGAGTTCGACTCTCTGGATTTTCATAGAACACCGGGTTGCGGTGTAGCTGTTTTTGGGGGAAGGTCATCTGTAAAGGCGGTCTTCAAGTGATTTTGCCCCATTTCCTCTTATCCTTTCCTCGCGTTGATATAAACACGCAGAATCTTGCGGATCTCCTAAAATCCGTTTGACAATTGCTTAGATGGGCATTACTATTAGTAAGCATTTTTAACATAAGTGTTTCATTGGGCATCTCTTCGAGCACTACAAATATATAGTTAGGAGAGGATGGAATGGATACTGAGAACAAAGTCTATCGCGACCTACAAAATTTTTTAGATACTTTACCAGGAGGCTTCTCGGCGACGAAATCCGGTTAGGATATTCGCCTATTGAAATACCTCTTCACCCCAGAAGAAGCCAAGATAGCCATGCATCTTTCCATGAAGCCGGAACCGGCAAAGCAGATTCACAATCGTATTAA
>JBGPRB010000106.1:0-9984 GCA_041489355.1 Dehalococcoidia bacterium
TCTATCAATTGTCGAATGTCCTTTTGTAAGGGTTCGTTGATTGGGACTCCCTTGTCTTTTCGTTCCAACCAGGCTAGATATTCCTTCTCACCGGCCGTATAGATATGGTCATATCCCGGTGCTTTTTTTGACGCACGAAGCGCTCTCAGGATATCACCGGTGGTTTTTTTAAAAGTTTCCAACTCGGTGAAGGAGCTGACATTGATGGCTATGAAGAAATGCCCTAAGTGATAAGGTTGAGGCTTACCGTCAGGACCAAAGCCCAGTAGCCCCTTTAAGAAAGAGCCCCCCTGGAATGCTGCAGAAAGGATTTCGACGACCGTTGCGTAACCATAGCCTTTATAACCGCCAAGATTTTCACCAATACCGCCTATAGGTGTTAAAGCCGCAGTACCTTTCACTAATCCAATAAGAATTTGATGGGAATCTGTTTTGGGTTTACCATCTTCGCCTATGACCCATCCTGCGGGTAAATCCTCTCCAATTCGTTCATGGCCTTCTATATTACTTCTTTGTGTAATCGACGTGGCGCAATCCAACATAAAAGGAAACTCTTCGTCAGTTGGTATGCCAAAGGTAAGCGGATTGGTGCCTAACATGTTTTCCACCCCAAAGGTTGGGGCTATGGATGGTCGGGTATTGGTGCCGGTGATACCGATCATACCGGCCTCAACGGCCATCATGGCGTAATAGCCAGCTATACCGAAGTGGGTGGAGTTACGAACGGTAACCATTCCCATGCCATATTTTTTAGCTTTTTCTATGGCCATTGCCATGGCTCTTTTTGAAATAACATGCCCCATACCGTCATGACCGTCTATCACTGCTGTGGTAAGCCCTTCTCTAATAATTTCAAAATGGGTAACTGGATTTTGAATTCCTTCCTTTATACGGTCATAATAGATGGGCTTTAAACGACTGGTGCCATGGGAGTCTATACCTCTTTTGTCCGAAGCAATTAACACTTCCGCGCAGATTTTAGCATCGTCTTCGGGGACTCCAACGCCCTTAAAAACATCCACCATAAAACGTTCCATGGTGTCAAAATTAATCCAGTAAAGTTGATCGTTCATCAAAAGGCTCCCTTCAAATTTAAATGTTCCTTATGCTCCTATTATAACTGAAAATCTATCGCCTTAAAACCGCCAGGTGGCGACTCACTTGATAAAATATGTATCAGATACCCATGTATCGATGGATTCTCTATACTGCCAGAGAAATAATACCACTACATCCTAAAAAACAGATCCTTTTTACCAATAGGTCACAAAACGCTAACATTTCCCGATGTCCATAGCAAATAATACAGGTCCTGCCTGTCGTTCCAAATTGAAGGACGCATCGAGGATTTAGATGATATCACCGATATTATTTAGGTATTAACTTTATTGTGAGGAAGACAGATAAAAGTTAAGCTTAGTTAAAAAGATGCATTAATCGTTACGCAGGGTTGTAAAATGTTAGGAAAAGGTAACAAAAGTGGGCCATCGCCATCCAGGATGCTTAAGGTGACCGAAGTAGCCGACCTGCTTCACGTTCATCCCAATACCATCAGGTTGTGGAGCAAGATTGGTGTGCTCAGGGCTTACCGCATCGGCAAACGCCGCGACTACAGGTTCAGTATCGCTGACGTTGAAACATTCCTTCATAAAGATGGTAGCTCTCCAACCTAGCATAGAATATGATGTATCTTGACCTTGTATCTCAGACGATAAGTAGACTGCACCCTTTGATCAGATAGATAGGGTGTAGCCTCCTTGATACCCCTACTCTTTTTTATTTCACTCAGCTGGGGTATTCCTGCCCCAGTGAGGGGTGAGGATACCCCCTTTCTTTTTGCTTGGCGTGAAGATGGTCGGTATGTTTACCGCAGGATAACGGCTTTGTTAAATAATGGGAAAGGATGGATGGTGAACCACAAGCGAGTAGAAAGGATCTGGAGAAGGGAAGGGCTGAGGATACCTAAGAAGCAGACCCGGACGAGGGGCTGAGGCTACTGCCGAGCCCAGACGGTGTATTTGTATTAGCCCTAGATACTGGAATATCTGGTGACCAGATGGTTGAGTATGAAGGCTCCAAGGTTCTTCTTGTCGGCATCGAGTACCTTAAAATCCTCGACGGGAAAAAGGTAGGCTGTTTTTCCCGTCCATTCCTCATTGCTCGCATCCTCGGCTTATCTGTCCGGTGAAGAAAGGGTCTGGGTCAGCTTGAGTCTCTCCAGATTCTCCTGTACCAGAAGGTAATTCAACCCCGCACATTATTTGATTCATCGCTTTTAAAAAGCCGTCCAACACAGATAACGGGACGAAGGAACTCTATCCCGGCATATACTCTTAGAGTAGAAAAGTCAGTTCGCAACCACAAGCCCTATTAGTCGATAACCTTCGGATTGAATCACGTTAAGCCTACGGCAGCGCCTTTTTCGTATCAAGGTCAAAGAAGTGCAAGCTTGCTGCGTTGAAGATGACCTCCATTTCCTGTCCTGGACTGACTTGAACACGCGGGTCTAACCGGGCGAGGAATTGTTTCTTCCCTGAAAGGAGATAAACAAAGACCTCATTACCCATCATCTCGATGACATCCACTTTAGCACGGACCTTTGCCGCCGTTATGCCGGGGGGTAAAAAGTCCGGTGCATGTATATTCTCCGGTCGTATACCCATAATAAGCTCTTTCCCAAGGTATGAAATTAATCGATCTGCCTTTCCGGGAGGTATGCTCACCCGGAAACTTCCAGCGTCGAGATGTGTCTCATCGCCTTCTTGA
Source organism: Dehalococcoidia bacterium (assembly GCA_041489355.1). GTDB lineage: Bacteria > Chloroflexota > Dehalococcoidia > Dehalococcoidales > RBG-16-60-22 > JBGPRB01. The sequence continues at coordinate 2,767 of JBGPRB010000106.1, forward strand.
GCAACCCTGACCTCGAACATGTTCATGGACGGACTGCCGATGAATCCGGCCACGAAATCATTGACTGGCTTATTGTAAAGCTCCTGCGGCGTGCCGACCTGCTGAAGTTTCCCCAGGTTCATCACGGCAATGCGGGTGGCCATGGTCATGGCTTCCACCTGGTCATGCGTGACGTAAATAAAGGTGGTGCCAAGCCGTTGATGTAGTTTACTCAGTTCAGTGCGCGTCTGCACACGTAATTTTGCGTCCAGGTTAGAAAGAGGTTCATCCAGTAAGAAAGCCGCCGGCTCGCGGACAATAGCCCGTCCCAACGCTACCCGCTGCCGTTGTCCCCCGGATAGCTGGCGGGGTTTGCGTTTGAGCAGTTCTTCGATTCCGAGTATACGTGCAGCCTCCCGGACACGGCGGTCTATCTCGGCTTTGGGCGTCTTCCTCAGTCTCAGCCCGAAGGCCATGTTATCATAAACGGACATATGCGGATAAAGAGCGTATGACTGGAATACCATGGCGATATCGCGGTCTTTAGGCGGAACATGGTTCACCAGTCGGTCCCCGATGTATATACTACCTTCGGTAACGTCCTCCAGTCCCGATAGTAGACGCAGGGCAGTTGTCTTGCCGCAGCCGGAGGGACCCACCAGCACCAGGAACTCCTTATCTGGAATTTCTAGATTCAGGTCATCGACCGCGATGGTTTCTCCAAAGTGCTTGGTGACATGTTCGAAACGGACTTCACTCATATTACATCAACAACCCTTATTCTAAATCTAAAAAAATCACCCCTTAACCGACCCTGCGAGTATCCCCTGCACGAAGTAACGTTGCAGAGCAAAGAAGAGAACCAGCGGCAGCATCATGGAGATAAACGCCGCCGAGGTCAGCAGCTGCCACTGGGTGCCGAAAGAGCTGACCAGATTGGTAATAGCTACTGTCATGGGGGTTTTAGCGGGGTCCTGGAGAATCACCAGGGCTACGAGCAGGTCGTTCCAGACCCAGAGAAACTGGAATATAGCCAGGGAGGCCAGCGCCGGCACTGATAACGGTAGCACCAGCCGGAAGAAAACGCGCATGTTAGAAGCGCCATCAAGATAGGCAGATTCTAATAATTCCCGGGGCAGGCCGCCGAAGAAGTTGCGCAGTAAGAAGACAGCAAAGGGAAGACCGTAGGCGGTATGCGCCAGCCAGATACCGGGGAAACTTCCTGCCAGATGCATGTTTGTGAGCAGCCGCAAAACGGGAATTAAAGTCATCTGCAAAGGCACTACAAGCAAGGCTACGATAAAAAGAAACAAAACGTCCCTTCCCCGGAAACGCATCCAGGCGAAAGCATAAGCGGCGAATCCCGCTATCAGTATAGGAATTATTGTGCCGGGTATTGAGATAATAAGACTGTTTAAAAAGCTGGGTCCCATGCGGTTCTGGGTGAGAACATCAGCATAATTCTCCAGAGTGAATTGAAAAGGCAATTGAAAGGCCGTCCACCAGCCTGAGCTTGCCACGTCACGCGCGTCCCGGAAAGAACTTACCAGCAGGCCAACAGACGGTATCATCCAGAACAGCCCCACGAGGACTATTACCAGGTGCAGAGGAAAGCGCCCCATCAACTTACGCACCCTGGCGCTAAAACGCTCGTCTATGCTTTTACCCGCCCGGCTCATCTCGTTTCCTCCTGGGCGCGGAAGCGGCGGATATTGATGAGTACCACAGGTAAGATAGCCACCAAAAGGACCACCGCCAGTGCGGAAGCCCACCCGAAGTTACGGAAATTGAACATCTCTTTAAACATCAATGTGGCCACAACATCCGTTCCGTAATTGCCGGCTGTCATTACCCAGACCATATCGAAGTTCTTCAGCGCCTGGATAACCAGGGTAGTAACGACCACCGCGATGGTCGGACTGAGTATAGGTAGAATGATACGCCAGAAGATTTGCCATTCATTAGCGCCATCGACATGGGCGGCTTCGAGCACCTCGGTGGAAATCCCTTTCAGACCTGCGGAGAGCACTACCATGGCAAATCCCGTCCACATCCAGACACCAACAGCCACTATGGCGAAGTTATTTATATGCAGGGGGCCCGACAATAACACATCAATGTAAGGCAGCGTATGCTCCACGAGCCAGGCGACTGGTTCCAGACCAATTCCTGTGCCTATCGCATTCACCAGGCCAGTCTGTGTAAAACCTTCGGGTCTAAAAGCGTACATGAACCGCCAGATGACAGCCGCGGCAACAAAGGAGATGGCCATAGGGATAAAGATAGCGGCCTTTGCCAGAGATTCGTAGCGGACTTTCCCAGTAAGTACGGCGAAAATTAGCCCCAGGCCGGTAGCCAGGACGGTAAATAGCACCAACCAGAGTGCATTATTCAGCAGAGCCGTGCGGGTGGCGCTGCTGGCGAAAATATATTGGTAGTTCTCGGCGCCGATATATGCGCTGGAATCCTGGTTCATAAAGCTCAGGCGTAAGGTCTCGATAGTGGGGTAGACCAGGAAAAGGATGATAAAGAACAGTGCCGGTAACAGCCATAACCAGGGGAGCACGCGTACTCGCCGATTGATGTCCTGCCGCCTTGTCCGCGAAAAAACACCGGGAAAGGCCTTCACCATCCGTGCATCTTATTCCTGTCTTTTATATCTCATTATAGCCCAGGCAGCCGGCACACGGTAGATTACCCGGCACCGTCTTAATTCCTGGGTGTCTGTTACTTATAGGCATTCTTCGCTGTAGCTTCTATGTTTGCCAGAATGCTATCAAGCTGGGACGGGTTCTGTAGATAGGCCAGCGCACCTTCCCAGAACGCCTTCTGGACCGCGGAAGGCATATTGTCATCAGCATCAAAGCGGAAGATGGTTGCGCTGGTCAATTGCTCGGCTGCCTTTCGAGCCAGCGGATTGGGATAAGCATCCAGGCTAACGTTTTTATTGACGGCCGTGAAGCCGCCGCGGGTAACCCATATCTGCTGCGCGGCCGGTGAAGCCAGATATTCCACGAAGGAACGTGTGGTGACATTGTCCTTGAAAATGACGACCACGTTCGCCCCGCCCGTTACCCCACCCGCATAAGCGGGATCAATCGCCGGGAACGGGAAGAAAGAATAGTCCTCTCCGGCTTTCAGTTCCGGGAACTGGTCGGCAATGAACCCCTGGGTAAAAGCCCCCAGATAATACATTGCCGCTTTAGGCGGGTCTTCGAAAGGAAGATAAGAACCGTCAACAAAATTAGTGGCTAGGGCGGCAATCGCACCGCCGGGAACATAGCCCTGCGTCAATACTATCTGCCCGAACTTCTCCCAGGATGCCTTGATTCTGGAATCCGTCCAGGGAATACTGTGGCTTACCCAGTCATCGTAGACTTTCCCGCCGAACTCGTGGAGCAGGATTTCTCCAATCCAGTCGGTTGCCGGCCAGCCGCTGGCCTCGCCGCTTTCTATAGCTACGGACCAGGGAGCCATTTTACCGCTGCTCACTATGGTGTCAGAAAGCGATATCATCTCATCCCATGTAGCCGGCACAGTCCAGCCGTTTTCCTGGAAGACCTTCGGGTTATACCACACGGTGCCCTTGCTGTCCGCTTTCATAAAGATACCGTAGAGCTTACTGTCCACTGTCCCAAGGTCAATCCAGCCCTGCGCGTATTCCTGTTTTACTTTATTCATGTCCAGGAAAGTATTCAACGCAACCAGTTTTTTATCTCCGGCAAGCTCTATCATCTGCCCTGGATTAGGAAGGATAGCTACATCAGGCGGGTTGCCGGCTTGAATGCGCGTGGTGAGGATTGCGATAAGGTCACGTGTGCCGGAGAATCCCATGGCTCCTCCAGTCTGCTGTTCCCAGGGAGCGACCATGGCCTGAAAGTTGGCCAGTTCTTCTCCACCCCAGACCCCGAGAACATTAACCGTTCCTATCTTTTCCCCGGTTGTCCCAGCCTGGCAGCCCGCGAGTGTTAAGACAGTTGTCAGCATAGCCGCAATAATGATTAACAAAGTCTTCTTCTTCTGTTTCATTTCGTACCTCCTGTGCTGTTGAATGAAATAATATTCAATTATTTTAGAGCTTGTGAAATCGAGTTATCACCTCCCCTCAGTTTGTAAATTCGCGCTATGTTCTACTATAAGGAACCATAACGGGCTATATAAAATATAAATTAATTATTTTAGAAACGTGGCAATATGGAGGGATCAGGAAAAAACAGATAATAATAGTACAGGATTCCCATCTTTTTACTTCGCTTCCCGCCGAGAATCGCGGCCATATTGATTTTCATTATTCCCTCCCTTTTCAAGATATTCGCCGTAGAATATATTTTCGGGATAAATCCGATAATGAAAATCTTAATTAAAGTATTGAATATTTACTTAATGTACTACGCGTATATGGGTATGTATCGCAGATAAGAAAATATCATGGTTTAAGAGAACCCCTTTTTACACATCATTTTTTATCCTGAACGCGCCTGCGTATTGCTAAGTAAGACTCATCGGGGTCGTCTTGAACGTCAATAACTGCTGAACCAATCTTTGCCTCCAAGTCCTTATCCACGATGAGTGCCATCGATCCGTTATACCAGAATATGTGGTCGTTTTTATCCGGGCTATCGATGTGGAGAGTGAACTGACCGTCCTCTTCTATCAGCCGCAAGACCCGGGCTGGTCCCAATCCACTCGCTTCTACACTCTCGACCAGCACCATGGCCGCCAGCTCGCTCAACCCTATCATGCTCTCCTCCCGGATGAATTCTGATATCGATAAGATAATCGCCTGCCACAACCCTTATATCGGGACCCATACTTGGCCCCGTATATTTACAATTATTGAAGCCCTGTGCCTTATTATAACTTTGGGGAAAAACCTGGCGCATCACCCGATGCGATAAATCTACGCAAACAATTGAAGTAATTTTTTTCAGGTTATAGTAAAAAGAGAGGTATTCTGAAAGACAGAAAGAGGTAGAAGTAGATAATCCTTTCAGGCGGCAGGCTGTGTGTAGCTAAGTTCAGGGTGTGGAAGTCGGGTCATTTTCCGATTTGAGGTTTTTTATGAGGCCTTCTTGTGCCGCGAAAACGGCGGCTTGCTGGCGGTTCCGCAGATTGAGTTTGTTCAGAATATTACGCATGTGAACTTTGACCGTATGTTCCGAGACGATAAGCCTTTGGGCGATTTCCCGGTTCGTCGCACCTTTTCCCACCAGACTCAGCACTTCTTTCTCCCTTTCGCTTAAGACGTTTACAGGCTCGGGGGGTTCGGTGGTGGTCAAGACCTTCTGGACTTCAGAGGCCATATCTCTGGAAACCACGATGTCTCCCTTTAAAAGCATACGAAGAGATTGCACGAATTCCTCAGGTGAGAGGTTGACAGACAAATAGCCTCTGGCTCCCTCTCGCATGGCTTCTACGAAAGTCCCTGATAGTTGCGGCCGGGTAAGAATAACAACAATCGCCCCCGGGACTGCCTCGGCAAGACCGCGGATTGCATCCATACGCACTTCAGAAATTTCCCAATCCAGCAATATAATATCAGGCTTATGCTGCAGTGCTAACTGTCTCAGAGTTGAATCGTTCCCTGCCTGCGCCACGACCCGGAAGCCTGCCTCCTGTAAAAACGAAGCAATTGTTTCCCTGATAAGCTTATTGGGATGCGCTAACAACAAAGATTTTGTTGAAAATTTATTAAAGCTCTCTCCTGTCACAGACAGCATTATAGCACAAAAAGCAAGGAGTAATCCCACCAGGTAAACTGACCTATTCATGATGATAACCTTGCTGTTATCGGGTCTCGCAATGTAAAAAGGGTTATCAGTAATTTTTAATATCTGGTAATATCTAATTCCTTCGAACGTGGGAGACTCCAGATGTTCTCATCCACGGTGGCAGCATTCGGATTTCAATCAGTCACACACATGTGATGCTTGGATGCGGGATTATCAGGATTCCACTTATCTTTTGATTTAGTAAAACTGGGTTGGATGGTTAGCTTGGTTTTTTGTTATAAATAGGTTCAACAGGATTACTCTCTTTCTTTAAGGTTACAATTTTCCTGAGGCTCATGACTCCAATAAGATAATATTTTAACTTCCCTCCCCGGGGTTAACAAAGTGTCCGATAACTCTAACCATGAAGTAGCCGCCGCATTACTGTTCGGTTCTGTGACTGAGTTCTTCCATCAACTCCATTTGCATTTCCTGAATTTCCAGAAGCCTCTGCCACTGGGTCATGATGAGATGACCCATTTTCTCATGCAAATGACGAATCTCCAGTTCAGCCTTGAGATTCACTTGATAATCGTATTAAGATCTTAATCGGTCCTTGGCTTCTTGGCGATTTTGACTCATCATAATTATGGGAGCTTGGATAGCCGCAATACAAGAAAGTAAATTATGACTGTCACAAAAGTCCATTTTGTTGGGTAACTATTGCTTGTTTAGTTACCTGCGGAGAATAAAAAATAGGGCCCGGGGGAATTCCCCCTGGACCCTAACAGCTGTAAATTCAATTAGTTGTATCTCTAAGCCACCAAACTTAGTTGGCTGCCGCTTTCAAGCCTATTTCGCTCTTCGTCTACCGCTCCATCGGGCAGAGATTCGCGTACGGACTGTATCCCCGCTTTAAGCCGCCCGACTGGCTCCCACTGGCTGCCGCCGATTGCCCGGTCTATCTCGCCGATAATCCTAACCAGATGCTTGTCAACATACTGGGGCAGGTTCGGTATATTTCTGGCTTCACGGGTGCAAAGCAGGCGTTCTCCCAACTGAACTACGGCCCCTATTTCGGTTTCAACCCCCTGCCTTCCCGATATAATCGGGACGTTCTCTCGCATCAACTGTTAATTGTCAGGGTTTTTTCCATATACCCGGGATTCTTCCAGGACTTGATTTGTTGTTCTCGTTGCCTTGCCTTGTTCAGTGTTTCAAAGGGTTCAGTGTAGATGATTTTCCAAGGACGATTTTTTCTTGCCGAAATAGACTTTCCCGCATTATGCTGGGCCAACCTTATTGCTGCATCTTTTGTCGAGCCAATGTAATATCGGTTGTGAAGTTCACTCCGTAAGATATACACATAATACATATGCGGGTTTGGTGGAGCTGAGGGTTTAATAAGCAGAACTTTCGAACTTACTTTCAGCTTGGCCATATAGTTGACAGTTGAACATTCCAAGCTAATGTGACTTCAAGTAAATAAGCAGATGGAAATAGCAGGTGAGAAATTCGGGCAAGTGAA
>JBGPRB010000107.1:0-9942 GCA_041489355.1 Dehalococcoidia bacterium
AAACCAGCAGAGTGGTATCCGCCGCTTTGACGATATCTATCTCTATCTGCCCCGAGCCTACCGTCTCCACCAGGATAATATCTTTGCCCATGGCGTCCATGACATGAACCGCCCCGATGGCGGCTTTAGCTAATCCCCCCACCCAGCCCCGCGTTGCCAGGCTGCGGATAAAGACGGCGGGGTCGGCGCTGTGCCGCTGCATCCTCACCCTGTCCCCCAGCAAAGCCCCACCGGTGAGGGCGCTGGTGGGGTCGATGGCGATGACGCCGATAGTCATGTCTTTCTGCCTAAAGTAGCTGATGAGGTTATCGGTGAGGGTGCTCTTGCCGACGCCCGGCGCGCCGGTGACGCCAACGATATAGGCTTTGCCGGTATGGGGATAAAGGCTCTCCATTTCTTTGAGAGCTTCCGTGGACTCGTCCTCTATGAGGCTGATAAGGCGGGCGGCAGCCTGGACGTCACCTTTTAATACCTTTGCGGACAATGACTCCGGTTTCTGGCGCGGCATACAGTTAAGAAGTATAGCAGATAGGGGACATATGTAAAAGAAAAAAATAGGGAAACGAATCGAGCGTGGGCAGCTTTGAATCGTTTTTAGAGTTATGTTAAGTGATTGGGGAGTGACAAAAGGTATTTTTTAAACCTCACCCCCTGGCCCCCTCTCCAAACCGTAGTCAGAAGAAACCTTGAAATAGCCTGTTTGGAGAGGGGGAATTATTTTGAGAGGGGGCTGCGCCCCCTCTCGCTGCGCACTTCCCTGTGGGGGGTGGGGGAAAAAGAATGCGGTATTAAGCAGCAGATGATGCGAGGGTGGCTAGGGTGGTAAAAGATAAGAAACGAGGGGGAAAGGGGTTTTGGTCCGAAGTAGTAAATAAAATGGTCATTCACCTTATTGAAAATTAACGTAAATTTTCATATCGTGAAATGCTATAATTAAAATAACCTGAGAGGAAAAAGAGGAATGTCTAAATAATAACATGGGTAAAAAATATCAAATTAGCAATTATCTGGTCATTTATCTTGATATTTTAGGACAGAGTCAAAAAATAAAAGGGCTTAAAAGGATACCTGCAAATAAAGTTGAAGATGAAATTGCTAGTAGAGTTTTACATGATACTGCTGATAAGGTAATAAGACTAAGGAAATCTTTCGATGATATATTCTCAAATATGAAGAAATCAACTGGAATCCTGGATGGACTATCTCCTGACAAACGTAAACAAGCAGAATCCCTAAAAAAACATATATTTAAAAGAAGGGGAATAGCAGATTCATATATTATTACTATACCTTTATATGATAAGGAATGGGGATTAAAAAGAGTTTTCATAAATATCTGGGCAGCTTTGGGTGCTACTTGTGGAACTATAATAATAATGCTAGCAGATGGCTCATTCATGCGAGGAGGCATAGTTAAAGGTTGGGGAACGATATTACCAATTGATAATAACGATGAAGTCTATGGACTGGCGGTATCACAAGCAGTTGAGTATGAAGAAAAAATCGCTCAATATCCTAGAATTATTATTGGTAAAGAACTATGGGAAGACCTTTGTCAAATAGAGAAAGAAACACAAGATGAGTTCATTAAGAAATATGTAATTGATTCCAAAAAATTTATCTGTAAGGATAATGATGGTTCATACATTTTAGATTACTTAGGAGAAGGGACACATAGTATTGAGACTACAGTATTACCAACAATGGTCAAAATAGCTTATGAAAATGTTATACAAGAATATAAAAAACTAGTCGATGAAATGAACTACGAACAAGCTGGGAGGCATTATTTACTTAGGCAATATATTGAATCTAGGCTTTTTTTATGGAATATTGAAAAAAGTGAATAAATACAGATAGCCATCCCATCTCTTAAAATAAAACAATCCCCCTCCTTTCGTAAAGGAGGGGGACAAAGGGGGTGGATTTTCTCTACCCCTTACGGTTTCCCGTATTTCTCTCTTATCTCCCGCTTGATGAGCTTGCCCATGGGATTGCGGGGGAGGTCGTCCACAAAGACTACCGTGCGCGGCCGCTTGTAGCTGGCCAGGGTCTGCCGGCAGTGCTCCATAATCTCGTCTTCTACGGCTTTCGATTTAGCCACGCCCTTCTTGAGAATGACCACGGCGCGCGGCTCTTCGCCCCAGGTCTCGTCCGGCACGCCGATAACCGCCACATCCTCTACCTTGGGAAACTCGCGGATAGCGTTCTCCAGTTCCTCGGGGGAGATGTTTTCCCCGGCGCGGATGATGATATCGCTGGACCGGCCCGACAGGAAATAATAGCCGTCCTCGTCCACATAGCCCACGTCGCCGGTATGCACCCAGCCGTCCTTGTCGATGGTCTTCTTCGTTTTTTCCTCGTCCTTCCAGTAGCCGCTCATCGCCCGTGGTCCTTTAGCCAGGATTTCACCGACCTCTCCCACACCTAGCGTCTTTCCATCATCGTTAACGACCTTCATCTGCACGTCAGCCATCGGCTTACCGATAGAAGCCAGCCTCTTGAGCTTTTTCTCTTTCTCCTCCGGGGTGCCGGTGATATGGTGGTCTTCCGGTCCAAGGGCGGTAATCGTGGAGGCCGTCTCCGTCTGCCCGAAGGCGTTGATAAAACTGACGTCGGGGAACTCCTCCAGCGCTTTCCTGATGACCGGCAGCGGCATGGGGGCGGCGCCATAAGTAATTACCCTGAGGCTGCTCAAATCGTGCTTCTTAAAGTTGGGGTGGTCGAGGAGCTGCTTGAGCATGGTGGGCACCATCATGGCGCGGTTGGCTTTCTCCTTTTCCACCAATGTCATCCATTCCTCCGGGTCGAACTGGCGCTCCATCACCAGCGTCCGCGCCCCGTAGATGGCCGCCATCATCGCCTGGATGCCCGCCACGTGATAGAGGGGCACGGTAAGGATATTCCTCTCATCCGACTCGGGGTCAGGAGGTGTAACGTTCTCCAGCACGTAGGTGCTGAAGCTCGTGTGGGAAAGCATGACGCCCTTGGGTAAGCCGGTGGTGCCGGCGGTGTACATTAAAATGGTGGTATCTGCATCGTCAATCGGTGTCACCACCTCTTCAGCCGATGACGACTTGATGATATCCTCGTAATATAATAAATCTTCATGTTTCTTCTCGATGGATATCAGGTTCTTCAGGGATTTAATCTCGGGACGGATGGACTGTATCATCGCGATATAGCGCTCGCCGGCAATCAAAGTGGTAGCCTCGGCGGAGTTGAGCATATAGGAAAGCTCCTTCTCCTTGGCGCGGAAGTTCATCGGCAGGTAGATAGCCCCCGCCTTGGCCACAGCGAAATAGGTCTCCACGCATTGATTGCAGTTGACCTGTATAAAAGACACGCGGTCGCCCTTCCGGACGCCCAGCTTCATCAGTCCGTTAGCCAGCCGGTTGACCCGGTCGTTGAGCTGGCTGAAAGTGTACCGTTTATCCTCAAAGACAATGGCAAGTTTATCCGGGCAAATTGCCGAGGCTATATTAAGAAAGTCCGTAGTATTCACTCCATACCTCCAAAGCCAAAAATAATAATTTGCTCGTGATATTCTAACCTAAAAATAAGGAGAAAATCAAACTTTGGATATAGTACCAGGAGGCGACTGGCGAAATACTACGATTACTGGGAGTAAAAAAGGGGGGCATTCTCGGGAATGACAAATGTAAGAAGACTGGAATGATACCAAACCATTGTTAAACACTCTAATATTTTGATTACAGCTTAAATCATGGTTATAATGCTAATATACCCGGAAACGGAACGCCGGGGAGCCGTAAGTTGTGGGACGGGCTGTTTATTTACACCGGATAGGGTGGCGGATGGGACTCCATGAGCTAAATAATTTGAGGAGGAAAGAACTTGAGCATTCTTAATGGCAAGGTCGCTATGGTCACGGGAGCAGCCAGCAAGAGGGGCATGGGACATGCTGTTGCGGTACGATTAGCCAGAGAAGGGGCTGACGTGGTCGTTCTCGATAAGTTTGCCGCGCCTAAAAGCATCTGGCCCGGCGACGAAGGGTGGGGCGGACTGGATGAGGTCGTTAAAGAGGTCAAGGCCCAGGGCAGGGAAGCCCTGGCGGTGGTTGCGGACGTCACCAGCAGCAAAGCGGTTGACGAAGCGGTAGCCAAAGCTCTGAAAAAATTCGGGAAGATAGATATCCTGGTCCATTGCGGCGGTATCCGCGGCTCGATGACGACGCCAATCATAGACCTCTCCGAAGAAGAGTGGCGAGCTATTATAGATATAAATCTTACCGGCTCATTCCTTATTTCTAAAGCGGTGGCAAAAACCATGATTCCGAACGGTGAAGGCAAAAAGATAGTGCTTATCGGCTCGAAAGCGGCGACGCAGGGATATGCCGGCAGCAGCGGCTATTGCGCTTCCAAGCATGGCGTCCTCGGCATGGGAAGGACTCTGGCCGCTGAGCTGGCGCAATATAAGATAAACGTAAATATTATCAATCCCGGCGGCTTTGACACCAACCTGAGAGACCAGGAGATAATCAAGAGGGCGAAGGCGCAGGGCATCAGCGTGGACAAGGCTGTCGAGGAGGAGTTAAAAAAACCGGGACTCCGTGTACCGCTGGGCCGGCTCGGTAAACCCGAGGAAATCGCCGACCTTGTCTTTTTCCTGGTTTCCGAACAGTCTGCTTACATCACCGGAAAGACAATCGATATCGATGGCGGCGCCTAGATAGTCTATCAGCGATAATATCTATTACGGGAAGTATTTTCTAGAAAGCAAGAGGTATTACCTTGAATAACGCGGCACGGGTGACACAGGACAGCTGGCGGTACCTATTTTCTCCCGCTTCGGTGGCCGTTATCGGGGCATCCAATACGGCGGGGTCGTGGGGAAATAACGCCATGAAGGGCCTTCTTAACACGGGAGAAAGGCGTGTTTATCCGGTCAACCCCAACTCCGCCGAGGTCCTCGGGAGAAAAGCCTACCACAGCGTGTTAGATATCCCGGACCCGGTTGATCTGGTAGTAATAGTCGTCGCGGAAAAGCTGGTGCCTGATGTCCTGCGCGAGTGCGTATCCAAGGGGGTAAAAGCGGCAGTTATAATCACCGCCGGGTTCGGGGAAACGGGTGAGCCGGGCCGGAAACTGGAAGCGGAGCTGGCGGAGATTGCCAGGCAGGGAGGCATTCGTTTTATCGGGCCGAACAGCATGGGGCATGCCGATACGCGGACGCAGCTATCCACTTTCGGACAGTCCGGCGAAATGCCCCGGGGATCGGTAGCTGTCCTTGCCCAGAGCGGTAACATGTGCCTGAAAATTGTTCGCAATCTAGCGGAATCCGGAGTTGCTTTCAGCAAATATATCAGCACCGGCAATGAAGCCGACCTGCGTATGGAAGACTACCTGGAATATCTTGGCAAAGACGATGACACTAAAATAATTGCCGCTTACATCGAAGGCCTGCGGGACGGGAGGCGTTTTTTCCGGCTGGCTAAAGAAATCACCGTCCGCAAACCGATTGTCGTCGTCAAAACAGGCGGGACTCAAGAGTCGGCCAGAGCTGTCATGTCCCATACCGGGGCGTTGGCTGGCGCCGATACCGTCTACACAGCCGCCTTCAAGCAATCGGGGGTAATCAGGGTCGAAGATGACGACGAGCTCTGTGATGTTGTCTATGCATTACTCAATAGCCCTTTGCCCCGGAGCAATCGGGTTGGCATCCTGAGCATTGGAGGCGGTCCCGGGGCAATGACCGCCGAAGCCTGTGAGAAGGAAGGCCTGGCCATAGGTACACTGGAACCAGCAACGATAACAAAACTGGATAAATACCTGCCATCGCGATGGCCCCGCCGCAATCCCGTCGATATGTCCGGTCCCAGCGCCGCCGAGTTTTCGGTAATAGCTGACCTGCTCACGGCACTGATAGAGGATAAAAACCTGGACTTTATCTTTCTATTAGCCCCGATAGTTATGGACAGGGCCCTTCTCGCCAGCCGCATGGGACTCAACCCCGAGGCGATTAAAGCTTACCGGGAGAAGGAAGAAAAAAATATGATGTTAATCCGGGAGAAGGTGGAGAAATACGAGAAGCCGGTGGTCACGATGTGGCAAATGCGTGGCTTGAGTAATACCCCGGATACGGCGCCCCTGTTACGCAAGGGGAAAGTCCTGGTCTGCGCCAACGCACGCCGCGCCGCCAGGGTACTGCGGTATTTAGTCTGGTACCGGCAGTACCTCGATGCTACTACGCGCAAATGATATAACTTCTACGTCAGGGGGAAGCATGAATAACGCAAGTCAAATTATCGATAATACCAGAAAACAGGGCAGGGCCGTTCTGACGGAAATTGAAGCCAAGCGGGTCTTTAAAGGGATTGGTATCAACACTATCGAGACCAGGCTGGCTTCGTCCCTGAAGGAAGCGACAGCCATCTGTGATGACATGGGTTTTCCCGTAGTATTGAAGATAGCCTCGCCGGATATTACCCATAAAAGTGATGCTGGCGGCGTGAAAGTCGGCCTGAAAAACAAAACGGAAGTGAGGAAAGCCTACGGAGAAATCATGGCTTCGGCCCGGCAGAAATATCCTGCGGCCAGAATCGAGGGCGTATCGGTACAGAGCATGGCCAGGCCGGGGATAGAGATAATCATCGGCATGTTCAAGGATGCCCAGTTCGGGCCGGTGATAATGTTCGGTCTGGGGGGAATATTCGTGGAGGTTTTAAAAGACGTTTCTTTCCGGTTGATACCCATAGTTCAGCGGGACGCTGAGGAGATGATTAAGGAAATCAAGGGGTATTCCCTGTTACAGGGTTATCGAGGTCAGGAGCCGGCAAACATTCCCTCGCTGGTGGATATATTGCTGAAGGTATCTGATTTTGTAGAGCGGACGCCAGAGATAAAGGAGATTGACCTGAACCCTGTATTTGCCTACAAAGATTCAGCCCTGGTGGTTGACGCCAGGATTGTGATGGAGGGATAGAGTTTTAATGTGAACATTTCCTCTCCCCTTGCGGGAGAGGAATAAGGTGAGGGGTTCACCCTCATCCTGACCTTCCCCCATCGAGGGGGAAGGAAATAACAGGCGCATTGACTAGCTCTTTCTACGGCTGGTTTTAATAACCCCCTGCGTTTCCAGGTCGGCAATATCTTTGGGTTTATAGCCCATTTTAAGGAGAATTTCCTCGGTGTGCTGACCGAGAAGGGGTGACGGACCCTGGGGGCGTCCCGGGGTTTTCTTCAGTTTTACCGGAAGTCCCAGCATCCTCAATTCCCCGCGGACGGGGTGGTTCGTGGTGAAAAGCATCTCGTTTGCCTCAAGCTGGGGATGGGCGCAGACCTCCTCGTAGGTCAGACAGGGGTCGCAGCGCATCCTGGCATCCCGGAATATCTGTGCCCATTCCGCCCTGGTCTTCTTGCTGAATGCTTCGTCCAGAAGTTTGCCGATTTCTTCACGGTTCTCATGCCTGGCTTCATCAGTGCTGTACCTGGGGTCGTTGGCCAGGTGCTCTACTCCCAGTAGCTTGCAGAAAGTGGGCCACATCGGGCCGGTCCCGAAGATGGTCAGGACATCCCCATCCCTGGCACGGAAGGGGCCGAAGGGCGGCGCGCCGTAGCTTCTTCCCGATTTATACGGCATCCTGCCGCCGGTTAAATACTCGGCGAACCCTGAGAACTGTAAGTATAATGCTGCGTCCAGATTATTCACGGTTACAGATTGTCCCTGTCCCGTCCGCTCCCGCACGAGCAAAGCCGTCATTATCGCATAGGCGACCAGCATACCGCCGACATGGTCGCAGGCAGGGAAGGGCAGCATTTGCGGCGCTCCCCCCGGGTATCCCATGACGCTGACGATGCCGGACATGGCCTGACTCCACATATCCCCGCCGGCGCGGTGGGCGACCGGGCCCGTTTCGCCGTAACCGGTGAAAGAGCAATAGATGACCTTCGGGTTGATTTTAGATATGGCGTCGTAGCCTATCCCCAGTCTGTCCGCCACGCCGGGTCGGAAGCTCTGCAAAACAACATCCGTCTCTTTAGCCAGTTTCAGGACGATTTCAAGTCCTTTCTCCGTCCTGATGTCGATAGCCAGGTCTTTCTTGCCGCGGTTAAACGCCATCCAGGAGGCCGTATCGGGCATTTTTTCGACGATGCTGGTATCGAGCACATCGTCCATGCCGGCAGGAAGCCCCAGCCGCTGCGCCTCTCCCTGCACTCTTTCCACTTTAATTACCTCCGCCCCCATATCGGCCAGCATCGTACCGCCGAAGGGCGCCGCGACCGCGATACTGAAGTCCAGGACTTTGATACCTTCCAGAGGATAAACCATATTTACCTCCTCTGCTTTACTTCACTTTGTCTTCGCTTATTCTTATCCTAGCAACTCAATCACTTCTCTGATATCGTCAACCTGCTCGAGTTGTTTCACCAGAGCGATTATTTTGTCGATTTGTTTGTTGGTGCGCGGCTTAATGGCATAGGAAGCGCAGTCCCTGAACTTTCTCTCGTAAGCGTCGAACGGTAATTGCTCCGGAGCGTTGCCCGTAGAAACAATAGCGGCTTGCTCAACGTAGGTCTGGCCTTTCCTGGTCGTAAACCCGATTTTTGCCGGTATCAACCCTTTTTTCTCGCCTATGTTTTTATCTACCTTGACGCGTACTAAACTGGAAATTTCAAGAATGTCCGGACTTTTGATGGCCTCTTCGGTGAAATCAACGATACCCGCCCGCCCTCTGGCGAAAACAACCGCCACCGCCCACGGTATGCTGAACTGGGAATCGACAGGGTTTTCGGGTCGGCTCCTTTTTTCCAGGGGGTGTAAAAGAACATTGGAATCATCCTGGGTGAATATCGTGATTTCCTGCACGCCCTTCGCTTTGATATGATGCTTGTTGACCAGCGCCAGTGCCACGTCAACGTAGCTATGCGTGCCCTTGCAGCAGGGATACGGTTTCATGGTGACGCTGAGGCCGGCAAAATACTTACCCAGGTCTTTTGTCAGTGGTTTAGGGTCGTACTCTCCCTTATGGTACAGGTTAAACAGTCCGAGCTCGCCTTCGAGGCATTCTTTAGCGCCGGTAATGCCCTTCTCTGCCATCAGCGCCGCGACAATGCCTCCCCTGGCGGCAAAGCCCGGGCCCATCCTCTTGGTCAGGGCGCCTTCGTTTACGCACTGGCCGTTGCCGCTGCACTGGTGGTAGGCGATGCCCAGGGCGTTGACGAGTTTCTCTTCATCAAGTCCTATTATTCTCCCGGCGACACCGGCGGCCGCCAGAAACCCGTACAAGGGGGTAAGGTGCCAGCCGGCCCCGGGGTGGCCGCCGACCGGCGCGGTTTTCACGCCTAAACGGAACGCCTGACCCAAACGGCACATCATGTCCATCCCCAGGGCGACCGCCGTGATAAACTCTTTGCCGCTCATTTTACCCTTACGTTCGGCCATGGCCAGGCAGGTCGGCACAATCACCACCGAGGGATGCGTCGGACCGTCACCGGTATCGTCGTAGTCCAGGGCATGGCCCATGGTCGCGTTTACCTGGGCGGCATTGGGCGCGGGCACTTTATGTCCGTAACAGAGTACCGTGCTTTCTTCCTTCCCGCCCCACTCGGTGACCAGTTCCGCCAGTTCTTTTACCCCGGGCTTAGAAGAGCCACCCAGCGCCACCCCCAGGATATCCAGGATATGCTTTTTCGTAAGCTCCGTGACATCCGGGGGGATGTCCTTGTAGTTGATAGTAATCAGATTCTTAGCCAGTGAATAAGCAGCATCCATGAAGTTCTCTCCTGCTCAAACGCTTTAGCACATTATTTGTCAAGGAGTTCATAAAACTTGTTCCGCGCGTGAATAGCTTCTCTAACGCCCATGTCCCTTCTCGCCTTGAAGAAGCTGAACTCATCTTCCTCGAAGTGGATGTTGGTCTGCATGGTATGCATCATCCAGGAGTTGGTCATACCGGCGGTAATCCCCATGATATCGCAA
>JBGPRB010000108.1:0-9928 GCA_041489355.1 Dehalococcoidia bacterium
CTTTTAATCCATTGGTCGCAGGTTCGAATCCTGCACGGCCTACCACTAAAAAATAGTCTCCCGAATCTCGGGAAAGTCACCGGGATTTTTATCGGTACTTTTTCCCCATGCCAGCGGTAAAATGGAACATAGGCTTGTCTATCCTTCTGATGTTTATCGGCCCGTGCACTATTCCCGCTGGGATAAAGGCGATAAAGCTCCTATCGATGATGTTCTGCTTGCCGTCTATCCAGAATTCTATTTCCCCGTTGAGTTTGTAAGGGTCTTTAGGGTCGGTGCCCACCCAGGCGATGGTCTCATCGAATTCATGGCTGTGCGCGCCGATGGTGCGGGTCTTGTCACCTCTGGTTTTCTCCGGCCAGTCACCGGGGAAGAACCACGCCGTTTCCATGTAGAAAGCCCCCTTGATTACATCGCTATCCAGGGAAAGCAGACGCCTCGCCTCGTTATCCCCGAAGGTGGGCGTCCACGGCGCGCCGCCCACTACGTCTTTAAGCTCCGTAACGAAATATTTTTTGTCCCACTTAGCCATTTTTCTTTTTACTCCTTTCCATTTTTTCTATGTGTCCTCCCGGGTCGGCCTCAGCTAAAGTGCCCGCACCGGGCATTATCGCCATCTCCAGATGCGGACGGGAAAATTTTTTCCAGACCAGCGGACCGTGCTTGACGTTTTTTGGCACATAAATCGCGGAGGTCTTATCGATTTTTATCGGTTTACCGTCCACGTAGAAGTCTATTTCTCCCCCTAAATCTTCGGGGTTCTTATAATCGTTTCCGAAATGCATCACAATTTCCTCGTAATCGTGGACGTGCTCGAAGATATGGGGATTGGGGTCGGGCATATCCAGGACCCAGCCGCCTTCAACATAGATGTTGCTTCCCGGGACGAGGTTGTTATTCATCAGCGTCATCGATGAGGGGCCCTGGCGGCCTTTTACCGGCGTGCCGGTGACTACCTCATAAGCGGGCTTTCTTACCAGATATTTTTCGTAATTGATACCCGGTTTTTGCTTCGCCAGTTCTTTCTTGGCTTCCGCCCCGTTCATGTCCACCCAGCCTTCACGCATACTGCCGGTGCCCAGCGTTATCGTCATCTGGATATGCGGCCTCCGGAATTTTTTCCAGGTCAACGGACCATGCCTTAACCATTTAGGCACGAAGATAGCTGATGTCGTGTTAAAAGTGAGTGCCTGGCCGCCAACGTAATTCTCTATTTCAGCGCCGAGGGCTTCAGGGTTATTACAGTCCATGCCGAGGTGCAGGATGATTTCATCGAATCTATGCATGTGCTCAGGAGTGTGCGGATTGGGTTCAGGTATACCCCAGACCCAGCCAAGTTCAATATAATACTTCACCCCGGGCACCTGAGCGCTACTCATATAGGTCATGGAGGGATTCATACGGTTCTTAAGCTCATACCTGGGGCCAGCCTCACGAAGCGGCTTCTTGACAAGATTTTTTTCGTAATTGATAACAGGCATTTTCTACCACTCTCCTCTCTAAAAAATTATCAGCCAGGACTATATGCCGCGAGCCACCTCCATCCCGGCGCTGACAGCATCTGCTATCAGTAGAGGTTCTTTGCAATCGCCCGCGGTATACACTTCCGGCACTTTCCCCTTAAGGCTTTCGTACAAAGAGGTATCGGGCGTTAACGGCAGGGCGGGTATAATGGTATCAGCTTCGATGGTTTGCTTTTGCCCATCCTTATCGATAATCGTCAGCCCTTTATCCGTTATCTCCACGTATTCTTTGACACCGCTTATCATGACAACGCCTTTTTTACGGAACCACCTGAAAAGGTATGCCTGGAGAACGTCTACCATCCCTTTCCCAATAGTCTCGGACTTGTCCACGATGGTAACCTTTCTGCCCCGCCAGGCGAGGAACTCGCCCAGCTCGCAGCCCTGTATATCACCGCCGATGATAACCACCCTTTTCCCGATGGGTAAATAGAACCTGGTCAGCCACCTCAGGACGCCTGGCTCCAGAAATCTCAGGAGCGCCTTAAGCCTGAGGTGCAAATCGCCGCCAATAACCACATTGGGCCTATCTATGCCGGTTATCTGTGGAGCGGCAGGCAGGCCGCCGGTAGCCAGGATTACCACATCCGGTTTAAGCTGCTCGATTACAGATAGATTCACCTCTTTTCCCAGATTAATCCTGGTGCCGAGCTTGTTAAGCTGGCGCTCCAGGTAACGCACCATGGCGGGCAGGTCTTCAAGGTCCGTTCCCTTGACTATGGTCGCCACGGGAAGCAGACCGCCCAGTTTGTTCGCCTTCTCAAAAAGCGTTACATCGTGTCCCCGCAACGCCGCCACGCGGGCTGCCTCCATGCCGGCCGGACCCCCGCCTACAACCACAACCTTTTTCTTCTTATCCGCCTTTTCAATGGTATTATATGGTTTCCCCATGAAGGCGTTTATGCGGCACCGCCGGCTGCCCAGGCAGTTCTCGCAGGCAGTGCAGGGGGCGATATCGTCTAATTTTCCTGAGGCAACCTTGTTGGGCAGGTCCGGGTCGGCCTGCAAACGCCGGGTCATACCGATGAAGTCCACCTTACCCTCCCGCAGGATTTTCTCCCCCATCTCGGGGTCGAGTCCGCCCACGGTCATGACCGGGATGGATACGGTCTTTTTTATTCCCGCTGCCAGGTTCACATTGGCGCCTGCCCCGCGATGGCTCCTGTTATATTCGCTGGGGAAGGCTTTCAGGGGGATGGGAGGCTCCGGATAGAAAAATACGTCCGTGAGATACGCGCCGACGTGATATCCCAGCCAGTGACTCCGGACATGGATAGCGTTGGCACCGGCTTCCTGCAGTAATCGTGCTGTACCACGGGCGTCCTCAGCCGTCAGGCATTTATCATTTTCTATGCCGGCAATCTGGCCGATTTCGATACCATTGATACATACCGAGACCGGGAAATCCTGCCCCAGGCGCTTTTTAATTTCCCGTATGATATTGACCACAATCCTGGCCCGGTTTTCCAGGCTGCCGCCGTAAGCGTCCTGCCGCCGGTTCCAGAAAGGAGAGAGGAAGTTGTGCAGCAGGTGGCTGCTGGCGGCGTTGATGTCCACGCCCTGAAATCCCGCCTTTTCCCCCCGCACCGCCGCGCTGGCGAATTTATCAATAATTTCCTCGATTTCAGGGATGGTGAGCACGCGGGGCATTTCATTGTGAAAATCGTTTTCCGACTTCATGGTAACTGCCGAAGAGGCGATGGGTTGGCCATCGTAAAAGGGTACCATTCCCAAGAGAGCCCTCTGCCAGGGGCCGTCATGGTTCATCTGCATAAAGGTGGGGCAGCCGTGTTTACGGATGACCCGGGTTAATTCACTGAGACCCTGGATGTATTTATCATCGTCGATACGATAGCGCTGCGGCCATCGTGCACCCAGAGGGTAGTCAACCGTGGGAGATTCTACTATCAAAAGACCGACACCACCTCTGGCCAGCGATTCGTAGTAGGCTTTGGTATTTTCGTTCATGTGGAGTTCGTCCTGGTGCCACATGAACGTCCCGGCGCCCGTTTTCACCATCCGGTTCCTGGTCTTTACCGACCCGATATACCCCGGTTCGAGGAGCTTTTCAAATTTCTTATTGCTCATGGCTCTTTTCTCTCCTGTGAGCTAATTTTCGCTGCTTTTAACACATAAATTAGCACAAATCCACTGTTTAAATCTACCCGGAGATTGTTTAGAATGTCATTCTCGGGCTTGACCCGAGAATCCAGGCCACCTCTCCTCCCCGAGATTCTTCGCTTCGCTCAGAATGACAATATGAGAGTTCTGGATTCCCACTTTCGCGGGAATGACAATTGTAGAAAATCGGGAATGACAGGGAAATTTTGCTAAACACTCTCGTTCCTTATTCCTTGAATTAAAAGAGACTGGTTTTAGCCAATCCCTTTTAAAATCATCTTGTGTTGTAAGTAAAAAAGCTGCTTTAACGCGGCGGAGGAGGAGGGAACGGCCCTGAAGTCGGTTTGGTAGCCAGCCATTTGCCGGTAAGTTCGAGCATGGGAAGCTTGGTCTCGATGTTCTGACGGCGCACCGGTATCATATCGACAACGTCAAATCCGCATGTCTGCAGGACACGTTCCAGGCTGGCGGCGCAGGATATCGTGCCGTTACCGCTACCCCCCGCATAGCATAGACCGATAGCCGGCGTGCCTCCCGCCGATGGGAAAGGTCCCGGAGGGCCGGAACCTGGCCTCATAAAGCGCGTTCGGCGGTACCGGCCAAGGAAGCACCTCATGCTTTCACTGAGGTCGCCGAAGTAAACCGGATTCGCAAAAACGAGGACATCCGCCGCTTTTACCTTCTCCTCTATCGAAGCAAAATCGTCCTCGATGACACAGCGTCCCTCTTTGCGGCAGAGTCCCCAGCCATCGGGGTCGCACTGCCGGCAGCGCTCCAGCTTGAGTTCGGTTAAAAACAATACTTCCGATTTTCCTTTGGCAGCGGTAATGCCTTTGCGGATAGCGTTGATGGCCCGGGCGGTCTGCCCTTCACGGTTCCGGCTTCCTGATAATATTAAAATCTGCAAAACTTACCTCCAGTAATTGTTTTTAAATGAGTCTTTGTCAATAATTATAGCACTTTGCTTATGGCTCCATACCTAGAGCGAAGTGAATAGCCGCTTCGATTTCCTTCAGCTTCTTAACGCTACACACGGCAAGGCGGCTGCGAAGGCAGTCCTTCGGGATAGTGGTAATGGTATCCAGATTAGCGACGCAAGCGTGCGGCAGGCCATCCTCAGCCCCCAGGGGGACTTCAGAAGGGATGCCCCGGATACGAGTGGTAACCGGCGCCACAATAACCAGAGAGCGGACGCTATATGCCTCGTTATGGGAGAGAAGCAGCACCGGACGCCTTCCGACCGGCGGCTCAAGTTCCGCCCACCATATCTCCCCTCTCCTCACTGCCAGGGCTCCTCCGCCAGGACAGCACTGGCGGCACGACGGGCGGCGGCAATTTCCTCTTCAGTTTCCGGCACCTGCTGATAAGCGCGTATATACTGTTCGCTCATTTCCCGCTCTTTTCGCTGTCGCAGCAGCAGTTCCACGGCACGGCGGAATATCTGGCTACGGCTTTCACCGCTTCCCTCTCTTTCTCTTTCTACAGCTTTAAGCACTTCCTCGGGAAGGCTGATAGCAATCTTGCTTGTTTTTGTCATAGCAGCCACCTCTTCATACCATATTCATACTATAGTATGAATTATAAAAGATATATTGTCAAGCTCTAAGGGTTAAGCCCTCTCCAGAGCCAGCAGACTATAGCCCCGCCACCGCTCCCGCGTTCTAATGCGGAGCAGATCCTGTGACTCTATATAAGTGACAAGTCGAGTGATAGCCGTCGAGCCTGCCGATACTATTATCACCCCGTTGGCGGAAAGCCTGTCTGCCGCCTGGTCGAGCGCCAGAAAGGTGGCGTTTTTGCCTTCCTCTTCTCTCAGCACGCCGACAAAGAGGTCGGTCTTCTCTTCGCTATCAGAGCCGATGCCGACCTGGTGGGAGATGCCGACGCGCTCAGGAGGGCACTCGTTAAGGGTAAGATTGAGCCGGGAATACCGGAGAGCCAGCAAATCTCTATCAACGAGGGCGATATTCCGCGGCTGGATGAGCTTCCATAAAGCCACCGCCACGTGTCCCTGGCCCGGATTAAACACGACGGCGCGGTGAACAGTCAGGTATCGTACGCTATTTAAAGCTTTCACCAGCATTTCACTGCCATAGCTGAGAGAGTCGAACTCGGGCAGGCTATAGGCGGTCTGCATAGGATATTCCAGGTTCTCCAGGCGCATTGTTACGTTTTTCCGGTGATACACACCCCGTTCAAAACCGTTCTGTTGGGGCTTTGGTAAAACCAGTTCGCCGGTGAACCTGTAATGGAAAACAGCGTGGCCGGCCCTGGTGCGCTTGAGGACAATTTCAACGCCGGGGGTATCTTCCAGGATTTTAGTGACAGTCGTTTCAAGTGGAGCAACGACTACTATAGCCGCGAGTCCGCCGGGTGCGAGATAGTAACGCGCCTCCCGCAGTAAATAAGCGATTACCGATTCCCCGGCTTTACCGGGAATGTTGGCAACGATAAGGTCGAAGTCGGCCCGCCTGACGTCGTCATAGCCCAGGCTGCCGTAAGTTTCAACGCCAATTAGCTCGTTTAGCTCCGCGTTCTGGCGGGAGTATTCGACAGCCAGAGCGTCCCTGTCGAACAGGTGCACGATGCTATCTTTATGCAGGTTTTTTAGAGTTAGACCTAAGGGGCCGTAGCCGCAGCCTGCATCGAGAATACGCTGATATTTAGAATAATCGGCTTCGACGATAGTGCGCAGGAGAAACCTGGTACCGATATCCATGTCATGGCTGCTGAAAAGCTCCTGGGATGTCCTGAACTGAAGGCTGTGTTTCCAGGCTCGGAAGGTCACTGTCTTATGAAAATAGACGTCTTCATCCATCGACTTGTTTACCTCAATTTAACTGGGGTGGTGGGGTAGAGTTAGTGCTAGGTTGTATTAATCCCTGTTTTATAGAAAGAATCCCCTCTCCCTTGATGGGAGAGGTTGGGTGAGGGTGAAATTTAAGCCCCCTCACCTTAATCCTCTCCCACAGAGGGGAGAGGAAATATATAGCTTTCTACGCAAATAATTATTAGTGCTATTGGTTTATTTCAATTTCTGGAGGAACCTCTGGGCTGCCATAGCGGCGTTGGCGCCATCTCCAACGGCGGTGGAGACCTGCCCGGGCGAGCCGCTCCGGATATCACCGGCGGCCAGGATACCGGATATCTCCGTCTCCATCCATTCATTCACTATAACCTGCCGCTGTTTATCGAGGGGCACCATGCCTTTGAGGTAGTCAGTATTGGGGTCGAGGCCGACATGGACCAGGACGCCGTCCACTTTCAGCGTCCCTTTTTGCCCGCTTTTATCATCAACGAATTCTATCGCTTCGACCTGGCTATCGCCGACTATCGCGGTGACTTTAGTACCGCAGCGTACCTCGATTTTCGGATTGTCTTTGACCCTGTCCCGGAGGACTGCCGTGGCCGTGAGCGCCGGCATGGCCTCGATAAGAATGACTTTCGAGGCTATTTTTGCCAGGTACAGCGCCCCGGTGACGCCGGCATCGCCGCCGCCGCACACCGCCACGACGCGTCCGGCAAACTGGCCGCCATCACAAAAAGCACAGCTAATCACACCGCTGCCGCGCAGCTTTTCTTCGCCGGGGACACCCAGCTTCTTAGGCACCGAACCACCGGTTATAATTACCGCCGAGGCTGTATAGGTCGTGCCGTCAGCGCAGGATACCGTCTTGTTGCCCGGTGAATTTTGGAGAGCCAGCACCTCATTCCGTTCGGTTCTCAGGCCGTATTTCAAAGCCTGGTTCTTCATGTCCATGCCCAACTGGGAACCGACAATGCCCTCGGGGAAGCCGGGGTAGTTTTCGATGTATTCCACGTTCATGATATACCCGCCGACGGTCTCCTTTTCCAGGAGGAGAGTCCGCCAGTTGCCCCGGCACAAATAAAGTCCGGCCGTAAGCCCCGCCGGACCGCCGCCGATAATGACCGCATCCCAGTCAGGCATTTGTTATAACTCCTCGACTGTTCTCAAACTTATAAATTCCCATCTTCTCTCCTCGTAAAAACACCTTACCATTCCGATGCAAATCGGAATCCAGTGAGACGGAGTTTTTTGTCTCCCACAAATGGTATTAACATATGCTACCTGGATCCCGACTTTCGTCGGGATGGTTTTCACCCTCACCCTTGTCCTCTCCCCTAGGGGGGATTTTAGCAGAATTGATATTGTACTATTTTACTCTAGTGCGCCGGCTTTGGTAAGAGTAGCCCCGGTGACCAGCCTCGTCAGGACGGCGATACGGTTGTACGGGGGCAGTCTGAAGTAGCTGAAAGAGAAAGCGCAGCCCGGGGCGCCGCCTGCCACGAAAAAGTGCAGGTTCTCCGGGGTAATCAGCACCGACACCATGCCGCCCGGCTTCAAAGCTTCCTGGAACACGGCTTTGCGTTCAGGAGGAACCACGCCTGTTTCCATCCCCGTTTGTATGCCCCTTCTGTCCGCCGGACTGAGCTCTTCGTAACGCACCGAAGTGCGACGGTAAATTTCGTCCTGCAGGCTCTTCTGGTCGAAGCCCATCTTCTTAAGCTCTTCGGCAAGCTCCGGGAAAAGGAGAATAAAGTGGCTCCTCGCGCCCACGCCGGAGCCGGGATATTGCCCCACGCCCTTAGCCCCCCAGAGTCCGAAAAGCCCGCGGTCGGTCCTGATGATGTCGGCGACCATATTGTCGAGAATTCCCTGCGCCGTCCAGGTGCCTATCATGCCGCCGTAGAAGTTCTGCATCGGACTGGAACCGCCGATAGTAGCCACGGTGACCGTGCTGTCACCTGCCTTGAATCCCCGGGACGCATGATACGGTTTCCAGGGGCTGAGTTTAGCATTCTCAGCGAAGGTATAAAAAGTATGCGGGGACACGCGCCCCGTCAGACCCATATCGTTAGCGCCGGGCCACATCTTGCCGATATTGAGCGTGGCCAGTCTCACGGCGCGACCGATAGTATTGTTGGCGCGCCAGCCGTGACCCAGAAAGCCAATGCCGGAGTTCATATTGATTTCATCGGCGATGGGCCCGCCGACGACGATAATAAGAGAAAAAGAGCCTGCGGAAACCAGTATGTGAAGGTCGTCGAAATTCTCATCCGTAAGGGCTTCCATGGCGGCAATTATCACCGGCAGGTACTCCGGCTTGGCCCCTGCCATGACGGCGTTAATCGCTATCTTTTCAATCGTAGCCGCCCCCTGCCTGGGATTCACTTTACCGATTACCTCGTGCGGGGAGCGGACTGTCCCCGAAAGCATCCACCCGACGCGCTCCGGGGTGGGAGGAACCAGCGGTAAGCCATCGCCCCAGCGTTTTTCCAGGAACTGCTGGTTGAATTCCTCGATGGCAATCGGGAAGGATTCCCCGGTAATGGTAATCTCCGGTGGGCCGTCCACTTCCTCTTTTGCCCCCGGGGGATTGGCTTCCCCGGACGTCAGAGGGCGGGTCAACGCATCGATTAGTTCGTCGAAGACTTTCTCCACCAGAGGTCTGATGTCCTTCACAGTTCCCCGCAACTTATAAAACTCCGAACTCTTTATAATCCGGCGGCGCACCGTGGGCATACCATTGTCATGAGACGCCGATTTCGCATCGTCATCGAAGGTATCGCAGTTGAT
Organism: Dehalococcoidia bacterium; assembly: GCA_041489355.1. Lineage (GTDB taxonomy): Bacteria > Chloroflexota > Dehalococcoidia > Dehalococcoidales > RBG-16-60-22 > JBGPRB01. The sequence continues at coordinate 9,244 of JBGPRB010000108.1, forward strand.
GAACACGCCCGGTTTGCCGAGTTTTTCCAGTTTGACCGTGCCGGCCACGCCGACAAATGTGCAGGCCCCTCAGTCGCCGACGCCATACACGAACGTATCTATTTGGGGCGCCCAGTCTTTAGCATCTCTATCCGTGATTTCGAAAGCTCCCGTTAACAATTTTACCGTCACAGAGGGGAATTTCTTTTTCAGCAGCTCTTCTAACACGGTATAGAAGTTATCCATACCCGGTTTCCCGTTGGAATAAAGCCCGACCCTCTTACCGGCCAATTCCTTAACTCGTGGATTCGGTGCAAAGGATGACCTGGCTTCAACCTTGCCCCGGGGATTCAGCACCGCCAGTTCTACCGACTTTTTACTCATATATTTCTCCTTAAATACTCTTATCGCCAGCCCTCATGCCCCGTAGGGAACGGTCTTACCCCCAGTTGTGCCAGCCTTTGTCAGTGTAGCTCCGGTTATCAGCCTGGTCATAAGCGCCGTCTGGTTGTACGGAGGAATCCGGTAGTAATTAAAAGAGAAGGCGCAGCCCGGCACGCCGCCGGCGACGAACAGGTGCAGGTTCTCCGGCGACATCAGGACCGGGACCATTGCCCCCGACTTAAGGGCTGCCTGGAACACCGGCTTGCGCTCCGCCGGCACAACGCCTAATTCCATCGCCGTCTGTATGGACTTCCTTTCCGCC
>JBGPRB010000109.1:0-9916 GCA_041489355.1 Dehalococcoidia bacterium
AGACGGTACAGGTCCTGGAAAAAATGTCGGCAAAGCTGGATGAGAAGTCGCCGCTCAACGCTAACCCGGCTAAAAAGCTGGCACAGCGGCTTTACGGCTGCCTGTCGGTGATATACGGGGCCGGCATCGCCGCAGAGGCAGCGCACCGCTGGAAAACGCAAATGAACGAAAACGGCAAGGCCTGGGCATTTTACGAGGTCTTCCCGGAGCTCAACCATAACGCGACAGTCGGCTATCCGCTGCCCAAAGAGGTAGCATCCAAAGTCAGGGTAGTCCTGCTGCGGTCGCCGACGTTTAACGAACGCATCAAGCTACGCTACGAGGTCACCTGCGAGCTTCTCAAGCAGGCCGGGGTGGCTTATGAGTTCGTGGACAGCGAGGGGAAGAGCACCCTGAGCCAGATGATGAGCCTGGTGATGATGGGGGACTTTGCCAGCTACTACCTGGCCATTCTCTATAAGGTTGACCCGTCCCCGGTGAAGGTCATCAGCTACCTGAAGGAGAAATTGGAGAAGGGGTAGGGGGAAAGATAGTGTCTGAGTATTTAACGGCATCAATTACGATTTTAGGCGGTTTTATTGTATTTGTCTTAGGTCAGATAGTTGTAAAGTTTTTCATTGAGCCAATTCATGAACAATCAAAGACGATAGGAGAAATTGCATATTCTTTGATATTCTATGCGAACTTGTATTCAAATCCAGGAAATAGTTTTCCTGATGAAAGAAAAGAGGCGGAGGAAAAATTAAGAAGCTTGGCGAGTTTGCTGATTTCCAGAACGCATATAATAAAGCCATATGGCTTATTTGAAGAAATAAAAATAGTTCCAAAAAGGAACTCAATTACAGAGGCTTCAAAAAATCTTATTTTGTTATCAAATTCAATATTTCTGCCGCAGCCAGATATAAAAGTTATAATAAAAGCTCGGAAGGATATTGAGTCTCTATTAGATATAAAGACTCGTACAACATAAAAATAAATGTGATTACGCCAGATTCTCAGTAATTCTCTCTCCCCATTGTGGGAGAGAGTTAGAGTGAGGGGGTAGACCTCGGGATTCACCCTCACCCTTCCCTCTCCCATAGAGGGAGAGGGGTAATAAAGAAGCGCCAGATTCCTGACCGTGTCAGTGATAAATCTGGCGCTTAATTCTTTCTGAAATATTCTTCTAACGCTTCGTGTACTGAGGCGCCTTACGGGCTCGCTTGAGTCCGGGCTTCTTCCGCTCTTTAGCCCGGGCATCACGCGTCAGTAACCCATTCTGGCGCAGGATAGGTTTGAAACGTTCGTCGGCACGCACCAGGGCGCGGGAGATGCCGTGAGCGATGGCGCCGCTCTGGCCGCTAACGCCGCCGCCTAACACCTTGATGACCACGTTGTACTTGCCGGTGCTTTCAGTGGCGATGAACGGCTGGACTATTATCCGCTGGTGCTCGAGAGACGGGAACCTTTCTTCATAAGGCGTGCCGTTCACGATGATGGCACCATTCCCCGCCATAAGCTTTACCTGCGCTACCGCCGTCTTCCGGCGGCCTGTCCCGTGAAAATAGCTCTGTTTATCCATATCAGCCCAATCCCCTTACTTTGATTCCTTGACTGTATCCGCTTTTTTCTTCGGCGCATTAGGATATGTCGCCCCGGCATAGACGCGGAGTTTTTTAATCATCCGGGCACCCAGGCGCGTGTGGGGGAGCATCCCTTTGACAGCATATTCGATGGCACGGGTCGGGAACTGCTGCATCATCTTTTCCAACGTGATGCTCCTGAGACCGCCGGGATATCCCGAGTGCCGGTAATAAGTTTTCTGTTCGGCTTTCTTGCCGGTAAAGCGAATTTTCTCAGCATTGATAACCACGACAAAGTCCCCGGTATCCTGGTTGGGAGTGTAAATAGGCTTATGTTTTCCCATAAGCAGGATGGCTATCTGACTGGATAGCCTGCCCAGGGTCTTATCGGCGGCATCGATCACATGCTGTTTTCGTTTAATATCAGCCGGTTTGGCACTAAAAGTTTTCATCGTGCATCTACCTCAAAAGGACTGGGATAGTTAACCCGCATCAGGCATAGTCCGTCGGCCGGGGCGGTGGGCCCGGCGAGACCGGGGGTCCTGGCTTCGACCATGTTGTAAAACTCATCCGCCGTCATCTTGCCCTGTCCCACCTTGATTAACGAGCCTATTGTATTGCGTACCTGATGGGGTAAGAAAGAGTTGGCGACCATATCAAAGACAATCATATCCCCATCCCGTGTTATTTCCGCTTTATATACATCCCGTATCGTCCGCTTTTGCCGGGCGGTCTCGGCGCTGGAGACGAAGGAAGCGAGGTCATGCCGACCGATAAGCGCCTGGCACGCCCGGTTCATCGCCTCGATATCCAGACTACCGATAACCCGGCAGGAAAAGCCCTGCCTTATCGGCGAGCGCGTCGGGCTATTCAGAATATAGTATCTATACTCGCGACTCACGGCGCGGCGCCTGACGTCGAAGGAGTCTTCCGCCTCGAAGGCTTCTTTCACCGCAATATCCCGCGGCAGATAGTGGTTCAAGCCATCGATGAACGACTTCAAGGGCAGAGATGTCTCCATCCTGAAGCTGACCACCTGCCCTCTGGCGTGGACGCCGGCATCGGTGCGGCTGGCCGTTTTAATCCTTGTTTTTTCTCCGGTAAGCTGTTTCAATGCTTTCTCTATCTCTCCCTGAATCGTCGGCGTATCAGCCTGTAACTGGGAGCCGTGGTAATTGGTACCATCATATTCAACTATTAATATAATCCTGGTGCCAGTTGCCAAGCCTGCAACCATCATTCCCCTCAAGCCGGTCCTTCAGCCGAAGGACTACTTGACCAGCTCCAGTTGGACCCTGGGAGCGTTATCGCCCAGTCTGGGCCCAAGTTTCACGATGCGGGTGTAGCCGCCGGCACGTTCCTTATATCTCGGTCCCAGTTCGGCAAATACCTTCTCGGTAACTTTTTTATCCGTGATAAATGACAGCGCCTGGCGGTAGGAGTGCAGTCCGCTCTTCTTGCCCAGGGTAATCATCTTCTCAGCCATGCTGCGTACTTCCTTGGCTTTGGCCTCGGTGGTAACGATTTTCTCATGCTTCAGCAGGGCGGTAACAAGATTACGATACAGGGCCTTTCTATGACCGGTGTCCCGGCTCAGTCTTCTACCAGCAATATTATGCCTCATGTCTGTGGTTCTCCATGGTGAGGTTATTCCTCACCAGATTTAATATTTTCGGCGATATCATCAGCCTTCAAATCAGCGAGACTGATTGCCGTCTTCCTCTTACCTTTTCCCTTGGGCTTGCTTTCCTCAACTTGTTCGGCGCCCTCTTCGGGTTTTGGATTCAGGGATAGTCCTATCGCGCCAAGGCGGTCCTCTATTTCCTGATAGGACTTCTGCCCGAAGTTACGCAGCTTGAGCAACTCTTTAGGTCCCTTGCCGATGAGCTCGCCTACCGTGGTGATGTTGCTGCGTCTCAAGCAGTTCATGGTACGTACCGAGAGGTCCAGCTGCTCCACGGGCATATTATATTTCTCATCGGGGATGGACAATCGAATAAGCCGTTCCTCGGCTTTCATCTGGGAAATTTTGATATACTCGACGAAGGGAGTATATTGCTCTATTAAAATGCCGGAGGCGCGACTCATGGCGTCCACCGGTGACGTGGTTCCGTCCGTCCATACTTCCAGGCTCAGCCGCTCACGACTGGTTTCACGTCCGAGGTGAGTCGGTTCCACGGCATAGTTAACTTTACGGATGGGGGTGAAAATGGCATCTACCGGGATGGTTCCTACTGGAGTGTTATCGGTAGACTCGGCGCTGCGGAAACCCGTTCCCAGCTCTACGTCCATCTCCACGTAAAGCCTGGATTTGGGATTATTAAGAGTAATCAGGCACAGTTCCGGATTGGTAATTTCGAAGTCGGCCGATGGTTTGATGTCGGACGCGCAAACGCGGCCTTCACCCTCTATCTCCAGTGTCAGCGTGCCCCCATGGTCGGATAAGGGTTTCAGTCTCAATTCTTTGACATTGAACAGAAACTCCATGACGTCTTCTTTGGCGTTAGGGATAACCGTGAACTCATGATGGACTCCTTCAATCCTTACCTGAGTTACGGCTGCCCCCGGGAGATAGCCGAGCAACACGCGGCGTAAGGAGTTGCCCAGAGTAATACCAAACCCCTTCTCCAACGGTTCGGCAACGAACCGCCCGAAATTCTCCGCCTGTTCGGTACATTCAATTTTTGGGACTAATAGTCCAGCCAACGAATTGCCTCCTTTTAGTTACACTACCGCGAGTAGTACTCGATAACCGCTTTGCCATCGAACCTGGCATCAACCTGTTCAGGCGTAGGCAGGGTTAATACCTGCCCGACCATGTTTTGCCTGTCCAGGCTCAGCCAGTTCAAGACGGTCTTGGCTTCGATAGCCTCAACCAGTTGTTTATAGTATTCGGTCTTGTGACTGCCTTCCCGCCAGCTTATGGTATCGCCTTCTTTGACCAGACAGGAAGGGATGTCGGCTTTTTTACCGTTCAGCATGATGTGACCGTGCCTTACCAGCTGGCGCGACTGGGAGCGGGAATCGGCAAAGCCCAGACGATATACCACGTTATCCAACCGTCTCTCCAGCAATACCAGGAGATTTTCGCCGGTGATGCCTGTCTGTTTCTCAGCCAGGCGGAAAGTCTTCTTGAACTGCCTTTCCAGAGTCCCGTAGGTATAACGAGCTTTTTGTTTCTCGCGAAGCTGTAAGCCGCGGTCGGAAAATCTCCGCCGCCGCCGACTACTGGACGTCTGTCCAGGCGCTTTAGGTCGCTTATCAACAGCGCATTTGGGTGTAAAGCAACGGGCGCCTTTGAGTAAGAGCTTTTCACCATTGCGCCGACATAAACGGCAGACTGCTCCTGTATATCTTGCCATAATCTTCCCCTTTTAGACTCTTCTCCTCTTGGGAGGGCGGCAGCCGGCATGCGGGATGGGTGTTACATCTTTAATTCCGGTAATATAGAGGCCGGAACCCTGCAGAGAGCGTATAGCCGCCTCGCGGCCGCTGCCCGGACCTTTAATATATACCTCCACCTGTCGCAGGCCGTGTACCATCGCCTTTCGTGCGGCATCACGGGCGGCCATCTGGGCCGCATAGGGCGTGCCTTTGCGGGAACCTTTAAACCCGGCCGTTCCGCAGCTTCCCCAAGCTAAGGCATTCCCCTCCGGGTCGGTAAGGGTTACGATGGTATTGTTAAAGCTGGACTGTATATAAGCCCTACCGGTGGGAACCGCTTTGCGCTCCCGCCGCCTGGTTTTAGTTTTCCTTTTCTGTGCCACCCTATCCTCCTTATCAGCTCAAATGGCTATTTCTTAGTCGAGCCGCGCTTCTGACCTCTGCCAGCGACTGTCTTGCGTGAGCCGCGCTTGGTACGGGCGTTGGTTCGTGTTCTCTGGCCCCTGGCCGGCAGGCCGTGGCGATGCCGGCTCCCGCGGTAGCTGCCGATTTCGATGAGCCGCTTGATATTGAAATTAATCTCTTTCCTGAGTTCTCCCTCGACACGGTACTGTTTGTCGATAATTTCCCGGAGCTTATTGACTTCAATCTCGGTAAGGTCTTTAACCCTTGTGTCCGGTGCGATTTCCGCCAGTGCCAGGATTTTCTGGCTCAAGGCCGGGCCGATACCGTAAATATATTGAAGTGAAACCCAGGCTTGCTTGTTTACCGGTATATCTATTCCAGCGACACGTGGCATTTGCTTCCTCCTAACTCTGCGGGCGTTAACCCTGCCTCTGCTTGTGTTTCGGGTTTTCGCAGATAATCCTGATTACCCCACGCCGTTTTACGACCTTACATTTTTCACATCTAACTTTTACTGAAGCTCTTACTTTCATGTTTCAACCCTTTTTATTACTTGAGCCGGTAGGTGATTCTGCCGCGTTTCAGGTCATAGGGGGAGAGCTCTATCAATACCTTGTCGCCGGGCAGCACTCTAATGTAGTGCATTCTTATCTTGCCCGAAATGTGGGCCAGCACTTCATGGCCGTTAGCGAGTTCCACACGGAACATGGCATTGGGTAGAGCCTCGATGACAGTTCCCTCAACTTCGATAGCCTCTTTCTTAGTCATACCCTCCCCTGGTCAACACCTCCGGTTCAGTATTATCAACGGCAATAGTATGTTCAAAGTGCGCCGATAGGCTGCCGTCGGCAGTGAGCACCGTCCACTGGTCATCGGCCACGCGGGTACGCCAGCCGCCGGCGTTCAGCATAGGTTCGAGGGCGAGGGTCATCCCTTTTTTCAGCACCGGGCCCGGTCCCGGCTGAAGTCCGTAGGGAGGCTCGGTGCAGTTGGGTATCTGCGGGTCCTCGTGCATTTTCCTGCCGATACCGTGTCCGGTATACTCCCGTACCAGCGAGTAACCTCTCGATTCCGCATAGTTCTGGATGGCCGCTGAGACGTCACCCAGATTCGCCCCGTCACGAGCCGCCGCAATACCTTTTTCCAGGCAAGTCCTGGTAGTTTCCATCAGTCTCCTTGCCTCGGGGCTTACCTCACCCACAGGTACGGTTATGGCGGCATCACCGTGAAAGCCGTTATAAATAGCGCCGAAATCGAGGGAGACGATATCGCCTTCTTTCAGGACTCTACCCCCCGGAATCCCGTGTACTATCTCGTCATTTATGGATACGCAGACAGTAGCCGGATAGCCGCGGTATCCTTTAAAAGAAGACTCGGCGCCCAGCCTTTTCAACTCCCTCTCAGCGATAATGTCCAACTCCTTCGTTTTCATCCCAGGTTTCACCTGTTTGGTTAAAATCCTCAGTATTTCAGCGACAATTTTGCCAGCCTGCCGCATGACAGCAATCTCTTTTTCCGATTTTATCTCAATGCCCATCCGGTGTCATCCCTCTAGGGCAGGGCGGTTAATATCCGCTGGTTTACCGCGGCGGCGCTGCCCTCACCGTTAACCTCCAGCAGCTTGCCCGCCCGCTTATAATGGTCGATAAGAGGGGATGTCTCCGCGAAATAAACCTCCAGCCGCTTTTTTACTGTGTCTGCATTATCATCTGGGCGCTGGTACAGTTCGCCGCCGCAGCGGTCACATTTACCGGCAACCCTGGGCGGTGAATCGACCTCATGATAGGGTGCCTGGCATTTGCGGCAAATCCAGCGTCCGCTTAACCTCTTTAGCAGTTCTCCTTCCGATACTTTTATATATACCACTCTGTCAATTGATTTCGATTGCAGCTTCAGGGCTTTGTCCAGCGCCTTTGCCTGCTTTATATTCCTGGGGAAGCCATCAAGAATGGCCCCCTTTTTACAGTCCGGAGCCGATAACCTCTCCAGTACCATCTGTATCGTTATCTCATCCGGGACCAGCTGCCCCTTCTCCATGTATACCTTGGCTTTTTTACCAAGTTCCGTCTCCTGCTGGAGCGCCTGGCGGAAAAGGTCGCCGGAGGCTACCTGCACCAGCTTCAGTTTCTCCGCCAGCATAACGGCCTGCGTACCTTTCCCCGCCCCCGGGGCTCCCAGCAGAATAATATACACCTTTACTCCTATTTAATAAAGCCCTCATAACGCCGCATGACCAGCTGCGCTTCAAGCTGCTTCATCGTATCCAGGATAACACCCACCACGATAAGCATGCCCAGACTGGATATCTGTATTTGTTGTACGTTGGTCACCGTACGTGCCAGGAAGGGCATTATCGCCACGAAGGCCAGAAAGAGAGCGCCTGCCCATGTTATCCGGTTGGTGACACTGCTGAGATACGAGGCGGTGTTTTTCCCGGGTCGTATACCGGGGATAAAGCCTCCCTGCTTCTGCAAGGTACCGGGCAGGTCCTGTTGCTGATAGGTAACTATAGTATAAAAGAAAGTAAAGCCAACCGATAAAAGAAAATAGAGAATCCAGTAAAAGGCCCCTACCGGCAGGGCGGTGCTGGGGCTGAACCAGCGCACGATGGTATCCGCGAAACCCGGCGCGTTGGGTCTGACGAAGTAGCTGGCAACGATGCCCGGGAAGAGCACCACCGACATAGAGAAGATGAGGGGTATCATGCCGGAGCTGTTAACACGCATCGGTATATGGGTTGTGCCCGATTGCCGGTACATGCGGCCGCCGCGAAAGACGCTGCGGGCATACTGTACCGGTATGCGGCGGTGTGCCTCGGTAAAGATGACAATCAGGACAACGGTAATCAGGACAATAACAATATATACAATCAATCCCATGGGATTCCCCTTGGCCAGGAAACCCTCCTGAATTAATGTCGGATAGCCGGCCACGATACCACCGAAGATAATAATGGAGATGCCGTTGCCGATGCCGTATTCGGTGATAAGCTCTCCCAGCCAGACCAGAAAAATGGTGCCGGCGATTAATGATAACACCATGGCCATCGTGGGCAGGAGAGATGTGCCGCTGATGGCACCGGCGCGTTGTAACAATACCATCTGGCCATAGCCAGAAAGGCCAGCCAGCGGTACGGTCAACCAGTGTGTAATCAGATTAATCTTGTTCCTGCCGGATTCGCCTTCCTGCGAGAGGGCCTGCAGCTTCGGTATTGTCGGCACCAGTAGTATGATGATAATAGAAGCGGTGATATAGGGATAGACGCCCATTGACGCCACGCTGAACTGCCTCATGGCGCCGCCGCTGAACAGGTCAAGCATGCCCAGCAGGGCGTTTTTCTCAAAGAGGTCTTTGAGTATCAGAGGGTTTACACCCGGCATAGGCACGTGAGCGATAAAACGAAAGGCTACCAGGATACCGAGGGTAATCAGGATTCGGCGCCTGAGGTCGGGCAGGCTGAAGGCATCGAACATTGCCTGCAGCAGTCTGGGTCTACTCGGCTTTTGCCGCATGCTCTACCTCCTCAACCGTACCGCCGGCTGACTCTATCTTGGCCTTAGCTGAAGCCGAAAATTTATTTGCTCTGACGGTAAGGGGACGGTCGATGTCCCCGTCAGCCAGAATTTTAATCGGTTTTATCAGCGATTTGATAATCCCGGCTGCTATCATTTTCTCCGGCGTAACCTCACTGCCGGACTCGAACGAATTAAGTTCGCCGATATTGACGGTGCTGTACTCCGTCCGGAAGATGTTGGTGAAGCCGCGCTTCCTGGGCAGGCGCTTGATTAAAGGCAGTTGACCGCCCTCGAAGCCGGGGCGCACTTTGTTATTGCCCGCCCGGGCCTTCTGGCCCTTGCAGCCGCGTCCAGAATAGGTGCCGTGTCCGCTGCCGTTGCCACGGCCGACGCGCTTGCTAGCATGCCTGGAGCCGTAGGCCGGGGCGATACTATTTTGTCTTACCAATCTCTTCCTCCACTTTAACCAGATGTCTCACTTTATTTATCATGCCACGTAAGGAGTTCGAATCTTCACGCACGACGCTCTGGTTCAGGCGATGAAAACCCAGGGTTTTTAGAGTTTTTCTCTGGCTTTCCTCGTAGCCGATGTAGCTTTTAATCCATGTAATGCGTAATTTACTCACGGGTCGCCGCCTCCCCAGTACTGACTATCGCCTTGCGTCTGGCTATCTCTTCTTTCGGGTTTTTCAGCTCGCTGAGGGCCAGCATGGTCGCCCTGGCGACATTAATGTGGTTGGCATTGCCGAGTGATTTTGTCAGGATATCCTTGATGCCGCAGGCTTCCAGCACCGCGCGGACACTGCCGCCGGCAATAACGCCCGTGCCCGGCACCGCCGGTTTCAACATGACCGTGGCGGCTCCATAGTGTACCGTAATTCCATGAGGAATGGTGGTTCCGGCCAGTGTAACCTTGATTAAATTCTTCCTGGCCTGAGCTCCGCCTTTACTTATTGCGGCGGGCACCTCGTTAGCCTTAGCGATACCGAGGCCGACATGCCCCTCGCCATCACCGGTAACCACCAGGGCGCTGAACCGTAGGCGCTTGCC
>JBGPRB010000110.1:0-9885 GCA_041489355.1 Dehalococcoidia bacterium
ACTGGCGCGAAAAATACCGGGAGCGGAGGAAGTTCTGTCGCCTTTACGAGGGAAACAAGGGAGAAATGATTGCCGATGGCTGGAAATTCGTTACTCCAGCTCCTGATATAGAGGCCAGAATTGACGCTAGGACTATACTCAATACACTACCCGAAAGAATGGTCAAGGCAGGTACTATGAGGGCAGAAGGCGGTAAGCTAAATAATGCCGATAAGCTGTACCTATGCCGTCAGAGGCATAGGCTATCTAAATACAACTGGGCTGACGCTGAAAAAAATTGAACGGATGCGACAACTATATGTCGATGAGGGGTTACCCTGCGCTGAGGTAGCTAAAATTGTTGGGGAGGGTCGGTCTACAATTCAACGCCAGTTAAACAAGCTAGGGGTAATCAGACGCTAGGCTAAAAAGCGCCCGGTTTGAAAGGTAACTATGCCCAAAACAATGAGGGGGCGGGGATTTTTGGTCCCCAGCCCCCTTTTTTGTGTTTTTAACTCCATAAATTGTTGGCGATCGCTAAGGATTTTTCTCTGGGCAAAATCAGGGGGCGCGACCCCCTTAGTGTTGAAGGGGGCGGCGCCCCTTCAAAGAGAGGTAGTGCCTCTCTTACCCCTTCCCCTTACCAAGGGGAAATATATAGGAATAGGCAACCATCGGCAACCCGGGAAAACGCCCAGATTTTGACTACAGAGCGTCTCTCGTTGTAAGGTAGGGGCTCTCCAAAGTATTCAGTGGAAGAGCCCCTCTTTTTTCGTGTATGGGGCTGCACAAATCAAGCGAATGTTAACCAACAATCTACTCGATTGGTGATAATATTGATTTATAATAATTTTACTAACTAGACATTGTAAAAATCGTGGATTATGTACTCTATTTAGTGCCATAGAGAAATTGTTAACTCCCAAATGAGACATAGCGCAACTAAGACTTAACAGCGTTTATTATCTCTTGAGCCGTACGATCTCTGTGGATATGTGCTGCCATCCATTCCGCTGGATAGCATCTTATTCCAAATCTAAATCACATTGCAGAGTTCATCTAAAGTAAATGATCGAATCGGTGGTAACCCCGTAAACTGTGATGGTATACATCTATCAGTAACGCATAGTGAATAACTGCCTGTATACCGGGGTTACCACCAGAACTGATGCCGCCTTTATTCAATCATCTTCTTCTCCGGATAAGCAGGAATATGATAATTGCTCCCACGATGACGACTACTCCTGCGATAATTGCAAAAAAGAGAGCAGAAAACGACCCGCTTTCACCAGGCGGTGGTGGGGTCGGCGGAACCACCTCAGGCTGGTTAGACTGTGTCACTCCGGACTTCTCGGTATCGGCTTTGTCCACTTTGCCGACTACGGTCTCGGTGTATTCGGTTGACTCTGAGATTACTGCAACCGAGAAGTCAAAATCCCTTGCCTGTTTGACAGCACCCGCGCCGGCCTGGCCCAACCAGGCGGCTTCCGCGGCGATGATGATAGCCCCGGTACTGCCCAGGGGCGCCGATTCCGGTACACTGATAATTATTTCCGCTACCTTGCCCAACGTGTAGCCTCTCCCCGGCACTTTAATGGAGACCATGCCTTCGGGAATGTTCTGCGGTTCCTCGGTAAGCAATTCCGAAGGCTCTACGTAGAGGTTTTCCGTAACCGTTACCGGCAGGCCGCTGACGAGGACCTGAGTCCCGGAGATGGGAGGAGTAATGGTCACCTCCCAGCCGGATGGCGCCTGGCTCACCTCAAGGGTAATATGAGTGATGCGGTTACCATCGATATTGTAGAAGTAGATGTAGCCCTTCCCCTCCTGGCCGGGTGGGATTTTCAGTTCCTTGTCACCCTGGGCGCTGGCGAAGTTGTACTTGGCCGGTTCATCAGCATGAACCGGTAGAGGAAGCGCCAGGAGAACCAGCGCCCCTAAAACAAACAGGCAAATCTTCTTCATCTTCTCCGCCGATTAGAAGCCTGTACCGGTCTTTACCGCCTTGTAGCTGACATCGATTGTATTGCTGCCCGGCGCAGTACCCATCGGTACCGTAATCCAGTGATAGAAGGCGTTGTCACCGACGCCAACGTTGGTATATACCCCGACATAAGAGGTTGTTAGTCCGGCTATACCAGTCTTGGCGAAATCCTTGCTATAAAGCCAGTTGCTCAGGGCCAGGGTACCGCTGGTTGATGCCCCTTTAATACCGATGTCAACGTTGGTATTGGTCTCGGGCGCAACAGTGATACTGATTGCAGGATTACCGCTGCTTTGCCCGGTAGCACCTATCTCAGATACACCCGGCGAAAGAGAACCGAAAGCAATGCTGCCCGACAGGGTAATGCTGATGACCTCGCCCACGGTAACTGACGCCGAGGTGGTTTGTTCGACCGCGGCTGCCGCCGGTAAAGCGAAAATCATCATCAGTACAAGCGCTATAATAACGCTGATTATTTTCCGTTTCATTGTTTTTCCTCCATAAAAATTAGGTTTCCCTACTTGAAATTCCCATTCTTACTTTGATTCTTTACTCCAAGTTCATCACCTCCTTCCGCATAGACGGCATCAAGGCGTAAAATTGACCACTGCCAACTGGCCCGGCTGACCTTGATATACCTTACGTTGCCGAAGCTGCCGGTGAAATCGTACCTAAGGAAGCTGCCAGATATATACTTCTCACCGACCTTCGTCCATTTACTGCCATCAGCCGATACGTATATCTTCATACCAACAAGGGAATTCCACCAGCCATTGTTGTCCGCCCAGATGCTTATCTTGTGAACATCAAGCTCTTTGTCCTCAAGTTTTATGCTTATCCAGCCATTCCATAAAATGATGGCACCCTGCGCGTCAGGCTTACCCAATGCCGATGAAGGAAACAGGGTAAGCTGTGATTTAATCACCCAGGCGCCGTAGCTCCCGGTTTCTTCCGGCAATACCTCAACCTGGGCGTCAGTCGTACTCTCATCGTCCGCCCATACCGGTATTCCAGAAACTAAAAGCAGTACCAGCAACCCGGTAAACACGATGGTCAAACCCTTTTTATAATTCAATTCAGCCACATTTCCTTGCTATGGTGTAGATTTTTCTGCCTTGTAGTAAAAGGTGCTGGTATAGCTCCCCGCTGGTTGCTCCGATGGTATGTTTATCCAGTACCACACCTCCCGCACGTCGTCGGTAGCCGCAGGAACAGTGTACCAGACAACGTAGTTTTCCATGAGCATGACGGCACTAGCGGGGTTATTAACGTCATCGTATTTCACATTGCCGATGGGCACAGAGCCACCGGGCCCGGCAAAGTTATTACCCCTTACCTGAACGGCCACATCCACGTTGGTCTCAGAACCAACGGTCAAAGTGACAGCCCCCAGAACGTCGGTCTGGTCAGCCGGCTGGTCTTCCATTCCCGGGTCCAGGTTACCAAACTTCACGCCGTCATTACCGTAATCAGCGATGGTGAAACTAATCATTTCTCCTCCCCCCACTGTCAAAGACTTGAAGTCGCTATTGTTAGATTCATCGTATTCCGGTATGGAATTACCGGGGTCGACCACGACATAGATGTCGTGGCTTCCAGGAGAAGCTATCCATTGCATTAAAGCTGTTATAGCTCCCGAAGCAGGCACCGGCGGCGGGTGCCGGTCTGGCCCTATCTGTGTTCCTCCGGCACCCGGATCACCATCATAGAACTTAATTACGGTATCGTAAGCATAGATATAAGCCTTAAACTGGCAGTCAACTGTGGCTGATTCTGTCGTCCACGCAGGAGTGGAGACAGAGTTGTCCCGCCCCGATTGCCCCCCTCCAGCATAAACTGAGCCATTATTTAATCCCCACAGATAACCAGTCGGGAAAGCATCAGGACAGGTGGCGACTATCCAGTATTTCTGTCCGGCGGTGATTTTCGCCGGGTGGGAAAATTTTATCCTTTCCCAGCCAATAGGAGTCGACGACCAGTCCTGCCTTTCCGTGGAGGAGATGATTGTGCCACCGGGCTTACTGCCATTATCAGTCTGGATTTGTATCTGAGCATAAGCCGAATCCAAGCTATAATCCAACATCGCCAGGTCGACTACACCGAGATAACCGTCGGTAGTGGCTGTAAAGGATTGAGCTACGCTATAATGAGCATCTACATAGAAACCTGAGCTGGTATTTTGAAGAACCACAGCAAAAGGAGTCTTATTAATTTCATCGTAAACCGAGTCATTATTATGAATCGTGGCGGAGATTGTAATCTCCTCCCCGGGAGACGGATTATCGTTACTAAAAGTGATGTTAGAACTGCTTAAAGTCAGGTCGGGTCTGGTAGGGCTGGAAAGGGCATTGAAGAGATTTATCCTGCCATAGCCATAATAGTTATCAAAACCTGGAGTATCTTGAGTGGTTCCCACCTGGTCCTGGGCGCTGCTTCGTATGATACTCCTCACCCGCTCATTGGGAAGGGACGGGTCTAAAGCCAGCAAAAGGGCAGCTTCCCCCGCAACAAAGGGGCAGGAAGCGGACGTACCGCCAAAAGTCGAAATATAGTCGCCGGAACTATAACCCTGGCTGCCTGACCAGTCTGTAGCATAGATATTAATCCCCGGAGCGACGACATCCAGTTCAGGCCCATAATTACTACCCTGAGAACCAGGCCACTCATTCCCCGGGTTCCCGGGATAGATTCTGTTATCAATCTCATTGGTTGCCCCTACCGCGATGGTGGTCAGATAACGAGCCGGGTAACTAATGGCTCCATTATCATTGCCTGAAGATGCCAGGACCACAACACCATTTACCCAGGCATAATAGCAGGCATTTTCCAGGGCCGCCGAAGGTAAGGAGCCTCCCAGGCTCATACTGATAACCTTTGCTCCGTTATCGACGGCAAAGATGATGGCATTAACGAGATAACTATAATTAATTAAGCCGGAACTATCCTCCACCTTCAGGGGCATAATCACCGATTCCCAGGAAACGCCGGCTATCCCTTTTCCATTGTTGGTAGCCGCGGCGGCTATACCAGCAGTGGCGGTGCCGTGGCCGGAACCCGAAAGTGATTCATGCATGACATCATCGTCTGACATGCCAAAATCGTACCCTGGTTTCGAAGTAGCCGGATTTATCCACAATTTCCCTGAGGGGAATTCCTCGTGATTATAGTCGATACCGTCATCAATTACAGCAATTATTATTGAAGAGGAACCGGTGGTTATATCCCAGCCTTCCGGCGCATCAATATCATGGTCGCTGGATTGAGACAGCGCCCACTGGCTGGAGAAATAGGTATCATCAGGAGTCTCTGTCTTATAAGCCCGATAGTTTGGCTCGGCATATTCTACCAGGGGAGACCCCCTTAAAGCCTCAACCATCTCAGCTACTCCTCTTCCTTCAGGAATTTTCATTGCCTGAACACCAATGCGAGGAATTGTCCTGATGGTTGATACTCTGAGATTGTTTTTAATTTCTTCTACCTGGGCCCTGGCTACGCCTGGCTTAAATTTCACCAGGACCTCGCCCGGGGCATATTCTCCGATAATCTCGCCAGGGGCGTTCTCGGTAGACGCTGTCTCTTGAGCTTCTGCCTGTCCCCCCACCAGGACTATGGCAAAAGTAAGAGCAATCAGGATTCTAAAAAGCGTACCTATTTTAACCATGGCCGATCGGGATGTCTCCTTAGGATATATTCGTATAAATCGATAGTTTCGTTTGTTCCTTCATTAAATAGGGGAGTACCACCGGTGTAAAAGGTACCCTGGGGGTCGCCATATTTATTAAGGTCGTTTTTATTAATCCAGTCCTGAATTTTTTGTTTTTCCATTTCAGAAACTGAGGAATGATTTTGTTTCGTGGCTTCTTCTGAAGCCGACGCGCAGCTCAACCCCACCCCGATTAGTAGTAAAATGATGACTACACCTATAATATTTAAAGTAATAAATTTCACATTCTTACCTGTGTTCCGGCGGCAGGCAAACGCCCCTTTTTTACCTCGCTCCCTTGATATTTAATTACCCTCCCAATTTGCTCCACCGACTTCGTCATCGCCAGCAACCATTGAAAGTCACAGGAGTCACATATTTAGAAGGGGAGATATTTGCGAGTTCTAGCTCTCCCGGTCCCGTTCTTCCTGACAAACAATAAGGAATCAAGAGAGAAGAATTCGCTCCCATATAAAATAAGATAAATCGTCAAGGCCAGAATTACGAAATCAATTACCAGACTGTGGACTAAAAGCAATCCTATCTTTGGACCCAGGCAAGAACAAACACTGATATCTAGTCCTCTAATCATGGCGGAGATTTTGGCAATTATGAAGCTTACAACAAGCAAACCGCTAACTGAAGCGCTCACCCTCGTGGCTGCCCCTAAAACCAGAAGGACACCCAGTAAGACCTCCACATAAGGCAGGACGGTACCATAAGCCACCGCTAAACTACCGGGTAATATGCGGTATTTTTCGATTTCATCTATTAGTAAGCTGATGGTTTGTATCTTGGCGATGCCAGCGTATATAAAAATATCACCTATGACCAGGCGGCTTATTAGCGAGACATAAGGACGCACGAATCGCCTGAAAAATTTACCTTTAGTCGAAACCTCATCCATTGAACAAATACCAGTCCTATTAACAAATTATTCAAATTACATATTATACAACCCAATTTACTTCGTCAAGGCAAAAAGTCGAAGTCCGGCGGCACCGTCACCATAAATAAAACCTTTAAAAAACCAAAATACCTTGCAATACCATCGTTCCTTCCACGGGTATTACCCCTATCGATGTTGTCAGGGGTTTTTTAGACCTTGCTCCTGATATTATCGGTGATTACGACAATAGGGAGGCGCTGTCGGCCCTGAACACTGCTTATCGGTTGAGCGTTGCCCGGACCGACAGCACCTTCTATCAGCACCCTGCTAATTCACTTCAATGCAGCAACTACTGCCTGTCTACTAAATAGACGGGACGGGGACGACAATTAGTTGTTTAGCATCGGAGGTAATCTTGACCGTCATCCCAGCAGGTAAGCCACCCGGGATATGGTTGCCCGGAGCAATAGTGAGTAAGGCTTGCATCGTGTTTTGCGAATCTACATCCGGAACAACTACCTCTGGCGACCAATTGCCATCTCCAATGTCGTGGGTGGTTGCGGCTAGCGCTGGTGTACTCCCGGAATAAACGACAATATTGGCGCGCCACCAGTCACCAGGAATGCAGCAGTCAAGGACACTGACACCGATATAGCTGCCATATTGTGCCTTCACTCTATAGGCAAAGATATCGTCAAGGCCATAGAAAGAAAGATATAGATATACTGGGCCGGCAGGATCCACGGAGCTGGTTGTTGCTCCCTCGGGGAAATTGTTTGAGGCCGGCTCATCAGCAAACACAGCGGCGGGTAGAATAACGGAAATAGCGATAACTAACAGTGAAACGATTAATAATAGCTTCTTTTTCATTTTTCTCCTTTATATATTTTTTTTATTGCCGGTGCCACCTTTGTAACTACCTTCTATAAATATCACCTCCCTTAAGACGAGTACCGATTTCCACTCTTTACCGTAATACTCGCTTGCTTTTTAGCCCCTCGATATGGTTGTCGTATGTCAGCAACCTATATCGTACCTTTTATAACAATGCCGCTCGACCTCACGGCTATTGGATAACCTGTTCTCCGTTTTTCCTCTCGCTGCAAACGTTATCCGCATAACTCGTTGACATGCGAATGAGGTCCACCAGATTTTCTAGAGACGTATCGGAGGCTTCCCTTCGCAACATTGCTGTCTCATAATTGACGATCCTGTCTCCTTCTTCGGAAACAGCAAAAATTTTCACCTCCGGATATTCCGCCAGTATATGACTGCAAAGTCCGGAATCTTTTCCTGACGCTGGAAGATCGATGACCACCACTTCAGCGTGAGTACTGGCTACCTTTAGTAAGATATCGAGGGCATCAATTGCAACCCCAACTATTTCTATGTCTGGCTCCCGAATTAGCATTGCTTTCAAGGGAAAAAGTCTATCCATACTCGATAATCCCAGCAAAACTCGGATTCTCCCCATTAGAGCTTCTTTCCCATGATAGATAAAGTTTTACATATTAAAATAGATAAAGTATCACATGTTAAGGATATATCTCAATGATATAAAATGGGAAGAGACCTGAGGTCTGGAAAAGCATCAGTGGAGGGTCTGATTAAGTACTAATAGTAGTTGAACGTAATGGTACTAGTACCAACGAGAAGATGACGCGCGGGCATATATGTTGAAATCCCTGGATACGGGATTAATCCATGGGTGAATGAAACGGATAACTTGGGGGCATCAGATTCAATACCAGACTCATGCTATGAGACTTAAAAAGGGCTGGTACTGTTAACTCTTATTCGTCCCAATAACGAGCCCAAGCTTCCGGGTACAGGCAACAGCCTCCCGGCGGTTATGGACCTTGAGCTTTTCAAGGATGCTGTGGACGTGATTCTTGACCGTCTGGAGTTCTAACTTGAGATATTCAGCGATTTCTTTATTGCTCATTTCTTCAGTGATAAGCTTAAGTATCTCTGATTCTCTATTGGACAGACTATTCAGTTCATTATCATGTATTATCTCTAGCCGGGATTGGAGCGAAGCGATACGCTCAAAAAGGACAGCC
Organism: Dehalococcoidia bacterium; assembly: GCA_041489355.1. Classification (GTDB taxonomy): domain Bacteria; phylum Chloroflexota; class Dehalococcoidia; order Dehalococcoidales; family RBG-16-60-22; genus JBGPRB01. Next base: position 8,619 of record JBGPRB010000110.1, read on the forward strand.
AGTATGCCTGGTGGACAGGATACTTCACCCCGATGTACAGTCCGGATCGTTTCAATTAGATTTTCCAGATAACCCTCTGGCAAGATATATCCTAAAGCACCAGCCTTAATGTATTCCAAGCTTTCGTTTTCTGTCCCGGATACCCCTATAACGACTATTTTCGCGTCAGGATGTGCATATTTAATGTTCTGAATTTTGTCAGCAGGAAGATTGGTAGTCAATTCTGAAATGAGTAATACAACGTCTGCTGCGCACCCTTCTCGTTCTCGTTTAGGCGCAGCCTCTTGGGTGGGAGATTCGATTACTGTCAAATCGGGCGACTGGAGTAGTAATGATGCAATGCCTTTCCTTACCACCCGACTCTCATGATGAATCAGGACCTTAACTTTTTCAGAACCAGCCTTATCCCCTTGCATTGTGTCCAACCTCTACCAGACTCATATCCTCTCACCGTTTTTCTTTAAACCCTTATCGGAGTTTAGAGACATGAGTTCAATCACTTCCCCGGTTCCATGGTCTATTCTCTTAACTTCATATTGTTTGCTTCCATCACATTTCCAGAGAGTGTTGAGGGCGCTACCATTATCATCATATTGCACTATCTTAAAGCATTTGAACGTTCCTGCCGGTACGGTGATTTTTTCTTCTCCCTCCACCTTATAGGTATAATTAGTTGTTTTGGTCTCTTTTTGAGTTTTGCCTAACATGGTGGTAATCCTTGTCTCAGTCTCTATGACCCTGCATTCCCTCCCCACCTCCAAAGGGTAATCAGGTTTTCCCAGGAATTCATACGAATGGCTTGACGTTTGTCTGAATAAGAATCCCTGATATTCACCCAACATCCGGGCTCTGAGGAGGTACATAGTAGTCTTGTCAAACTCCATCGATATATTTTTAATTACCCCTCCTATGGGCGGGTCAAAAGAACCTTGTACGACATAACAGAGTTTACCATTAATAACATCCTTAGCAGTCACCTTTAGTGGAACACCAAACATATCAGCCAGTTCCTGGCGTGTCAATAGCTGGGAAATACAGAACTTTTTATCTTTTGGTTCAAGTGATGAGCCTCGATTAATCAAAGAAACTCCAGTCATAATTTTATACCTCCATCCAGCGATGCCAGATTGCCCTGTTTATAGCTGATATCCATCGTTGATACCATTCTAATGTGTATATCTTTACTCGTTGATAACTCATAGTATTAGTCTTCGATAAATCCGGTATAAAATTTTTACCCAACATTTTCCCCAGTTTAATTTAGAGC
>JBGPRB010000111.1:0-9870 GCA_041489355.1 Dehalococcoidia bacterium
AAATACGGCAAGTACATCTGCACGGAACTTACGAAAAACATCCCGCTGCCGGCATACCGGGAATGGGAGCGGGACATGATCGGGGAGGGGCTGGTAGACGGCTATCGCCGCGGCATGGAACACGTCGTCTGGACGGACACCAAGGTTGTTCCCGGCGCGTTCTACTCCGAGATTGTCTGGCTGTGGAGCCCGAGCATGCCCAACCAGCGGCCTCGCCCCAAACTCTCCGAGGCGGAAATAAAAAAAATGATGGAGAAGAATCCCCAGGCAGCCCAGGGCATGCCTCCCCATGCGCACCCCTTTCCCGAGCTTCTCTCCTTCTTCGGGCTGGACCTGAATCACCCGGAGGAACTCAACGGAGTAGTCGAGTTCTGGATGGAAGACGAGAAGTATGTCTTCGATAAGAGCTTCGTGGTCTACATTCCGCCGAACGTCACGCACTGCCCGCTGAGAGTCCAACACAAGACGAACAAGGGATTCTTCCACTATACCATCGGCCCCGGCGAGATGTACATCTAGGTGTATCCGATGCAAGAACAAAGAGAGAAAGGAAACGATAATGGCTGAATTAAAATACGCATATTGTTTTATAACTAAAGATAAAGCCAACCTGAAGATGCCCTCTTACCAGCACCCCACTGATGCCAAAACCACAAAGCGACTTGCCTACGTTGACCAGGATACCGTCAAAGGGGCGGAGTTCGGTGCCGAGAATATGTGGCTGCTGCCCGGCGGGCCGCAAGAACAGAAAATCATGGACCCCAATACTCAGCCGTATACCCGATTCATCGGCTTCTATAGCTACAACTATGAGAATATCCGCAACCTCTGCGCTGAAGTGGAAATCCACATCGGCGGCGAGAAGCACATCGTCAAGAAAAGCTTTGCCGCCTTCCTCCCTGCCAACCTGGAGGTCGGCCCTGTTATCATACGCAATATCACCAAGCCGGTATTTTTTATGACCGCCGCCCCTTGCGGCAAGGCTATCAAGAAGAAATAAAGCTCCGTTTCTATCCCGGTGGCTGAGGTTTGGCGCGAGAAGCCTTTTAACATCCGGGCTTCCCGTTATAACGCCATTCAAAAAGAGGGGGCTTTTTAATGCCGAAAACGAAATACGGAAAATACATCGTCACCGAAATAAAAAGAAACATCGTTGAAGCGCCATGGAATCCTCCTCAGCCCACCGCCGGTAAAAACACGGGTGGGCGTTTCCTTTTTCTGGACAGCGAGGTCGTCGAGGGGGCCTTCTACATGGAATGCACCTGGGTTTTGCCGCGACCGAAAGAAGAGCTAAGCCGCGGCGGTGCCAGCGCCCATACCCACGACTATGATGAAGTGATTGCCTTTTTCGGAACAAATCCGGAAGACTTCCACGATTTAGGAGCCGAATTCGAACTCTGGCTAGGCGACGAAAAACACGTTATGACGAAAAGCTTTATCGCCTTTATCCCGAGGGGTCTGTCTCATGGGCCTTCAAGATTCCTCAGGGTCGACCGGCCTGTGTTTCACGTCACCACTGGCCCGGGGAAAATGTACTTTTAAAGTGAACCCGCCGGTTTGATATACTGGCGTTCTCTTAATAACGGATAATAATAAAACGGGAGAGTGCTATATGCCAAAAACGAAATACGGGAAATATATCGTCAGCACGCTAAAGATGCCCGCCACTGAAGCCCCCTGGAGCCCCCCTAATTTAGGAGGAGCCGGGAAGGGTAGAGGGGGGCGTGTGTTTTACCTGGATAATAGCATAGTCCCCGGCGCCTTTTACATGGAATGTGTCTGGGTCATGCCAAGACCGGCGGGTACCGTGTCGGGCGGCGCTACAGGAAGACGCGTGGGCACCGAGTCACATGCACATGACTATGACGAGGTTATCGCCTTCTTCGGCACCGACCTGAATGACCCGTATGACCTGGGCGCTGAGATTGAGCTATGGCTGGGCGATGAGAAACACATCATCAAGAAAAGCAGCCTGGTCTTTATCCCGGCAGGACTGAAGCACTGTCCGCTGACTTTCCTTAAGGTGGACAGGCCCGTGTTCCACTTTACCACCGGTCCGGGCAAGATGTATTTCTAGTGGTACTTTGCATTTGGTTGTTTTAATATACTCATCCCCTTTTTCCCCCTCTCGAACATGTTTAGTACAAGTGCTCGAATTTTATTATGTTCAAGAGGGGGAAAGAATATGAGAGGGGGCAAAGCCCCCTCTCTCCTATACTCCCCTCTTCAGCCATCAATATCTGTGGTTTCTTACCAGTGCCTCTGGCTGGAGAGGGGTAAGGGGTGAGGTTATCACGTGCCAACCATAGGCAAACAGTACATAGCATCCCGGTTATTTTATTTTAAAGGCAAATTTACCTTATAATAGATATATCCCTATGAGTAACTTTATCTCTCCTCCAGCCAATAGTAGTTTCTGGCATTCCCTCTTTGCGGCCGATTCGATAGCCGTGATTGGAGCTAAAAATGCCATTGGCTCATGGGGATTTGATGCCATGAGGGCGTCCCTTGAATCAGCCAGAGCCAAAACGGGGAGGCAGGTCTATGCGGTAAATCCTAATGAGGCGGAGGTGCAGGGAGTACACTCCTATCAAAGCGTCCTGGACATACCCGGTCCGGTTGAGCTGGCGATTATCGTGGTACCGGCACCCGTAGTCCCTCAGGTCTTTCGCCAGTGCACAGAGAAAAAGGTCAAAGCCGCGGTTATCATATCGGCAGGATTCGCCGAGGTAGACGGAGATGGCGCCAGGCTGGAAGCCGAAGTAGTATCCATTGCACGAGAGGGAGGAATGCATTTCGTCGGCCCGAACTGCAACGGCCACGCCGACATACATTCCCGCGTTGCCAGCGTCGGTTTCGCCGACATGATTCCCGCCGGCCCGATGGCGCTGTTAAGCCAGAGCGGCACGCTGGGCGTCAGCATCATGCAGATAGCGGCAAACCGGGGAATCGGGCTCAGTAAATTTGTAAGCACGGGCAACGAGGCAGACTTACATCTTGAAGACTACCTGGAATACCTGGCACAGGACGAAGATACCCGCATCATCGCGGCATATATCGAGGGACTCAGGGAAGGAAGGCGTTTCTTCCGTCTGGCCAAAGAGATAACCAGGAAAAAGCCCATTGTCGTGATGAAGTCCGGCACTACCAGCGCATCAGCCAGAGCAGCCAGGTCTCATACCGGGGCGTTAGCCGGCTCCGACGCAGTTTATACGGCGGCCTTCAAGCAGGCCGGTGTCATAAGGGTCGAGGACGAAGAGGAACTCTGCGACGCGGTGCTGGCTTTGTGTAATTTACCCTTACCGAGGGGAAACAGGGTGGCCATACTCACCATGGGCGGCGGATTCGGGGTGGTGACCGCCGAGGTGTGCGAGAAAGAGGGACTCGAAATAACCTCCCTCGAACTGCCAACACTGAAAAAGCTAAGCGCCATTCTGCCGTCGCGATGGTCGCCCGGCAATCCCGTCGACCTGGTGGGCATTCGACCGGTGGGCGAGGACAACGTCGGCAACGCCTGTCTCCAGCTTCTCCTGGAAGATAAAAACGTGGACGGCATTATATCTCTCCTGCCGCCGATGGTCATCCCTCCCGGTCCGATGGCGGAAGTCAACCGGGAGCAAATCCGCGCCATGCAAAGAGAGAATGAAAAGAACCAGGAAATACTCTACCGACAATTAAAACAATATGACAAGCCGCTGGTGTATATCCGGAGAATGGTCATTCGTTTCACGCACGAACCTAACGAACCCGCATCGTCAACTAAAGTAACGATACCCGAGTACGCTCATCCGCGCCGCGCCGCCAGGGTACTGCGTTACCTGGCAGGGTATCGCCGTTACCTGGAAAATCAAAAACCATAGCATCGAGATTGTTTATAATCAATCCGTCATTGCGAGGAGCCCTTCCGCAGAAGGGCGACGTGGCAATCTCAATCTATGGATTAAGCCTTAGATAGAGATTGCTTCGCCTTCCGCTTGCAGCGGAATGGACTCGCAATGACATCTTTAGTTCTTTACGGAATTTTTTAACAACCTTATAGTACCTTCCGGTAAATATGATTTCCCTACCCTCTTCCCAGATACAGCTGGTCTTTCGGTAATTGTATAATTTCCAGGACATTGACATGAGGAGGCTGGCAGGCCATATAGACGGCGGCAGCCGCAATTTCTTCCTGAGACATCCCCGGTTCTTTAGCCCACCCGGCGCCCTCCTGGCGTTGTTTATCACGGACCACATTGCCCGGGTGCAGGATGCCGCAGGTGATATTGAACTCGCGGCCTTCAAGGGCCGTGGTGTGGGTCAGCCCCACCAGACCGAATTTGGCGCTGCTGTACGGCGCGTTGTTCTGGCGTACCCGCGAGGCGGAAATACTGCCGATATTGATGATACGTCCTCCACCCTGCGCTTTCATAATGGCGAAAGCAGCCCGGGTGCACAGAAACGGCGCGCGCAAGTTGGTAGCGATAACATTGTCCCAGTCCTCCGTGGATATCTTGTCAATCGGCCCGCCGTCAAAGACCCCGGCATTGTTGACAAGAATATCAAGTCGACCGAAGCGTTCCATGGTCCTTTTGAAAAGATTATCAATCTGCTGTTCGATTTTTATATCGGTCGGCACTACCTCCACATCCCGTCCCAAAGTTTTGATAGCTTTCGCGGTGGCGTTCAATCCTTCTACGTTACGCGCCGCCAGAACAAGGCTGGCGCCTTCTTTCGCCAGGGCAATAGCGATAGCTTTACCGATACTGCGACTGGACCCGGTTACCAGCGCGATTTTTCCGTCAAGCTGTCCCATCGGTCACCTCCGTTTAGAGAACACTTAAATATTTTCCTCTCCCTTGATGGGAGAGGGCAGGTGAGGGTGAAAAAACGCTATTATTAACAATCCCCCTCACCTTAATCCTCTCCCACGGCGGGGAGAGGAGATATCTTTTACAGTTCCATTTGCTTCAGGTCTTTAGAAATCTTCAGTCCGGGTTCGGTTAGCGCCTGCACGTCTGCCGCGGTCCAGCCGGGGGCGGTCTCTTTCAAGAGCAGGCCGTCGGGCGTCACCTCGATGACAGAAATGTCAGTTACAATCAGGTTCACGCAGCGCGGCGCCGTAAGAGGATAGGTGCACTCTTTGAGTACCTTCGGTTCATTGTTTTTCGTGGTGTGAGTCATAACGGCAATCAGGTGATGAGCCCCGAAGGCTAAATCCATCGCCCCGCCGATATTGCCCGGCCGCCCGACACCGGTCGCCCAGTTGGCCAGGTCGCCTTTTTCCGAGACCTGTAAGCCGCCCAGTACACACAGGTCGATATGCCTGCCCCTTATCATGGAAAACGACTCAGCATGGTCGAAGAAGCACATGCCGGGCCTGGGCGTGGCGAAAGTACCGGTGGCGTTGACCAGATGGAAATCCTCTTCCTCAACTGTCCTGGGCATGGGGCCATATCCAAGGCAGCCATTTTCCGCATGAAAGATAACCTCGATATCCTCGGGGATAAAGTTGGCGGCCAGCGTGGGAATGCCGAAGCCCAGGTTGATTATCATGCCGTCTTTAAACTCTCGGGCCACCCGGAGCGCCATCGCCTGTTCATCAAGTCGTTCTTTCATCTCAGGCCCCTTTCTTCCCGTTTTCTCTAACCGCGATACGGTCGACATATATCCCGGGGGTAACGATTACCTCCGGGCTGAGGCTGCCGAGTTCCACAAGCTCATCCACCTCGACTATCGTCACTTTGGCGGCGCCCGCCATGACAGGATTAAAGTTGCGGGAAGTCCCCTGGTACACCAGGTTACCGTACCGGTCCGCCCGATACGCCCGCACCAAGGCGAAATCGGCTTTAAGGGGGTATTCAAGTATATGTTCACGTCCGTCGATAACCCTCTTCTCCTTGCCCTGTTCCATGACAGTCCCGGCGCCGGTAGGAATAAAAAAAGCGCCGATGCCCGCCTTGGCCGCCCTGATTCTTTCCGCCAGCGTCCCCTGCGGCACCATCTCGACTTCCAGCTCACCGGTCTGCCATTTCTCATGCAGAGGGGCGGTCATGCCGGGGCGGTTCATGCCGGGGAAAGCGCAGATAACCTTTTTCACCTGTCCGGTCTGTATCAAAAGCCCGCCGTCATCATAGTTGGGCAGCGTCTTCCTGAAAGCCTTGGCTCCCGGCGCCGACCGGCCGTACCCCGGCGTGTTGGCGATAAGAGTCAGATTTTTAGCGCCCTGTTTGGCTAACGCCCTCAGCAGGTTGCTGGGAGTCCCATTGGCCGGGCCGAATCCGCCCATAAAGATAACAGCGCCATTAAAAATATCGGCAACCGCCTCATCAAAACCAGCGACGACTTTATTTATCATCCCGCCCTCCTCTTTCTTGTCATTATCGGGTCAAGCCGGAGAATCCGGTCATCTTCCCTTGATAATTTAAAACCAAAATCACTTAACATAACTCAAAAAACGATTCACGCCTGCCCAGCTACGAATCGTTTCCTGAAAAAATGTTTTCAGGTATATTTTCAGTCCCTTTGTCCCAATATCGTCACGCTGCCGATGCCGCTGCCCGGGTTCAACCCGAAGTTATGGATTAAGCCCAGAGTGGGATTCTTCCGCTGGCGGGGGCCGGCTTTACCCTGCATCTGCTTGTATATTTCATACATCATGCGCAGGCCGCTGGCGCCGATGGGATGTCCGAAGCTTTTCAGTCCGCCGTCAGGATTGACAGCCAGCTCTCCATCGAGCTTAAAGGTGCCGGCCCTGACATATTCCGGAGCCTTACCGCGCGGGCAGAATCCCAGGTCCTCCATGATAACCAGCTCGGTGATGCTGAAACAATCGTGTACCTCGGCAAGGTCTATCTCCTTAAAGGGATTTTTTATGCCAGCCATGGCATAAGCCTGCTGGCTGGCGCGTACCGTTTCCTCCATGTGAACCATGTCATAGTCCGGCTGGAGGTATCCCTGCCGCGCGCCGACCGCCAGTCCCAGACCTTTTACTAAAATATAGTCGTCCCGGAATTTTTTAGCCATATCCGCCCGGCAGAGGATGGCGGCGGCGGAGCCGTCACTGACGCCGCAGGCGTCATATAGTCCCAGCGGCCAGGCCACCATGGGAGCGTTGATAGCCTGCTCTTCCGTTATCTCTCTCTGGAAATGCGCCCGGGGATTCAGGGAACCGTTGTAATGGTTCTTCACCGAGATTTTTGCCAGGACCTGCTTGAGTTCCCCGTAGGTCAGGCCGTAGTGGGCCATGTACCGGGTGGCCATCCTGGCGAAGAACATCGCTGCCGACATGCCCCACTCGATCGTGCCATTGCCCCCGGCACCGCTTACCGTCCCGAGACCACCCATCCCCTGGTCCTTCAATTTCTCGACGCCGATAGCCAGGACGATATCGTAAACGCCGGACGCAATACCGAAACAGGCATTGCGTAGAGCTTCGGAGGCGGTAGCACAAAGGTTTTCCACCCTGGTGACAGGAATGTAGTCAACCTTGAGCGCCGTGGTACAGGGCTCGGCGGTGTTGATACGGGTCGAGCCGAACCAGACCGCCTGCACGTCCTTCATCTCAATACCGGCATCTTCACAGGCCTCCGAGGCGGCGTCCACCAGCATATCATCGGCGCTCTTGTCCCAGTTTTCACCGAACTTGGTACAGCCCATCCCGACGATGGCGACCTTATCCTTAATGCTTTCCATCTATTTTGTCTCCTTTCCGAGCCATCCTTCCGCGGAAGGACGGGGCGGCATACATCTCCAGAAGTAGTTATGGATACCCCCACCCGCCCCAAGCGTCCGGAAGCTCATCTCGACATCCATGCCGACTTTCACCTTGTCGGCGAGCATGTCCGTCATGCCGAAGATAGCCCGGCCGCCGCCTTCGAAATCAACCATGGTGTCGACCATAGGCCGCGCAAAACCGGGGACATCGGCGCCGTATTTCAGCGTGAAGGTAAATACCTTGCCCTTCTTATCGGCGAAGCGGTAAGGTTCGAAATTATCTTTCGTGTGGCAACTGGTGCATATGCGCTGTGGGGGATACTGGACAGTCCCGCAGGTAAGGCACTTTACGCCGTGCAGCGTATAGATAGCGTCACGGTCGCGCGCGATAACCGATGCCGAAGCTCCCCCGAATCTCTCCGGGTCTGATGCCGCGAACTCGCGGAAGGCAAGGTAATCACTATAGCTGCGCATTATCATTTTAGAGGCCAGGCTGTTTTTTATGCCCCACCTGCCCATGATGCCTGTTATTTTATCTGTAACCTTCAGGAGAAAGACATCGGCCCCATCGCCGTAGCTGGCCAGCAGGATTTTATCACCGGGTTTAGCGTCCTCTAAAGCTGCCACCAGCATCATCGGAACAAAAGCAGAGCCGGTGTTGCCCAGCTTATCGAAAAAAGGTTCCTGGACCTGTTCCGGCTTGAATCCGAGCAGTCCAGCCATCTGGCGATGCCTCCGCAAATCGGGGCCGTAAAAGACGGCTCTGGTAATATCTCTGGCAGTTAGGTTGGATTTTTCCAGGAAGCTCTTTACCGCCCGGGGTAGTATTTTTAAATAACCCTCTTCAAAGACGAAACGGTCTTCCCAGGAGCGGACCTGCTTGGCGCCGCTGGCGCGCCAGACATCCAGCAGCTCATTGGAGAGGGAATAACTGCCTTCAATTGTCGCGATAACGTCCTTGTCCCCAATGAGCAGGGCAGCGGCGCCGTCCCCGAAACCTCCGTCCATACCACCTGCGCCCATCCTGAGGTCGGAAGCCGTGACCAGAAGGCGCTTTGCCGAGCCTGCTTTGACGGCATCCGCCGCCATCCTGAGGGCAGCTGTCCCTGCCCGTAAAGAATCGGTGATATCTGCGGTGATAATATCGGGTCGGAGGTCAGCAGCCCAGGCCGCCGTAGTCGCCGCCAGCTTTTCGCCGTAAGGCGAGGTGGTCGTGGCGAAATATAGTCCGTCGACGGTCCCCCGCTCGATGTCTCCCAGGCAATCGATGGCCGCGGCCACCGCCATGGTCAGGCTGTCTTCATCCCAGTTCGCCACCGCTTTTTCGCCGGCAGCAGTCCATCCCTGAGTACCCGGACCCAGACGGCGGAGGGGAACATATGCCCCGTATGATACGATACCTACCATAATCTCCTTTCCAACCCTTAAAGTAAAAAACTACGGTTGTCATTGCGAGACCATCCGGACGAAGTCGGGAGGCTTCAGCCCGAGTTCAGCCCGAGGGCGAAGCAATCCCCAACTTGATAATAAGACAAATATAGAGATTGCTTCGTCATCCTTCCGCTGAAGGATTCCTCGCAATGACAAATCAGTAATGACTATTGTTACTTAATTAAAGTTCGTTCCGGCATCTATATTTATGGTCTGCCCCGTGATGGCGCTGGACTGTTCCGATGCCAGAAACACCGCCAGGGCGGCTACTTCTTCGGGCTTCACCATCCTGCCCAGAGCCGACCGCGCATTGGAATTAGCCACTACCTGCTCGTAAGTAACGCCCATGTTTTTAGCGGCAATATTGAATACCCTCTCGATGCGTTCCCCCTCTACCGCCCCCGGAGCGATGGCGTTTACCCGGATGTCGTACCGGCCCACCTCGGCTGCCAGGCTCTGGGTGAAACCGATGATGGCAAACTTCGAGGAACTATAAGCACTCCTCGTCGGGAGCCCTTTCCTACCGGCGGCGGAGGAAATGTTAATAATGACACCACTCTTACGGGGAATCATACTTTTTCCCAGAACACACCGACTGCACAGCATGGCTCCGGTCAGGTTCACGGACAGGAGGTCGTTCCATCCTTTCAGGTCCATCTCGGCCACATTGCTTATAGGTCCTTCCGCACCGGCATTGTTTACCAGGATATCGATTTTGCCGAATTTAGCCAGAGTTTTTTCTAC
>JBGPRB010000112.1:0-9851 GCA_041489355.1 Dehalococcoidia bacterium
GGAGCCATACAGCCAGACTATCTGGTCGCCGTTGCCTGGCCCCACTCCTCCCTGAGCCGGCCTCATGATGCCGTCCCTCCCGATAACATTCGAAAGGCGGTCGGTTGCGGCAGCCGGGGCGATATTGACGGTGGTAATCATCTTCTTGATGAGGCGGTTGTATTTGGTACCTCTGGTCAGCTTGGCGGCCCCTTTTACCGCTTCGGCTTTATATTCGTTTGTCAGCCCGATAGTGTAGTGGACGATAGGTTTGCCGATTTTTTTAACGGTTACGGGGCCGTGCGGTGTGCCTTTGGGAACCAGCACGCAGGTGGGTTCTTTAAATGTATACTCTTCCCGTTCTTCACCCAGCTCTACTGATATTTCGGCATCCATGTGCAGGATGCTCTTTCGATCCATTGTTTCAAAAACTAATATTTCGTCGTAGGGATGTACCACGGCTCCTTCCAGCGGGTGAAAGGTGCTCGGTTTCTTGACGAATCCAAAGGAAAATTGAGCGTTGAATCCCTCCATGTCCTTGCCTTCCATCCAGATACGCGGCTCGGCATAGAGTCCCCTGGGCGGGTCCTTGATAATCATGGGTTTCATCAGATGCGCAAATTCTTTCTTGGCCATTTTGAATGTTCTCCTTTCTATTTTTTCGTCTGGTTTTATTCCAGCCTGTCAAATTATAGAGCTATTTCACATCTTTGTAAACGCAGGGCAGGGACTTTTATCAAAAGCGTAACAGACGCCGTCGCTGTTATCAAGCTGATGTTCGTGACGGATATTAAGGAGTGAGTCCAGACGGAATTGAGTCTGCGTTTTACTTCTTCCGGGTTAGTTCCACCGCCATCTGCTTGCCCATTTCGCGGGCCTGTTTGACTAATTCGGGGTGATTCCTGGCGGGCTCCTGCCCCGTGTATCCAGAGACGACAAAGCAGTTTTTTTCGGGTAAACCGGCAAACCTTTTTAGAGTGGCAATGGTCTCATCAGCGCCGCCGCCACCTCCGATGGCTATCAGACCGGCGCATCTGGCTTTCTTCTGGCCGCCGTGGGTAAAAGTGAAGAAATTCCTGTCGATGAAGGCTTTCATCTGGGCTGTGATATCGAAGAAATAGACCGGGCTGGCCAGGATAATTCCATCGGCCTGGTTAAACTTCTCGATAATGCCGGGCGCATCGTCTTTCTGTTTGCATTCTGTAAACGTGCCGCATTTATCATGGCCCTGGCAGGGGTTGATGACGCACTGGCCCAGAACGATTTTCTCCGTTTCCACCCCTTGTGAGGATAACTCCTTGAGCGCCTGGTCAGCCAGATAGCTGGTGTTCCCGTTAGCGTGGGGGCTGCCTACAATAGCTATGACTTTCGTTTTATACCTCCTGAGCTATGTATCTCTTATAGTATACAAATGTTCGTCTTATTACAAGAATTTCAGATTATGCCGCCGCCCTTCGCTTCTGCCAGAGCAGTGTCGAACTGGCTATTATAAAGCGAAGCATAGAAACCGTTAGCGGCTAACAGATCTTCATGATTGCCCTGCTCAACGATATCTCCGTCCTTCATGACAAGAATAATATCGGCATCGCGTATGGTTGATAAGCGATGAGCGATAACGAAGGCGGTCCTCTCTTTCGTTAGCTTTTCCATGGCTTTTTGTATCAGCACTTCCGTTCTCGTATCCACCGAGCTTGTGGCTTCATCCAGTATCAGTATTTTGGGGTTGGCCAGGAAGGCGCGCGCGATGGTCAAAAGCTGTTTTTGCCCCTGGGAAATGTTGCTGGACTCTTCATTAAGCTCCATGTCATAGCCGTGGGGCAGCGCGTGCACGAAGTTATCGACATAAGCCATCTTGGCCGCCGCCACAACTTCTTCATCGGTTGCCTTGAAATTTCCGTATCTAATATTTTCTTTGATGGTGCCGTTAAAAAGCCACGTATCCTGCAGTACCATGCCGAACATGCTCCTGAGGTCTTCCCGTTTAAACTTTCTTATATCGACCCCATCGACCTTGATACCGCCGCTGTTGACATCGTAAAAACGCATCAGCAGCTTGACCAGTGTGGTTTTGCCGGCGCCCGTAGGGCCGACGATGGCTACTTTTTGCCCGGGGTGAATATCCGCGGAGAAATTATTGATGATGATTTTCTCCGGGTCATATCCGAAATGCACGTTTTCGAAAGACACATGTCCGCTTACCTTCTCCAGTTTAGAGGAATCGGCCGGGTCAGGTATTTCCTCTTCCTCATCGAGGAACTCGAACACTCGCTCGGCGGCGGCGGCGGTTGACTGTAATAGGTTGGCGATATTCGTCGTCTGGGTGATAGTCTGCGTGAATGTCCTCACGTAGGAGATGAAGGCGAGAATGTCGCCTACCTGGATAATCTTTCTCACCGCGAGATACCCGCCGAGGATGCTGACGCCTATATACCCCAGGTTCCCCACGAAGCTCATTATCGGCATCATCGACGTGGATAAAAACTGCGATTTCCAGCCTGCATCGTAAAGCTCACCGTTCAGAGCGTCGAACTGCTTTACCGACCGCTCCTCACCGTTAAAAGCCTTCATTACAGTATGGCCGGCAAACATTTCTTCGATATGTCCGTTGATATGGCCCAGATACGCCTGCTGCTTTCTAAAGTATTTTTGAGACCTCTTGATGATAAATCTCACCAGTACCAGTGACAAGGGCAGTATGAGCAGCGCCGTAAGCGTCATTTGCCAGCTTATCCATAGCATCATCACGAGAACGCCGACTATGGTCGTGACCGAAGTAACTATCTGGGAAAGGTTCTGGCTTAGAGTATTGCTTACCGTGTCGACATCGTTGGTGACCCGGCTTAACACCTCGCCGTGGGTTTTGGTGTCGAAGTATTTCAGCGGCAGTCGGCTTATCTTTTCCGCGATGTTTTTCCGGAAAGCGTAGGTCATTTTCATGGCGATGCCGGACATGACCCAGCCCTGCAGGTAGTTGAACGCCGTGCTGGCGAGATACAGGCAGAGTAAAATCAGTATCGTTCTGCCGATAGAGTTAAAATCGATAGCTGCGCCCGGGATATGCATCATTTTGGCCATGGCGCCTGCGAACAGCTTATTCGTGGCATCACCTATCATCTTGGGGCCGATTATGGAAAAAACGGTGCCGGCCATGGCAAAGAGCAGGGTCAGGATGATAGGGATGCGGAAAGGCTTCAAATATTTCAGGAGGGTCTTCATGGTGTCTTTGAAGTTTTTCGCCTTTTCACCGGGCATCATGGGCATCCCGTGTCTGCCCATACCTCCACCCACAGGGGGGCCGCCGCCCATCGGACCTCTGCCCAATGGCCCTCCACCCATAGGTGGTCGTCCCATCGGGGGACCGCCGCCTCCCATTGGCCCACCTCCGCCCATCGGGCCGAAAGATAATGGCTGTCTCATGAAGCCAGTTCCTCCTTGGATAGCTGGGACTGCGCGATTTCCCGGTAAACCTCGCAGCTTTTCATAAGCTCCTTATGCCTGCCGATTCCCACGACCTCGCCATGGTCCAGCACCACAATCTGGTCGGAGCCCATGATAGTGCTTATTCTCTGGGTGACAATCAGCACCGTGGCATTGCTTGTCTCTTTTCGCATCGCCCTTCTGAGGGCGGCATCGGTGGTATAATCGAGCGATGAAAAGCTGTCATCGAAGATGAAAATTTCCGGTCTTTTTGCGAGTGCGCGTGCGATGGCAAGCCGCTGCTTCTGACCGCCGGATAGGTTAGCGCCTCCCTGGGCTACCGCCGTTTCAAAGCCACGCTCGTTTTCTTTGATAAAATCCAGAGCCTGCGCCGTTTCCGCAAATTTCTCTATGTCTGTTACGCTGGCATTTTCATTGGCATACCTGATATTGCTATCGATAGTGCCGGTAAATAGCAGCGTTTTTTGTGAGACATACCCGATTTTATCCCGCAGGTCATGCTGCGTTACCTCGCGAATATCGATGCCATCAACGAGAATATTGCCGCCGGTAACGTCATAAAAGCGCGGGATAAGGTTAATCAGCGTCGATTTTCCGCTTCCGGTGCTTCCGATTACCGCCGTTGTCTGTCCGGACTTTGCAATGAAATTGACGTTTTTCAGCACATCGTCTTCAGCGCTCGGATATCGGAACGATACCTTTTGGAATTCGATTTGCCCTTTGAGGTCACCGTTGAACTTTTGGGGATTTTTCGGGTCATTGATAACTGGTTCGGTTTCCAGGACCTCGTTGATACGCTGCACGGAGACGATGGCGCGCGGCAGCATTATGAACACCATCGACACCATTAAGAAGGACATGATTATCTGCATGGAATATTGCATGAATGCCATCATATCGCCGACCTGGACCGAGCCGGCGTCAACCTGGTGTGACCCTATCCAGACGATGGTAATCATGACGATGTTCATGATGAGCATCATCGCCGGCATCAGTAATACGATAACGCGGTTTATGAAAAGATTTGTCCTGGTCAAATCTTTGTTGGCAATATCGAACTTCTCCTCTTCGTATTGCTGGGTATTGAATGCCCTTATTACCATTAAGCCGGAGAGTATTTCCCGGGTTACCAGGTTCACTTTATCAACCAGTTTTTGTACAATCTTGAATTTGGGAATAGCTATGGCAAGCATTACGCCTATCATTGTCAGTATCGCCATTACCGCCGCGGCGATAATCCAGGACATGGAAGCCTCGCTGCCGAGTACCCTGATAATGCCGCCTATACCGAGTATCGGAGCGTAAAAGACGGTCCTGAACAGCATTATCAGCAGCATTTGTACCTGTGTTATATCGTTCGTCGACCTCGTGATTAGAGAAGCTGTGGAGAATTTGTCGAACTCGGTATTCGAGAAGCTCTCGACTCTTTTGAATATCTGCTGCCTCAGGTTGCGGGCAAGGCCGGCGGCAACACGAGCTGATAGATAGCCTACATATACGGAACAGCCTGCCCCGAGAAGCGAAATAAGCAGCATCAGGCCGCCGACCCTCAGGATATACATTGATTGTATTTTGGTCAGGTCCATGCCCAGCGCTTCGTACTCGCGGGTTAGAAAGGCTGCCGAGGACTGTTTGATTAGATTGGCTGGCATTGATTCAATTTGTGGCGCTGCGGCAGCTCCCGGTTGCTCTTTAGCCATTGCCAGGATAATGGACTTACCGAAGATAGCATTCAGGCGGTCGATTACAGTCTTATCATCTGTGTTCAGTTTATCAATGGGTTCATTGGCAAGAGCCGGGTATTCTTTAACATACTTTGTATAGTCGCTCTCGGGAAGAGTTTGTTTATCGAGTAATGCATAGTAATCGGAGACCTCCGCTTTGTCGTTTTCGCTCATGACCGATGTGAGCTTGTCGAACTCGCTGGCGCGAATAGCCTCCGGAGTTGCATTCTGAACGCCGCTTGACTGTATTCCTATATTAACGATGTCAGCCATGTAGCCCGGCAGCGCCAGGTCGGTCATCGCCTGTACGAACAACAGGGCGAATATAGCCACAATCGACCATGCAAAAGGCTTGAGATGTTTAATCAGTTTCAACATTGGTGGGAATTTACCTGTTTTACAACTTTACATCGTGAGAAGTAATAATTTTATCAAACAGTGATATAAGCTGTTTAATTTCATCGTTGCTGAGGACGTCGAATACTCGACTCGCTGACGTCAGGTAGTCCTTTCTGAAATGTTCAAATTGGCTTTTAGCCAGCTCGGTAAGCTTTAGCCTTACTATTCGCCTATCGTTTGGGTCTCCTTCTCGCATCACCAGACCCATTTCCACAAGCCCATCTACAAACTGAGTTATGGCTCCCGGGGTAACGCTGGTTCTTTCAGCTAACTCTTTTACCGATATCCCTTCTTGCTTACTGGCGATGGAGAAGAGCAGGTGCACCTGAGGCGGACTCAACGGCGGCTCGCTGGGTATACTGCTATGGTGCACATGTCTCATTATAGACATCATTCGCTGGATGAGTGTTTGCATGAGGTCTTCTCTGGTCTTATCCATATTTTAAAAAAGCACCGCTGCTATTCCGGGTACCCCGATTCCGTGTGTTATCATTATGCTTTAGTTACTTAATATTTTAGCACCTAAATCAATATCTGTCAAGTAGCGAGGTTAAACCGGAGAACTGCAAGGCGGTGATTGAGTTCGCCAGAGAGCATGGTAGATATAGCTGTCGTAACATCAGATACTGGCAGTGATTATCATTTAGACCATTTGACAATTGGATGTTATCCAGATAATATAAGCACATAAATTTCTACATATTCTAAGCCAGAGAATCAACACAGCAGGGAGGCAAATTCAATATGGACAAATACGATTATCTGATTGTTGGTTCGGGGGCTGGCGGCGCGACACTGGCAAGGGAATTGACCCGGCGAGGCAAGCGTCCGCTAGTAGTGGAAGCCGGGAAACTTGAGACAAGTATTGGCACTTACCGCGACAGCACAAGATACTATGATGCGCACGGTGTAGATATGGTTAAAATGCCCAAGATGTCCCGGGAAGGAACCGTCCTGTGGCGTACCTTCATGGCGGGAGGGTCCACCGTGGTTTCCTGTGGCAATGGAGTGCGGTG
Organism: Dehalococcoidia bacterium; assembly: GCA_041489355.1. Taxonomy (GTDB): domain Bacteria; phylum Chloroflexota; class Dehalococcoidia; order Dehalococcoidales; family RBG-16-60-22; genus JBGPRB01. The sequence goes on from JBGPRB010000112.1 coordinate 6,557, forward strand.
CCTCGAAAAAGAGCTATCCGAACTGGGGATAAATATTGAAACTGAACTATCTGAGGCTGAGAATGAACTCCATGTTGCTCCTATTGCCGAAAGGCTACTGTCCGATGGCTCAAGGGAAATAATGCGGGCATCCAAAGAACTTGGTTATACCATGGATTTAATGCCCAAGTTCATCAATCCCAAGGCATGCCGTAAATGCGGGCAATGTGTCCTGGGCTGCCCTAATGACGCCAAGTGGACGGCCCTGGATTACCTGAAAGAAGCCGAGTCTGGTGGTGCTCAAATTATGTATCGCACCAAATGTTTGTCGACCATTGTGGAAAATGGCCGGGTAAAAGGAATAGAGGCTTTGGGGCCGAAAGGTAAAATAAAAATCATGGCTGATGTCGTCATTATCGCGGCCGGTGGCCTGGGCACACCGGTAATACTGCAAAAATCTGGGGTGAAAAATGCAGGCACGGGGCTATTCATGGACCTTCTGGTCAACACCTATGGCGTTACAGATGGCCTGAATCAGATACACGAACCCACCATGACCTTGGTCAATCATGATTTCCACCAGAGCCGGGGATTTATATTATCACCTTTTGTGCAACAGCCGTTGTTCGTGAGATTTGTTGAAATTGGAATCAAAGGATTAACCACGAGGGATGATAAAATTATCGGCGTTATGACCAAGATATGCGATGAGCCGATAGGCCAGGTCTATCCCGATGGGACTGTATCCAAGCCTGTCACGGAAAAGGACAAAGAAAAGCTGAGTGAGGGGTCGAGAATATCAAAGGAAATTCTGGTAAAAGCAGGAGCCAGAAGCACGTACGTTTCCAGGGTACAGGGTGCTCATCCCGGCGGAACGGCGGCGGTGGGCAGAGTGGTTGACAGTAATTTGCAGACGGAGGTAAATAATCTCTTCGCCTGTGATGCCAGTGTCCTGCCCACGGCACCGGGGCTGCCGCCCATTCTGACAATCGTGGCTTTAGCCAAACGATTAGCTAAATTTCTGGCTGCTTAGTTTTAATTATGACTAAGACACCGGGATGTCTGAGTTTCTATTGTAAGTTCTGCCACTATTAGCATTTATCTATCACTATGGCACCTGTAATAAAGACATTTTCCGGATTCAGTATTGTGCAACAAACCGGATTCCCTTAACCAGTATTTTTCATTTGTCTATCTATTTTTTATGGAATATTTACATATTTATTGTCTATTTTTACATTTTGTTTATTATCCCTGTATCACCATAGGTAATAGAACGAAAGTACTGATTGTCGTGTTTGATAAGAAACACGTGGGGGCGCGGGTGAGGCTGGTATGTTCAGGCTATCTAAGAGAAGAAAACGCTTCATTACCGGCTTGATTACGGCAATTGCCATTGGACTGACATTCTGTCTAATTTCCCATTTCAACCTGCTTCACGGAATTAATCTAAAGAGCAACGACTTTCTTTTCAAGGCAGAAGATTCCAATCCAGGAGCAGACCCGGATGAGAAAATTGTCATCGTGGCTATTGATGACAAGAGCCTGGAACAACTGGGGCGCTTCTCTTCGTGGCCACGTTCTTACCATGCCGAGTTGATAAACACACTGGCTGAAAATGGGGCACGGGTAATCGTTTTTGATGTTCTTTTTTCGGAACCGTCTATTAATGATGATGAACTGATAACCTCCATGAAACAGGCTGGGAACGTCATCTTACCAGTGGCTAACACTCAGGAAGCACACCAGCCTGCCATGACAGGAGAGACAATTGTCTCGGGAACAATCATAAAGCCCTTAAAGCCGTTTGAAGAAAGCGCTCTGGCTTTAGGGCATGCCAACATGGTTCCTGATGAGGACGGCATTGTCAGGAGATTGACCCTTTTCACCCCGGATAATGAGTACCAGCGGCCAGCATTAGCTTTAACGGCTATCGCCGAGTATCTGCGTCGACCTCAAATTATCGAAGCTCTTCCCAAAGATAACTATTTGTCCTTTGCCGGTCGGTCGATTCCACTGGATAATGCCAGCAACATGCTAATCAACTACAAAGTAAATCCGGCAGCCCCGCTGAGCTTTGAAGCCGTTTCCTATGTGGATGTCTTGAGGAATGGTATAAGTCCAGAAATTTTTCAGGATAAAATAGTGCTCATCGGTATCACGGCCACTGGTTTTGGGGATATCTTCTGGACTCCTATGGGGCGGGTTATGAGTGGCGTGGAATTACATGCCCAGGCCATGAACACCATCCTGACGGGAAATTTTCTAAAGCCAGCACCAACCCCTATTGCTTTTTTGTCGATTTTGTTTTTAGCGTTGCTTTGCGGCCTGGCGGTATTACGTCTCCGCATACTTCTGGCTACCTTATCCGCCATCTTTCTGAGCATCATCTATTTTCTCATGGCTTTTTATTTCTTTGACCGCGGCGTCATGCTAAATATGCTGTACCCACCCCTGGCGGTGGCAGGCTCATTCGTAGGTGTGAACCTTCACAATGTCATGACGGAACGGCTTGAAAAAAATGAAATAACCAAAACATTTGGTCGCTACGTTTCACCATCAGTAGCGACGATGATTCTAGGCTCTTTAGATGAAGGCTCACTGAAGCTAGGTGGTGAAGAACGAACTGTGACCATATTGTTCGCTGATGTCCGTAATTTTACTGGCCTTTCTGAAGAGATGAACCCACAAAAGCTGGTCAGCATATTGAACCGTTATCTATCATTGATTATCAAGGCCGTTCTCCGATACGACGGCATGGTAAACAAATTCGGTGGTGACAGCATTATGGCGATATGGAATGTGCCGATTAATTGTCCTGAGCACGCTCTGTTAGCCATTAAAGCCGCGGTCGATGCGCAGCAGGCTCTCAGAGAGTTACAGGAAAAGGTAAGGAACCTGCCCAAAATGGAATTTGGCATCGGCATCAATACCGGTAACGCAGTTGCCGGGAATATGGGCTCGGTAGACCGATTAGAATATTCCGTTATCGGCGATGCGGTAAACATCGCTGCCAGGCTGGCCGGGGCTGCCCCGGGTGGTGGTGTATGGATTGGAAACGAGACTTTTAACCTGGTAAATAGTTATGTCGATGCTATACCATTAGCGCCGCTATCGCTAAAAGGAAAGCAGGCAAAATTTCAAGCATATGAGGTAATTGGTATCCGTGACCGTCAGCCTGACGAACCTGTAAGCGCAATGGACTAAATCTGTAAAGGGTTAAGTGTAACAAAACATGTCAGTTATTTGTAATAAAGTTAGAGAGGAAAAAACGGCTCAGGCAACCGCCGCCGCTAAAGCCTACAGTCAATTTGAA
>JBGPRB010000113.1:0-9680 GCA_041489355.1 Dehalococcoidia bacterium
ATGAGCAGGTTCTTGGATACTTGCAGTATTTTTTCCAGGGCGGGTAATATATCAGCTACAGCCGATATTTTCTTATCGGTAATAAGGATATAGGGGTCTTCGATGACCGCCTCCATCTTCTCGGCATTCGTGACGAAGTAGGCGCTGACATAGCCGCGGTCGAACTGCATGCCTTCCACATATTCTATCTCGTATTTAATGCCCTTGGACTCCTCGACGGTGATGACGCCGTCCTTGCCCACCTTCTCCATGACCTCGGCGAGCAGGTCTCCGATTTCCTTATCCTTGGCGGTGATGGTGCCGACCTGCGCAATCTGCTCCTTGTCCTTGACCTCGGTAGAGGCCTTTTTCAACTGCTCGACGATGGCGGCAGTGGCTTTCTGGATGCCTCTCTTCAGGCTCTGGGACTCGGCGCCGGCCGCAATGTTTTTAAAACCGCCGGTAATGATGGCATGGGCCAGGATGGTCGAGGTCGTCGTGCCGTCGCCGCAGGCATCATTCGTTTTGCTGGCAGCCTCCTTGACCAGCTGCACGCCCATATTTTCGAACGCGTCGGGGAGCTCGATTTCCTTGGCGATGGTGACGCCGTCATCAATTACCGAAGGCGCCCCCCATTTTTTGTCCAGCGCCACGCAGTGTCCCTTGGGCCCCAGGGTAACTTTCACCGCGTCCGCCAGCGCATCGATGCCCTTCTTCAGGGCGTGTCTTGCTTCTTCACCGAAAATAATTTGTTTTGCCATTGTTCTTCCTCCTTACCTTCCCTTTGTTATTTGGACTTCTTCGCCAGAATATCGCTCTCGCGCAGAATCATCAGCTCTTCTTCGTCAACCTTGATTTCCGTGCCCCCGTACTTGGCGTAGATTACCCTGTCGCCAACCTTGAGGTCCATCGGAATCCGCTTGCCGTCATCGGTCATTTTACCCGGGCCGACAGCCATGATTTCTCCTTCCTGGGGTTTTTCCTTGGCGGTATCCGGGATGTATATCCCGGACTTTGTCTTCTCTTCCTTTTCAATGGGTTTTACCAGGACACGGTCAGCCAGCGGCTGCAATTTAGCTGCCATAACTTGCCTCCTTTCTATATTTAACAGCTTACATACCGTTACATTTTATTAGCACTCTCGCCAAGAGAGTGCTAATATCTTCATAATACCGCAGATAGTGATTCAGCGCAACTTAGAATAGGGGAAAATACAGGCAAATACGGCAACTGGAATCAGTTATTCTATTAATATCGCTTGTTATCTCCAGAATCTGCTATCATGAACGATGTATTTCTAATTGACTAAAAATATAATTGAGACTATTTAATAATCCATCCCCTTCAGGCCGAGCCTTCTGGTCGAGACCCTTCTGGGTGAGGTAAAGCCATCAGACCGATATGAAAAGAAACGTTTTTGACGGTTTACACTGCATCGTGTAGAATTTAGGCATGAAAAAGAAGTCGGCAGAGAAAAAGAAAAGATGGGACGGCGAAAGCATCCAGGCATTACGCCGGCATCTTGGCCTGACCCAGAATGAGCTATCGGCAAGGCTGGGTACGCGGCAGCAGACCATCAGCGAATGGGAAACCGGCATGTACCGGCCCCGCGGCGCTTCGGCAACCCTTCTCTCCATCATCGCCGAGCAGGCCAGGTTTAAATACGAAGCCGCACCCCCGGAAAAGAAGTCTTGACAGGATACACGGAAACGTGTAATATTACTGTAATATGGTGGTGGGAGTTAGCCGGATGGCAGCCCAAAAGTGTGTAAGGGGCAGCTAAATATAATGAGAGGGTTGTGACATTATGAGGGAATGTGTGGTAACTAAGAACTCTATATGTCATTGCGAGCGAAGCGTGGCAATCTCACACTTCGGACTTAGAGATTGCTTCGGGCTTTGCCCTCGCAATGACAGAGTGTTAATAATGAATATCATAATCAGCTATCGTTATGAATAGTCGTCAAAATATAATGAGTTTGAAACCGTTTTTCGAACCGGAGAGTGTCGCGGTCGTCGGTGCCTCCCGGACACCGGGAAAAGGCGGCTGCAATATCGTCGAAAATCTGCTGAGGCTCGGGTATAAAGGGAAAATCTATCCGGTCAATCCCCGGGCCAGGAAAATTCTGGGACTGGCGGCCTATCCTGACCTTACAAGTATACCGGAACCGCCGGAACTGGCCATCATCATACTGCCGCCTTCGCTGGTCCTGAAATCCATTGAGGAATGTGACGCCAGAGGGATAAAAGCGGTCATTATAGAATCGGCCGGTTTCAGCGAGATGGACGAGTCCGGCGCTAAGGTGGAAGCGCAGATAGCCCGGCTGGCGGGGCGGGCCGGGATAAGAGTCATGGGGCCCAACAGCGTCGGCACCCTCAATCCCTATACGAATTTCGATGCCAGCCTCGGCCGGCTCAATAAGATATTTTTACCGAAGGACAGCATCGGGCGGGGGTCGGTGGGGTTTATCGGCCAGACCGGCCTCTTCACCGGGGTCTACCTGCCGTTGATTAACCGTGAAATCGGTATCAGCAAGATAGCCTGCCTGGGCAATAAGTGCGATGTCGACGAAAGCGACATGCTGGAATATTTCGGAGAAGACCCTCGGACAAGAGTAATTGCCATGTACCTGGAGAGCATCAAGGACGGGCAGCGCTTCCTCGGGTTGAGTCGACGCATCGTCAGGGAGAAACCGATAATTGTCCTGAAGTCCGCCGTCACCGAGAGCGGGGCGAGGGCGTCGGCCACCCATACCGGCTCCATCGCCGGAAAGGACCGGGTCTATGACGCCGCTTTCCGCCAGTCCGGGATAATCAGGGTCGGGAATTTCGAGCAGCTCTGGGATGTCGCCAGAACTTTTGTTCAGGCGCCGCTGCCGCCGGGGAACCGCGTGGCTATCATCAATCTGGCCGGTTCCGGCTGCGTTACCGCCGTCGATGCCTGTGTCAGGCACGGGCTGAGGATTGCCGAGCTGTCAGCGGACACCCGGGCGGAAATCAAGACGGTCTACCCCGAATGGTGGCGGGTAAGGAGCCCGGTGGATGTCTGGACAGCTATCGAAGCCAGCGGCTTCGAGAAGACCTATACCACGGTGACCCGGGCGGCCCTGGAGGATGACGGCGTGGATGCGGTGATAATGATTATGGGCGCCAACGACTGGATACCCGGAAAGAGCGTGCCCGGGCTGTTTGCCGACATCAGGAGGGAATTTCCGTCCAAGCCCATCCTGGCCGTCAGTATGCTGGGGGACAGGAAGGTCTACCTGCGGATGCGTCAGGGGTTCCAGGATATCGGTATCCCCAGCTATACCTGTGACGAAGACGCCATAGCGTCACTGGCGGCCCTCCATCGCTATCAGCAGCACCTTCTGGGTGTAGATTAGCCCAAAGTAAGTAAGGTTGAGACTGCTTAGTGAAGCGGTTGTCATTGCGAGTCCTTCCGTTGAAGGACGAAGCAATCCGTTACATATTAGTTGTCATTCCAGTCCTTCAGCTGAAGGAGAATCCAGGTGGGGATGGGAATGGATTCTGGCCGGAGTTACCCCGTAAGCCGACCCGCTCGCTGATGTCCCTATGGTTCGACAAGCGTTCGACCGAGCTCACGCCGAGGGCTCACCATGAGCGGTCGCTAAATACTCTTGAGGAATTGGTGATAAATAATTTTCCCGAAAGGCGAGTGCAGGAAATCTGGCAGGACTATCTGCCGGGCCGGACCGACCTGGTGACCGAAGAGAACGAGCCGGTAGAGATAGTCTATCCGGGACGGCCCAATGATGACCGAGGCGCCGATTTGCGCGATGCGATTATCGCCACGAGGCGGGGACTGCTCAAGGGTGACATTGAAATTCATGTTAAATCCAGCGGCTGGTGGGCGCACCATCACCACCGGGACCCCGCCTATAACCGGGTAATTCTGCACGTCGTCTTCTGGAACGATACGGCCACGGCCGTCGTTCTCCAGAACGGGCATGAGGTGCCGACCCTGGCGCTGCATAAATTCATCGAAGTCCCTGGCGACCGCTCTGTCGCACCGGTCTATCCTTCGGTGATCACGCCGATGCCCTGCCGTAGCACGATTCACCGCTGGGATAGCAGTTTCATGGGCAGGGTGCTGGAAGAAGCCGGAGAGCAGCGGTTCCTGTCCAAAGTGGAGGGCTTCCAGGAAGCATTTTCACGGGACGGGGTGGGGCAAACCCTTTATGAAGGAATAATGGTGGCTCTGGGCTATGCCAGGAACAAGGATGCCATGGCGGAGCTGGCCCGCCGGATGCCGCTTCACCGGCTGGAAGCGGCGGCTTCGGCGGGAATGCCGGATGCCGAATGTCTGGCGGGATACCAGGCCCGGCTGATGGGCATGGCAGGGCTGCTGCCCTCGCCACAGGCGGGGTGGCGGCCAACGGACAAAATAGCTGATGTATGGGTCGATAAGCTGGAGAAAGCCTGGGTCGACGGCGGCGAGACAGCCGCCATGTCCGCCGCTGACTGGCGTTTTTTCAAGGTCAGGCCGGGTAATTATCCCAGCCGCCGCATCGCGGCGATGAGCTACCTGCTGCTCCGCTATAGAAAGCAGGGGCTGCTGGCCGGGATGATGAATAGTCTTGATGAGGCGGCGGTTGAAGGCGAGTACCGCTGTCTGGAAGAGTCACTACTGATAGCCGCTGATGGTTACTGGGGACGGTATCTGGACTACGGCCTGCCGGCCGGGAGAGTCGTTCCGGCCCTTCTGGGCAGGGAGCGGGCGGCCGATATCGTCGTCAACGTGCTCCTGCCCCTGGCCGCCGCCCGGGGATGGGCTGAGGCAAATTCGGAGCTATCGGAAAAAGCCTTTGATATATACCGCCGCTACCCCGCGCTGGCGGAAAATACCATAGAAAAACATATGAGGCGCCAGCTGGGCTTGGGCCGTTACCTGGTCAATACCGCCCGCCGGCAGCAGGGGCTGCTCCACATCTATAAAACGCGGTGCTCCGAGGGCAAATGCCGGGATTGCCCGATGAGTCAAGAGAGATAATTATACCGCTCATCTTAAATAATCGGACAGTTCGCTGAGGCTCCGTATCCGGGGGCAGTCGGTAACATCTTTATAATAATCACCCCGGTCGAGAAGTATGCCCTTCATGCCCGCCCCTCTGGCGCCGAGAACGTCAACCTGGTACTGGTCGCCGATATACATTGCGTCGGAAGGTTGCCTGCCGGCCTGGCGTAGAGCGTACTGGAATATCTCCGGCCGCGGCTTGGCGAAGCCCGCATCCTGGGAAGTGACCACGATATCAAGATTTGATGAAAGCCCCAGTTCTTTGAGGGTGGTGGTCATATCGCGCTCGATGTTTGATATCAAGCCCAGTGTGAGACCGCGTTTTTTAAGGTCGTCCAGCGCTGGTGCTACATCATCGAAGAGCACCAGTTTCATCTTGGCCTGCTGCATCATGCCCAGCAGCTTGAGGACGAGTTTATCATCCGCGGCTACCCCGGCCTCATTAAGGACTGTCCGCTGGTACTGGGCGTAGAGTGCCATTGTTTCTTCCTTTGACCGCTGGCTCAACGGGCGGCCGGCCATCTCCTGATAGATGGATTCATTGGCGGCCAGTATCGGCCGGTGCAGTGCCTCCGCAGTCACCTCAATGCCGAAGCTCTTGAGCGCCCCGGACTCCAGTTCTTCCTGGGATGGCTCGTAGTGTACCAGCGTGTGGTAGAGGTCGAAAAAGACAGCTTTTATCATGGTTGTTGCTCCCTTATATCAGATAACAGTATTATTGTAATGAAAGCCGTCTTATCTGTAAAGGGATTTAAGAGGGAGTTTTATGGCAGTTCTTTCCGGAGGGGACATACGGCGTTTGATTGAGCGGAAACCCCCGCTTGTGGAGGGGTGGGTAGATTTGGACGAGCAGGTGCAGGCCAACGGCTTTGACCTCACCCTGCGCGATGTGGCTGTGATGCAGACGGCGGGGAGGATAACGGCGGACAACAGCCAGAGAGTTATTTCTGGCCTTTCGCCGCTGGTGTTCGACGGTACGGATAGCATCGATTTGATACCCGGCACCTATATCATCACCTACAACGAAATTGTGCACCTGCCGAAGAATATCATGGCGCTGGGCAGGCCACGGTCGAGCCTGCTGCGCTGTGGCGTGAACGTCGGGACGGCGGTATGGGATGCCGGGTACGAGGGACGCTCGCAGTCCCTGTTTATGGTCTATAACTACCGCGGCTTCCGCGTGCAGAAAAACGCCCGTATAACTCAGCTCGTTTTCTTTGAGCTGACCGGCGAGACGGAAGGCTATAACGGCATCTACCAGGGAGAGAATATCTAGGGATTAAAATTGCCCCGCCACGAAGTCCGGTACATCCACGGTGCCCATTAAAATCGGCTTCTGGTGGCAGTCGCTGCCGCCGGTCATGAGCAGGTCGTATTTTTTACAGAAATCGATATAGTGTTTCGTGGTAGTTCCGTCGCTTCGGGAATGCCAGCATTCGATGCCGTCGATGAATTCCAGCATGTATTCCCTGATAATATTCGTTTGTTCCGCTAAATCCTTCGTGACACTTATCAATGAAGTGCCGTTGGGGTCGTTGGGGTGGGCGAGCACCAGCCTGCCGCCCGCGCCCTTTACCAGTGCCGAGGCTTCGGCGAGAGTCAGCGGGTACTTGGGTACGTCGCACTTTACCAGGTATCTGTCGAAGGCTTCCTGCCGGCTCCCGACGACTCCCTTCTTGATTAGGTAATCGGCGATGTGGGGCCGACTCAATATGCCGTCGACGCCTTCCTGCATCTTTTGAAGGTCTGCTTCTGTGAAAAGTGGCCGGTTCTCTTTTGTGAACTCGACGTTCAGGTTGTCCAGGATTTGCCTCGCCCTTTTTACCCGGTGCTCTCTGATTACCTGCAATTTCTCCTTGAACGCCGGATTACGGTAGTCATAACCGTATCCTAAATAATCAAGAGAAAGGGATTTACCTTGGTACGTGAAAGTGACATTCAGTTCGACCCCTGTAACGTACCTGATACCGTGTTTTTCGGCCAGTTCGATGGCTTTGCCCTGGTGCTCTATGGAGTCGTGGTCGGTAATCGATAGTAAATCGATTTTCCTTCGCCCGGCTTCGCGGAAGACTGCCTCCATGGGGAGACCGCCATCGGAGCCGGTGCTGGTATGGATGTGCAAATCAATCTTCATGCGGCTGCGAGTCTCCCAATTATGTTTCCTCTCCCCAGCGCGGGAGAGGATTAAGCCTGCCCTGAGCACAGCGAACGGGGTGAGGGGGACTTTAATTTCACCCTCACCCTGGCCTCTCCCATCAAGGGAGAGGAGTTTTATTATCCTTTATCATACCGCGTGATATACCAGTCCTCTGGCTGGTCTTTGGCGGTATCGACGACCAGATGGATGATTTTAAGGCCGGGATTCAGGCTTTTTATATTGCTAGGGTCAACGGCTTCGAACCTCTTCTTGTTGTTCAGGTAGGCTTCCTCGGTCAGGGCGTTGGAGACGTATTCTTCCTTGGAACGCGCCAGTATCCGCGCGATAGAGACTTCCTGGGGGCAGTCGGTCTGGAGGATGACAAAGGTCACTTTATGTTTGGCGGCGATAGCCGCCGCGCGCTGCCGCAGCGCCTGGGTGACAAAAGTGGCGTCGAGGATGACGCATTTATTACTTTTGAAAGCTTCGTCCGCCTGCTGGAACATTACGTCGTAGACCTGCGTCCGCTTCTTCATATCTCCGGCGACCTTCTCATCGAAGATATCATGGTTTTTCAGTACCTCCAGCCTGATGAGGTCGGTGCGCAGGAGCTTGCAGCCCTTGATTTTAGCGACCTCCTCGGTGGTCTCCGTTTTCCAGGTTCCGGGCAGGCCGCAGGCGATGAGCAAAAAGCCGGGCTTTAGTTCGGCTTTGATGAATTTTCTGAATGGTTCTCTCATATTTGCTCCCTTTCTCTATTGTCATTCTGAGCCTGTCGAAGAATCCGTATCTCTCCCCCTTTGAAAAAGGGGGACCAAGGGGGATTTTCGTACCCCCTTTCTCCCCCCACCCTCCCTGTCATTGCGAGGAGTCCTTCCGCGGAAGGACGACGTGGCAATCTCTATTTCTTATTCGTCACCGAATCAAGCTTTATGCCAGTATCATCTCCAGTTCAATTTCATCTCTGATAGGTATGCCGTCATTGCCGGTTAGCGGTATTTCTGGCTTGAGCCGGCGCGACTTTTCAATGGCATTACGGTGCACGGCCACAAGCTGAAAGCCCCTCTTTTGATAAAAGTGCAGGGCATTAGTATTATCATTGGTGGTTATCAGCCACAGGCGTTTGCATCCGGCTGAGGCGGCAACATTCTTAACCGCATCTATCAGGGCGGAACCGATGCCTTTACCTTCGACCAGGCTGTTCATGGTAACGATTTCACACCATTCTCCGACTATATCATATGTTATCAGACCGGCCGGTTTACTATCCTGTATGGCGATGAATCCGGGCAGCTCATCGGCGTGGTGTATTTTTTTGCGGGTCACTATCTTCGGGCCGGCCCACCATTCTTTAAACAGGGAAATAACCCAGGCTTTGTCCTCTTTGTTTAACGGTCTGATTTGAAATGGCTTCATTTCCGGTTACAATACACTTCCCAGAATAAATAATACCGCCACGGCCGTTTTAACCGCCGGGCAGATTTTATACCATATTGTTGGCGTCCTGGCGGTGGTAAACAGGGTGAGCGCTGCCATTACCAGCAGCATTACAGCGCTGGCCAGGTAAACTATATTATCTGCCTTACTTTGCGGGTCGGCCAGGATGGTGACCAGCAGTGTGAGCGCACCAAGAAAGATGAGCGTTAGACCTTCGGCGATGGACTCCATGGCTAGAATTTTCTTGTTGTCAGCGGATATTTCTCCGAAACCTCTGACGATGGCTTTAGTAGGGATAAGGTGGGCGATGCCCCAGATAATGATGATAACCGAGCCGATGTATATAAGTGTTTCATTCATGATTGTGTCTTCTCCGCTATAGATACCCTGACCTCGGCTCCGGCAGTTGTTTATACTCTTCCTTTGATTCTACAATATTTCTGATGAGCATGATAAGCTCCCTCAGTTTTTCGGCCTTTTGGTCGGGATTGGTTATTTCATCACCCCACCACAGCTCTTTAACCTGAGAGTTATATTCCACTTTGAAATAGTAAGTTGAATAGGGTGTCACCATACCGGTAAGTTCGCCGGGAGGGACGTTGACTTTGAACCTGTCAGGGTAGCTAAAGAAGTCAATTTCCACCATTTTCTGGTAGATACTTTCCTTTTCTACTTCGGATAAAGATAGCTCTATCGTGAGCGACGGGTCTGTAATCATATCTTTGGTAAACTTGCCTTTAAAAGTATCCAGTTCGTTTTTAGCCGTGACGCCGTATTTGAAAATGAAATTAAAATCGGATTCTTGAGGGGTGTTATCGGCGGAGCCATTTGCAGGGTTGATGTTATCACAGCCCGTTAAATACAAAAACAGGCTCGATGAGATAAGGCAAACTATTAGAAGAAGGACTTTTTTCATCTCAACCCTCGATATAGGACTCCGCCAGTTTGAAATAGCTGCGGGCGTTCATGACGATTTTTTCTTTTTCGCCGGCGGAGATATATTGATCGTCGTACTGGAAGCACCCCACTTTGCCCCGCACGTAGGCGCGGTAGCATTTGTAGAAATTGAGCAGCTTCTTTAGCTCTTTATCC
>JBGPRB010000114.1:0-9653 GCA_041489355.1 Dehalococcoidia bacterium
CCACGGGGATGGGCAGAGCTACGGCCATTAAGTTTGCCGAGGAGGGTTGTTCCAGTGTCATTGCGGACGTTAACGAGATCGGAGCAAAAGAAACGGTGAAAGAGGTCACTAAAAGAGGCAGGGAATGTCTTTTCGTGAAGTGCGACATCATGGACCTGAAGCAAATCAAGAATTGCGTAGACCAGACGATAAAAAAATTCGGCACAGTGCATATACTGGTGGGGTGCGCCGGAGGTGTCCCTAAATCACTGGCTCGTCCGGCTCCGAAAGCGGGAGAAAAACCCAAAAGGGGTATTGCTTATTTAGACGAAGCGTTCTGGGACGCCATGTTGAACCTGAACCTGAAAGGCCATGCCTTTTTCTGCAAAGAAGTAGCGCCGTATATGATAAAACAGAAATACGGCAAGATTGTCTTAATCTCTTCCTTTGGTGTGTTTGAACCTCCAATGCCGTCGTCCGAATATCATGCCGCCAAAGCCGGTATCCTGGGGCTGGTCTACAACCTGGCTTTCGAGCTGGCTCCCAGCAACATCAACGTCAACGGTATTCTGCCGGGTCCCATCAGGACACCGTTCTGGGACCCTATGATGGCCGGAGTATCGGAAAAAGACAGAGAGGCCAGGTTTACCGAGATGGGTAAGTCCGTGCCCTTGCAGAGAATCGGTACAGCGGAGGATATCGCCAATACAGTACTGTTCTTTGCCTCGGAGCTTTCATCATATATCACCGGCGAAACCTTGATTGTCGGCGGTGGAAAGCCGCTGCATGTATATAATGAACCGCGTTGACGGCGCCCGTTCAAGCCAGGAGAAGAATAATCGCGTACTATTCGCATTTTGTTCCCGTGTCATTGCGAGACCATCCCGACAAGGTCGGGAGGCTTCAGCCCGAGTTCAGCCCGAGGGCGAAGCAATCCCCTACAATGGTTAAACATGGCGAGTGAGATTGCCGCGTCGCTACGCTCCTCGCAATGACAACCTCCCGGGTAGTAACAACCAAAACCAAACGAAACCAATAATCAGGGGCGGTTGGCCTGCGGCAGGTTGCAGACAAGCCCGGTCGGGCAGGACTGGCATTCAAGCTGAAGTGTGGTGTGTGTTATGTTGAAATTCCCGGCCAGCACCTCGTTCACTTTCGTTAAAATATCACAGCTCTGGCTCACCGTCTGGTCGGTGATACTCAGGTGGGCGCTTAAAGCATAGATACCGGAAGTAATCGTCCAGATATGGATATCATGCAGGTCTTCTACGCCGGGGACTTTTTTCACGGCAGCAGTTACCTCATCTATCCGGACATGCGCCGGCACCGATTCCAGCAGGATATCTACCGACTCTTTGACAATCCGGACAGCGCCCCACAGTATGACAACGCCGATAAGCACAGCCAGAATGGGGTCGGCGATATTCCAGCCGGTAAAGAAAATGATAACGCCCGCGATAATGACCCCGACCGAGGACATGGTATCGCCGATAATGTGCCAGAAAGCGGCTTTGATATTTATACTCTTGCGGCTGCTTCTCCTCAATAAAAACATACTGATGAGATTAGCCACCAGGCCGATAACAGCCACAATCAGCATCAGGGGGCTTTTAACTGCCGGTAATGCAAAAAATCTCTGGTAAGCCTCATAGAAGATAAAGACGGAAACCAGAATAAGAACGGTACCGTTGACCAGGGCGGCCATGATTTCGGCGCGGTGATAGCCGTAGGTCCTGGTGCTGGTCGCCGGTCTCCTCGCCAGGTTCATGGCGAACAGGCTCAGCCCAAGAGCCAGAGCATCGGTCAGCATATGGCCGGCATCGCTCAAGAGGGCAAGACTGTTGCTGAGAATGCCACCGACGACCTCGGCTACCATGATAACCAGCACGAGGCCGAGCGTAATTTTCAGCGGCCTGCCGACAACAGAATCAAGATGTTCTTCCTGATGTGCCATATAACACCTGCTAATACTACTTTAACGTGTCGGAGAAGTGTATTCAAGCTGAAAGAGTTTTTTCATTGTCATTCTGAAGAAGTCCCGACTTGTCGGGGCAACTGAAGAATCTCGGGGCAGGGTGTACGGGAGGCAGGATGCCCCCAACACCGAGATCCTTCCCCTTCAGCCGAAGGGTCAGGATGACAATACTAAATACCCTCTAATCATCCCGCCGGATAATGATGCCTGACATGAACAGGTTATTGTGGCATTCTTCGATAATAGCGATTTCCTCATCGGTACAGCCTATAATGAGTTTAATCTCCCCATCTCTTTTTTTCATATCAACTGTGCAAGCTATGGCGGTAAGCTTGTGGTGTCCCGCCGTGCCCTGCCAGACATCGATTCCGTCACCGTCTCCTCCAATGGTACCTTTCAGATAACCGTAATCCAGCGGAAATATTAAATCCGGGTATCTCGGATGCCTGGTACCTTTCGGTCTATCGATAACGATTTCCGACGATTTAATTAATTCATCAAGCCTTGACCAGAAACGTTTTTCCACGAGTTACTCCATCATGGGAATTCAGATGAATAATTATAGCACATAACTTGATGATTTCCCTGAAAAAGTATTATTATGGCTAAGACCCACTTGTTTAAACATTTAAAGGAGGTAAATATGAAACCATTACTACCCAACAAAGTTGCCATTATCAACGGCGGCTCCACGGGGATGGGCAGGGCTACAGCCCTTCTCTTTGCCGAGGAGGGCTGCAACTGCGTCATCGCTGACATTAAAGAGGCGGAGGGTAAGAAAACGGCGGCGGACGCGACCAAAAAAGGCAAGGAAGCCATCTTCATCAATTGCGACATTACCGACACCCAGCAAGTTAAGGCCTGTGTGGACCAGACCGTGAAAAAGTCCGGCACGGTGCATATCCTGGTGGGCTGCGCCGGGGGCAGCGTCCCCAGGAGCAGAGTGAGTGCGACTACCGGGGAAGTCGAACGACCAAAAATGGGCGTCGAGTACACGGATGAAAAATACTTCGATCTGATGACGAACCTTAATTATAAGGGCCATGTAATGTTCTGCAAGGAAGTCGTGCCCTACATGAAAAAACAGAAATATGGCAAAATTGTTTTAATCTCGTCCATGGGTGTTTACAATCCGCCCGGGCCGTCGGTCGAATACCACGGGGCGAAAGCCGCCATCATCGGCCTGGTCTATAACCTGGCTTACGAGCTTGGCCCCAGCAATATCAACGTTAACGGCATCCTGCCCGGCCCTATCAAGACGCCGTTCTGGGACCCCGTCCTGTCCAATATTCCGGCAAACGAAAGGGGCACCATGATGGACCAGATGGGACGGTTTACCCCCATAGGGAGAGTCGGCCAGCCGGAGGATATCGCCAATGCGAACTTATTCCTGTGCTCGGAGATGTCTTCTTACATCACGGGACAGATGATAAATATCGGGGGCGGCATCCCGATGGGGCGGTTCGACCCGGAACTAGGCTTCATGCGGCGGCCACCGGAAGGCGAGAGAAGATAGACTGAATATCTTACCGTTTAGCGAAGTTTTTTAACAAGGGGGGAGCAGTGATGCTCCCCCCTTTAATTAAATGAGGATTTTTATCCTGTTACCTCTCTCGCTGTGCACTCCCCTGTTTCACCCTCACACCGTTCGCTACGCTCAGGGCAAGCTCTTCCCTCTCCCTTCAGGGAGAACCTTAAGGGTGAACCCATCGAGGGAGAGGGGTTATCTGGATTCCGGCCTTCGCCGGAATGACATTTTACTATTTCCGCAGGATAACGCGGCAGGGGCCGGCATCCCCCTTCTCTATTCGCAGCGGCAGGCAGATAAGCTCGTAATTGCCGGGTTTCACGCCGGCCAGGTTCAGCGCTTCGAGGATAAAGATGCCGTTACTGAGAAACGCCTTGTGGACATCACCAACGTTTTCCATCGTCTCGGCGCTGGCAACGGAAATATAGTCGATGCCGACCAGCCTTATCTTTTTCTCTGCCAGGTATCGGGCGGCTTCCAGGGAAATCGTGACGAATTTGCCGGCGTATTGCCTGACGGCGTAAACACCCGGCGAGTTCTTTGTCTTGAACAGGATACGCTCGCCCACTTTGATTTTATACGGTTCGAGTTCCTTTACCGTGACCGATTTTTCGTCTTTAATCTCGATAACACGGCAGGGGCCGACCGTTGTCTCTATCGGCATGGCGTCGATGGTCGTGCCGCCGGGGATAAAGTGGAGCGGCGAATCGATATGGGTGCCGTCATGCGATGACATTTCGATGCGGGACATGGTCACTTTATCACCCTTGTCCACGTCGAAAAAGCGGTATACCGTCGCCAGGGGAATCCTGGATTCAGGTGGGGGCGGCTGCCCCGGCCGGGGCGGTAACGCCGGCGGGAGCGGTATTTCCTTGTTCAGGGGAAGTGTGATATCAAACCATTCTGTTTTTGCCATACCATATACCTCCTATTATTATTGGATATATTAAGTACGAATCATCACCTTTTGTAAAGCGCTTTCCCCTCCACATATAAATCCCCGCCGTGAATATCGTTGATGACCGTTACGGGGAAGTCCTTGACCTCTAGCCAGAGAACCGCTTCCGGGCCAAGGTCGGGATAGGCAACTATCTCGGATTTTATGATGCTTTTAGAGATAAGGGCGCCAGTGCCGCCGATGGCCGCCAGGTAAACCGCTTTATACTTTTTCATGGCGTCCTTGACCTCTTTAGAGCGCACGCCTTTGCCAATAATCCCCTTCAGTCCGGCGGCGAGAAGGCGGGGGGTATAGCTATCCATGCGGGTGCTGGTGGTTGGCCCCGCCGAACCGATAATCCTTCCGGGGGGAGCGGGGGAGGGGCCCATATAATAGAGCGTCTGGCCTTTAATGTCGAAGGGCAAAGGCTCTCCCCTGTCTAAGGTTTCGGTCATTCTGCGGTGGGCGGCATCGCGGGCGACGTAGAGGACACCTGAGAGCAGCAGGTTATCACCGGCTTTTAGCTCTGCCAGGGTTTTTTCAGTTAATGGTAGTGTAACTTTTTTAGCCATATATTTTTTATGGGGACTCACCCTCACCCTTCCCTGTCCTTCAGGATGAGTCCTTCAGGATGAATCCCGTCAAGGGAGAGGTATGTAATAATAGTGACATTTTTCATAGCACTATTTCTCGGTGACGGGCGGAGTGGCATTGCAGGTTAACGGCCACGGGCAGGGCGGTGATATGGGCGGGAAAGCTCTCCACATGGACAGCCAGGGCGGTAATCCTGCCGCCGTAGCCCATCGGCCCGATGCCCAGGTTATTCACTTTCTGTAAAATCTCCTTTTCGAGGTCGGCGTCTTCTTTATCGGGGCTGGGTTCCCCTACTTTTCTAATGAGGGCATGTTTAGCCAGTACCATAGCCTTCTCGGCGGTGCCGCCTATACCCACCCCTACTATCACCGGAGGACACGGGTTACTCCAGGCTTCTCTGACGGCATTGACGACAAAGTCCACCACGCCCCGCCGCCCCGAAGCCGGCAGCAGCATCCCGAGTCTGGTCATGTTCTCAGCACCGCCGCCCTTCGGCATCACGGCGATTTTAAGCTTATCGCCGGACACGATGTCAGTATGAATAACCGCGGGTGTATTATCCCCGGTATTTTCCCGTTCAGAAAAGGGGCGAGAGACTACGGACTTGCGTAAATAGCCTTCTTGATAAGCCCGCCGCACACCTTCATTAACGGCGGCATAAAGCTCACCGCCGACGATGTGCACATCCTGCCCCAGTTCCAGAAAGACCACAGCCACACCGCAGTCCTGACAGAGGGGGATTTTCTCCTCGGCGGCAATGCGGGCATTTTTCAGAATGGTATCGATAACCTCGCGGCCGAGGGGCGACTCCTCGTCTTTCTTTGCTTTTTTAAGAGCCGCCAACACGTCCTCACCAAGCTCGTAGCTAGCCTGTTTGAAGAGACGGGATATAGCCTCAGTGATAGCGCCAGCCTCAATGGTACGCATTATGTCTTTTCGCCTTCTGCCAGCAGCTTCCTCAACTCGATAATCATCTCAGGGACATCTATTTTTACGGGGCATCTCTGCCGGCATCGTCCGCAGGTCAGACAGGTATAGGCAAGGGAAGCCGCCTTCTCCAGATCTTTGTTGACAATAGCCGCCCAGACAGCGCCGATGCCCGTAAAGTATTTATCGCCGAAATGGCCGGCGGTCACGGCGAACACCGGACACTCATAGAGGCAGGCGCCACACCGCAGGCAGTAGAGAGCCTGGCGGAGCCTGGGGTATTTAGCTAACCGCGTTCTGCCACCGTCCAGAAAGATAACATGAAATTCCCTGGGGCCATGGGCGCCGTAGGTGGTCACCTTCTCGATATCGCCGGTCTTACTCGGACCGGATACCAGGCTGACATAGGCAGGAACAGTGTAGTTGGCATACCGCCAGGTCACCTCGCTTACTTTATAGGCATCGCTGAGAGTGGGCACCAGTTTTTCCATGCCGACCAGGGCGATATGGACCGGCGGCGCGCTGGTGGAAAGGCGTATGTTGCCCTCATTTTCGATAATGAAGAGGGTACCGGTCTCGGCGGCGACGACATTAGCCCCGCTGATACCGATATCAGCCCGGAAGAACTTATCCCTGAGATATTCCCTGGCCGCGGCAACCATATCGGCGATATCCGAGTCGGGCGCTATCTCCTGTCCCATAATTTTGGAAAAAAGCCGGGCAACATCCTCGCGGGACACATGAACGGAGGGAGAGAGAATATGCATCGGCCGCGACCCCATTTTCTGAATGATAAATTCACCCAGGTCGGTCTCATAGACCTCATTGCCCTTTGCTTCCAGATGCTCGCGGAGGCTGATTTCCTCACCGGTCATCGACTTCCCTTTGACGATAAGTTTTTTCGTCCCGACCAGGCCGGAGATAATGTCCAGAGCCTCTTCGGCTGTCCCGGCGATATACCCTTTCCCATGGTTCTCTTCGATGGACACAATCGCCTGACGGGTGAGCTTCTCCATTTCGGGGATGGCTTTTTCCTTAATTTTCAGGACTTCATCGGCCAGAGCGACTGTATGGGGGAACTTCTCCAGGGCGTTCTTCACATTGGAACGAAAGCTTTTCACCGCCCGGGAAAGGGCCAGCCGGAGACGGTCATCATGAGCCGCCTCCATTATCTCTTTTTTATAGCTCTTGAAGTCAGACGAATTTTTCATGATTCCATAGCCATGGCGACGACCTGGGATAAATCAAGTACCTCGACGCCATCCACCTTTAGCTGGCGTAGTCCGTCCTTGAGTTGCATAATGCAGCCGGGGCAGTGGGTCACAATAATGTCCGGTCTGGTCTCCAGCAACTCGCTAACTCTGTTTACCGCCAGGACCTGACTTAATTCGGGGAAAACGGTCTCAAATCCTCCTCCGCCGCCGCAGCAGGTCGCCCACTCGCCCTTCGTCCAGTCTGTTTCCACCAGTTCGATGCCCTCGATAGCTTTCAGTATCCGGCGCGGCTCCTCTATCAGGCTCATAAAGCGCACCAGCTGGCACGGGTCATGATAGGTTACCCTGACCTTTCGGGGAAACCGGAGCTTATATGACGAGATTTTCTCGGCGACAATCTCCAGGAAATGCCTTACCTCCAGGTCATAGCCATCGACATAGAGCGGGAAAAGCTTCACTAAAGCATGCGTGCAGTAAGGGACGATGCCGATGACACGTTTCACCCCCGAGGATTTCAGCGTCCGGTAAGCCCGACGGGCATTTTCGGCGAACTTAGTTTGCAGTCCGGCCTGATGAAGCGGCGCACCGCAGCAGGGTTCATCCTCAGCCAAGTAGCCCGGCTGAATCCCCAGATTGCGCAGCACTTTTACGGCTGCCTCCAGAGGCTTGACCTCGGTCTCACCGCCGCGGGAGAGGGCATTACTATACATCCCGGGCAGATTTAGTCCCAGTTTCTTCTGAAAACTGGCGAAACGCATCGGCAATTCGGCGCCGATGACGCTCTTATCTATCCCTCTCACCAGAGACATTAATACTTCAAGCTGAGCGGAAAACTGGTAGCCGCAACCGGCAAAGAAAATCGTCTCAGCTTGCCTGGGAAGGTTCAGATTCCGCGCCCACCGGGCACCCTGTTCCTTGGTAACGCCCAGTATATTTTGCCTGGAGATAATATTATCGGCGAGGTAAGTCAGCCCTGGAGGAATTAATTCACTACCCATATCAAATTTAATATAGCTTCCAGTTACCTATCATACAACCAGCAAACTCGGTATAGCAAGTTACTGATGCGTATTGTATGATAATGAAACCGTATTTGAAAAACCCTGCCCTGCTCAATTGAATGAGACTTTCTCTATTTTTATATGTAAGACAAATGTTAAAATATTTGACATTTCAAAAAATGCGTATATATAATGAGCAGATATTAAGTTGATGCTTTTTCTTAAGTATTTTTTATTATTAATATTTGCTATAGTGTGGACAAGCACTAAATTATGTTACCGGAAAGCCTGGTGATTCACCCTCACTTACGATATAATACGGGGGTGAATCACCAGCAATCCGTGGAAGATAAAAGTAATAACATCTAAACTGAGGAGGTATAACTTACAATGAGGAAGCTAATATTATTTACCGTAGCAGTTATTGTCATTGCCGGGCTGCTTCTTGCCGGTTGCGCCAAAGAGACGACACCGGCACCAACCCCAGCACCGGCGGCACCAGCACCGGCGGCGCCAGCACCGGCAACACCAGCAGCACCGGCGCCAGCCAAACCGGCAGCACCAACACCGGCGGCGCCAGCACCGGCCACAACAATGCCATCAACGACACCCCAGACCGGCACACGAGTGTACGGCGGCATTCTGAGAATAATTGCCGGTTCCGGACCTCAGGCGCTGAGTTATGTTGCCGCGATGGGACCGGGTGACCACTCCGGCGTCTTCCCCGCGGCAGAAAACCTGGTGGAGGCCACCAACGAAAGAATGAGCGGTTCCGGGGTAGAGCCGTTTTTGTGCGAGAAGGTGGACGAGGATGTGAAGAACCTGACAATGACCTGGCGCCTGAGAAAGGGCATTATGTTCCATGACGGCACCGAAATGACCGCCGATGTCGTGATGTGGAACTTCCAGTTGATTATCGATGCCAAGGCCCTGCCGCACCAGGACTTCCTGAAAGATATGCAGGTCGTCGACAAATATACGCTCCTGATGCACCTGAACAAGTGGAGCAACCAGCTGATGCCCGACTGGGGGTACTGGCCGGTCATTACCTCCAAAGCCGCCTATGACAAAGCTTCGGGCGGCGACCCCAAGAAAGGCAAAGAATGGCAACTCGTTAATATCGTCGGCACCGGTCCTTTCATACTGAAAGAATACAAGCGTGATGTCCAAATGATATGGGTGAAGAACCCGAACTACTGGCAGCCCGGCCGGCCTTACCTGGATGGTATCACCGTCCGCTTTATTCCTGACCCGGTGACGGCACGCGCCGCCTTCCAGGCGGGAGAGGCCGATGTCTGGGGTGCCCCGGCCAGCATGGTGGCCGACCTGGAAAAGATGGGTTATAAGCGGCAGCAGGCCTGGCCGATTTTACCCTGGGGCCTCTGGCTCAACACTGCCAACCCCAACTCGAAAATGGCCGATAAGAGAGTGCGTGAAGCGGTGGAGTATGCCATCGATAAAGCGGCGATATCCAAAGCTATCGGTTTTGGAATATATC
>JBGPRB010000115.1:0-9650 GCA_041489355.1 Dehalococcoidia bacterium
ACTTGGGTTCAATGTTGAAGTCGGACCGACAGTATATTCAAAATATCGAAATACCACTGCTGTTCCTAGCGACAGAGTCCGGGAAATAATGGATTTTTTCACGGACTCTGAAACAAAAGCAATTATCTGTCTGATAGGCGGCGATACGGTAGTGCAACTATTAAAACTGCTCGATTATGAAACGATACGAAACAATCCAAAACTGTTCAGCGGGATGAGTGACATCGGTCACCTGAGCCTTGCGCTGCTTTCCCGGGCCGGCCTGGTGACTATCTACGGGCCGGACCTGACCTTTGGCTTCGGTGCCGACCGGAACAATCCGGCAACCCAATATAATATCAATCTGTTCCTCAGATGCTGCACACGGCCGGAACCTCCGGGAAAGATGCCGGCTTTCACGCAGTGGGAGTGCTGGCGGCCGGGCAAGGCAAGGGGCCGATTAATCGGCGGCTATTTCGGGGCGATTTCGAGTCTGTATCGGACCAGCTACTGGCCGCAGGCGGAGGACAGCATCCTGTTCTGGGAAGCGGTGCAGACCCAGCCACACGAAATTGAACGGCAATTCACCATCGCAGAGGCCGAGGGGTTGTTCGAAAAGGTAACCGGCATGGTCGTGGGAAAGCTGGTCAGGTGTGAAGAGAAAGATTACGAAGGGATGTTACCCGGCGTCAAAGAAATACTCCTTGAAATTACAAAAGAGTACGGGTTCCCGATCATTGGCAACGCAGACTTCGGCCATAGTGGTATCTTCATGCCCATGCCAGAGGGTATACTGACTGAAATGGACGCAGAAGAACCATCAATTGAATTGGTTGAGCCGGTAGTCCGGTAGCTCAATTAAATAATAGGAGAAAATACATTCATATTTTCTTCAGCTTAACATTTGTCCATTATGTGCAACCGACCTCCACTTGCGTAAGAACCAAATGCCCTCTCAAAAATTGCTCCTAAATCAGCTGGCACTGGATTTTTGCTAACGGATTTGCTAACGAACTTGATGGCATGGGGTGTCAGCAGATGATATGAAACCCCCTGATTATACCCGGTTTTAGCTACAAAACGGCGCCAAACAACACCTGAAAACACTGGACGGGACCGCCTGTAAGGGACTGCAAAACCCCTATTCGGCGGTCCGAATCCGCCCGTCGCCTCCATCCCCTTCAAAGTCCCCCGATATAAAAAAGAAAGGCGGGTAACTGTTTTTTCCGGCAACCCGCCCTAACCATGCCCCTCTCATGTCTTACGATAAACAGGGTTCCATTTCATCCTCGTAGACGACTATCTCTTTCCTCTCCCTGCCCACGCGCACATTATAGATATAAAATACCTGGCCGGTACGCGGGCTTATCCAGTAGAAATTGGAGACTTCACCCACCTGCCCGGCATACAGATTAATATCATTTTCGCGCTGCGTTAAGCCCTTCTCGCTGACAGGCCTTATGATAACCCTCTGCCCTTTTATATACCTGGGCTTTATGACATTCTGTTTCATCGTCATTTGCGCATAATAATACTAAATTAAATATTTGTCAATACTTTTTACAGATATTTTCGCTATTTTGATGTTAATCAAATACTTAATAGAGTTTTTTTCTAGTGCCAGCCAAAGCCCTGCCGCAAGCCCCGTACGTAAGAAGCCTGCCCGCCGTGCTGTAGACCGTCGCTCATCGTACCGATAAGCATCATCCCGAAAGTCGGCGGCGGTTTGAAGGGCGTGCCTTCGATAACCCTGTCGAAATCCGCCTTTTTCAGGGTTGGGAAGTATTTCTGCGACCTCTCCAGCACCGCCTTATGGTAGCCCAGCAGCGTCTTGACATCGGGAGACTTGAATTTAGTCAGGTCTGCCGGCTTCTGGCCCGTGCCGTTGTCCTTGGGGTCAGCCGGCCTGCCGAACTTTTTATGCCACCCGCCCTTAATCCAGATTTGTTCCTCACCCATGAAAGAAGATATTTGCACGTCCTGCCAGCGTGTCAGGTGCCAGACCAGCCAGCCGATGCTGTTGCAGTCCGGCTTGGGCTGCCAGTTCAAGTCCTCTTCATCAAGCCCCTCCAGCGTGTATTCCAGCACTCTCAAGATGCTACCGTAACCACCCGATAACATATCATACAACTCCATAGGCACCTCCTTTTTACCGCTCATCAGCAAGATATTATATTTTATCACTTGAGTCAAGTGCCTGTAAGCGTCCGGCGTCTTAAAAGGGCTTTCCCCGTAACCTTATTTGTTATATAATCTCTGTTGGGTCTTGCGCCATTTTTTTCCGAGGGTTAAATCAGATTAAAAACGATAGCGTTTTTTCCGCGATAAGAGAAATCAACGAAATATTGTCCCTCACCAACGAGCCTGATAAGCTCGTCAACATGGTCCTGGATACCCTTCCCCAGGTCCTGAAGATAGAATGCTGCTGGATACAGACTTTCAACGATAGAAAACACCGGCAGCTGCTCCTGGCCGCCGAGCGCGGTTTCAGCCCTGAAATGCGGCTGGAACTAAATTCCATGGACATGAGTCACGGTTTCAGCGAGCAAATCATCGGGCTGGGGCAAAAAATCGTTATCCCTGACCTGTACAATGACGGATTATACGGGCTTTCTTCATTTAAAACGACCGGCTATAAGTGGCTGGTGGCTGCCCCGCTCATGACTTACCGGGTACATGGTATCCTGGGAATCGCCTCCCGCAACAGAAAGCTGCTTAAAAAAGAAACCGCCGAGCTCGTCATGGTAATCGCCGGTCTTATCGCCCATGCCCTCAGCAAAGCTTACCTTTCCCTCAAGCCTCCGGCGCCGGAAGAGCCTGTTAAAGCGCCCGTCCGGGAAGTCGGTGCAAGCTTGGAGACCCCTGATAAAAGTATGGAAGCACCTCCGGATATCACAGCTTCCGGCTCATCACCGGGGAAAACCCCCGTAAAACCCCCTGATGCCACCTTTCACAGCCATACCCGCCGCATGGAGACATTCCGACGGTCCCACCGGTAATTCCAGCCCGGCACATCTTGACAGCCTCCCCACCAGCGCCTACAATAGCTCTGTATACGCTGGGATGGCGGAAGCGGCAGACGCAGCGGACATGAATCGTCCTGTGCTAAGAGCACAGGGAGTTATTTCCATTAAAACAATTACCGGGGGTATCCCGATGAGGAGTTATAAGACATCAACAATAGCACCCAAGCTTTACTGAATCCCGGTAGTAACTTTAGACTATCCAGTTCAAGCTCTCTTTTACTTGATTTGTTGCGTGGGTTAGCTGTGCAGGCGGTAGTCATAGGCCATGAGTTAAATTTTTTTAGCATCACGACGCCTAGTATGAATTTTATCCAAAATACAGGGGTTGTGGTTTTTTTTGTTCTGAGCGGTATCGTGATCCCTTATAGCACTTCCAGCAAGATAGCAAAATCTAGTAGCTACTCGTTTTCCTCTTATTTCATCGATCGTTTTTCCCGTATCTATACAGGGTTCGTGCCAGCTTTGTTTTTTGTTATTGCTGTGGATATCCTAAGAGGGTTTATTTTTGGTAATCCGTATATATCAGCATTCAATATCCAGACCTTCTTTGGGAATCTATTGATGCTTCAGGATTTCCCTTTTCAGAATTATCCTATTGATTTTTTCACACACAGGTTCTCTGGTTTATTTAACTGGATTATACCAATTACTTCTTTCGGGTCAGCTCGACCTTTGTGGGTAGTAGCCATTATGTGGTGGATCTATCTTCTTTTTGGTTGGATTGTGCTTGGAAAAGTTCATCGAGAGAAACACCCCGTGATCTATTGTTTCATTCTTGCTTTCCTTCTCATTGTACCAAGCTATAATGTGACTAATGGTCGGGGGAACGGATTATCTATGATGTGGTTCATGGGGCTACTCATTTACATAATGCTGTCCCGGTTCTGGGTTAATCTGTCGAATAGATATCTGTGTATATTAGCGGGGGTATTCTTGTTCGCCGGTTTACATCGTCTGTATCTCACACGTGATGCATATGATGTCTTATATGTGGGTCTGTTAGCGCTGGCTTTGTACTTTGCTCTTTGTTTTCTCCAACGCCGTGAGATTGCCATTCCAAAATTTGTTTCCTCTATAATAGTTTTCAATGCAGGTTTCTCATACACCTTATACCTTGTTCATTACACATTGCTCGATATATTTGTGTCATGGCGCGGTCCTGGCGTATCTAACTTGCTAATAGGCTTCGTTCTAAGCAATATAGCTGCCATCGGGATGTATTCCATCTTTGAGAGAAATGATAAGGCAGTGAGACACTGGCTAAAGAAATTTTTAAAGATAACCGAATAGAACTAGTGAGGTGCTTCTAACACTTCGTTAGCTGACCCGGATAGGCTTAAGGAGCTTAATCGTTACACTCTCAAAATAAGCAAACGTCTTAGGCTAACCACTCCTCCTACTTTGGAGGCAACCAATAAAACTGACCTGATAGAGGTTGTTAGAAAAGGCGGCTGCTATCAATGTGGATTGGAATGTGCCAGGAACCTGTATCTTTACGACAAACGGTTGGAGGGGATTCGCAAGTGCCCATTGATAAGATCGATGATATCTACAAGTATGCTGATCGTTTGAATGCTACCCTGGCTATGTATGGCAAGTCAGTTATCACCACTGGGTGACGTGAACTCTGGCCAGAAGGGCATCATCTGACTCGCTTGCCGCCACTGCAATACTATTTAGACAATTTTATCAACATCCCTAAAAAGTCCAATACACTATGGACGCTCCACATCTTGACAGTCTCCCCACCACCCCCTACAATTACTTTAAATGCGCCGGGATGGCGGAAGTGGCAGACGCAGCGGACTTAAAATCCGCCGGAGTAATCCTTGTGGGTTCGAGTCCCTCTCCCGGCACCACTTGACCCGGCCGGTGAAATAAGTGCTGCTATGTCACTGATTAAACTCAGTCACCAGGAAACCGTTTTCTTAACCCCCGAAGCCCCCTATAACTTTGATGCCACTTTTCACAAACCGTCATATTTTCCTTCTTCCGATAATGCCTGGGAAAAAGGCAACTACTGGATGTCCATGCTCTGGAAAGGGCGGGAGCTGGGCTTGAAATGTGAAAATAATGGCACGCCGGACCGGCCGGAAATAAAAGTCGGCATCTACTCTCAAAAAGCTCTGCCGGAGACTTTTATGGAAGGCTTGCTTCCTGAAATCAGGTGGCGTTTCAACCTTGACTCCGGTATATCCGAATTCTGTGAGAAATATAAAAACGAAAAGGCCCTGGGCCCGGTTATCAGGAAATACAAAGGCATGAAGCCGAGAGCCGGCAATTCTCTTTACGAAACCCTGATTATTTTTATCGTTCTCCAGAATGCCACCGTAAAACGTTCCGTTCAGATGCTGGAAAACCTGTTTGTAAAATACGGTAAAAAGGTCGAGTATGACGGCAGGATTCTCTCTACCTTCTGGGAACCTCAAAAAATCGCCGCATCATCGGAACAGGAGTTAAGGGACCTGAAAATTGGTTATCGCGCCAGATTCATCAAGAGAATTACCGAACAGTTCGTGAGCGGGGAAATCGACGAATTCGCCCTGAGGAAGATGGGCCGAGAAGAAGTAAAGCGCGAGATGCTAAAGCTGTACGGGATTGGCCCGGCCTCGGTAGAATACCTCCTCTTTGAGTATTTTTATTTTTATGGTAAACTGGAGACACTCCCGCCATGGGAACAAAAGATAATATCGAGGTTGATTTTCGATAAGGAGCTGGTTTCAACAGAAAAGATTTTAGGGTTCTTCAGGAAGTTTAAAGGGTGGGAAAAACTGGCGTTCCACTACATCTGGGAGGATGTTTTCTGGAGGAGAAAGCACGAACACATCGCCTGGCTGGAAAAAGAAATAAGGCTGTAATACTATGAATCCTCAAAAGAAGAGAGTGCTATGCCCTGGTTTATAATTATCATAGGTTACCTCCTCGGCTCTATCCCCACGGCTTACCTCGCCGGGCGCATCGCGGCGGGCAGGGATATCCGGCGGATGGGTGACGAGAATGTGGGCGCCGCCAACGCCTATCGGGAGCTGAGCCCCAGGGCAGGCGTGCTGGTGGGTGTTATTGACGCCGCCAAGGGTACGCTGGTTATCGTTATCGCCCAGGCCGTCAATATGTCCCAGTTAGTTGTGTTGTTTGCCGGCGTGGCAGCCGTGGTCGGTCATAACTGGCCGGTCTTTCTCGGTTTCAGGGGCGGCCGGGGGGTAAGCACTACCATCGGCATCCTGTTCGTCCTGGTAACTCTCCCCATGCTTATCATGACTCTGCCCACTTTGTTAATACTCATCTGGAAACGCAATGTTACACCGTCCATGGCTTTTCTCTTCATCATACTGCCCCTCGTGGACTGGTGGCTACAGGTGCCACCCGCACTCATGGCTTATGGCGTGGCGCTACCGGCCCTGGTAGGAATTACCACCTTCTTCAGGAACAGACTGAAGGTAATACAACAGTCCTGAAACACTCCCGCCGATTGACAAGTTTGAGCACGTGTTGCTAAACTGGAGGTGCAATCTCCAGAATTAAATCATACTCATTTCTAACCGGGTTATTACTCGTTTGATACGACCTGTCATGATAGACTAAATACATAAAAAATTTAGTCAATCGACTAAAAGGGGGTCTTATTGACCCGGAAAAACGGAAAAGGCCTGGTCCAGATTTTCACCGGTGACGGCAAGGGTAAAACAACGGCAGCGCTGGGCACGGTACTCAGGGCCGCCGGTCACGGCCTGAAAGTATTCATTGTTTTCTTCATGAAGGGCGATTACGCCTATGGCGAATACAACTCCCTGTCCAGGCTCCCCGATGTAGAAATGGCCAGTTTCGGCTTCCGCAAGTTTATTGACCCGGCCAATATCAAGCCCGAGGAAAAAGAGCAGGCTAAAGCCGCCCTGGAAACCGCCCGCAAAGCTGTCATCAGCGGTAAGTATAACCTGGTGGTGCTGGATGAAGTGAATGTCGCCCTGGGTTTTAACCTTATCGAGCTGGATGACGTCATCAGGCTCATCAAGGATAAACCATCCCATGTCGAGCTAATCCTCACCGGCCGCCGTGCCGATAGCAGGCTGATTGAGATGGCCGACCTGGTAACCGAAATGGTAAAGGTCAAGCACCCTTTTGACAAAGGGATAAAAGCCAGAAAAGGAATCGAATATTAATTAAGCGGAGGTGATAATGAAGATAACATTGAGCGTCATTAAAGCCGATATCGGTGGCTACGTAGGACACTCCGAATCGCATCCTGATATCATCGCCAAAGCTGCCGAATGCCTGAATAAGGCAAAAAAGGACGGTTTGCTCATCGACTGCCAGACAACCAAGTGCGGTGACGACCTTCAACTCATCATGACCCATACCAAGGGAACGGGCGACTATGAAATCCATAAGCTGGCCTGGGACACCTTTGTCACCTGCACCAAGCTGGCTAAAAAGATGAAGCTCTACGGCGCCGGGCAGGACATGTTAAAAGACTCTTTCGCTGGCAATGTCAGAGGGATGGGCCCGGGCCTTGCCGAGATGGAGATCGAAGAGAGGACCTCCGAACCTGTCCTTATTTTCATGGCGGATAAGACCTCTGCCGGCGCCTGGAACATGCCTCTCTACAAGATGTTCGCCGACCCCTTCAACACCATCGGCCTGGTGATTGCCGCCAATATGCACAACGGCTTTACCTTCGAGGTACATGACGTCAAGGAGCATAAAAAGATAAGATTCAACTCCCCTGAAGAAATTTACGATATGCTGGTGCTGATTGGCGCCCCATCACGGTTTGCGGTAAAGGCGGTCTATCACCGTGATACCAGGGATATCGCCGCGGTGTCTTCCACCGAGCGCCTCTACGAAAGTGCCGGGCGGTACGTGGGCAAGGATGACCCGGTCTGTATCGTCCGTTCCCAGGGTATTTTCCCGGCGGTCGGCGAGGTGCTGGAACCGTTTGCCGCCCCGATCCTGGTGCAGGGATGGATGCGCGGCTCCCACATGGGGCCGCTTATGCCGGTAGCCGTTGTGGACAGTACCCCGTCCCGCTTCGATGGCCCGCCGCGTGTCATCTGCCTTGGCTATCAATTAAACGAAGGTAAGATGATAGGCCCCCGCGACATGTTTGCCGATAAAGCGTTCGACCTGGCACGTCATCAGGCTAACGAGATGGCCGACATGATGCGGCGCCACGGCCCCTTCGAGCCGCACCGCCTGCCGCTCGAGGAGATGGAATACACCACCATGCCTCAGGTAATGAAGAAGCTCGAAGGCAGATTTCAGGACCTTGATAAAGAAAAAACCTAAGCTCCTGCTGGCGACGAACAATAAGGGCAAGATACGCGAGTATAAAAGCCTTCTCCGGGGCATTCCTTATGAAATCGTGACGCTTGCCGAACAGGGCATTACCACGGAGGTCGCTGAGGTCGGCGGCAGCTTTGAGGAAAACGCCAGGTTAAAGGCTTCCACCCCGGCTAAAGAAAGCGGGCTGCTTTCGCTGGCCGACGACTCGGGACTGGAGGTCAATGCCCTCGTGGGAGAGCCGGGTTCACTATCGCACCGCTACGCCGGCGAAGGCGCCACCGATGAGGACAGAATTAATTACCTGCTTTCCCGTCTCAAAGATATCCCCGAAAAGCAACGTGCCGCTCGCTTCCGCTGCGTGATTGCCATAGCCGAACCCGATGGTAAAGTGGAACTATGCTCCGGTATTTGCCGCGGCGTTATTACAACCGTCCCGCGGGGTAATCAGGGCTTCGGCTACGACCCCATTTTTTACATTCCGGAACTCGATAAGACCATGGCGGAGCTTTCTTTAGAAGAGAAAAACCGGGTAAGTCACCGGGCTAAAGCGGCTAAAAAAGCCAGAGAAATACTGATTAACATGACGGGTTAGGACAAACGACATTTTACTTTTTTACGTTCAGCTGTCTTACCGGCAGGAGTTCGATATGGCCGCGGTAGCCCTGGGGTTCTAACTGTAGTCGCGGGCCGTCTTCGTCCGCCCAGGCAAAGCCGTACAATTCCGGATTATAGGTCTCCAACACTTCCCAGAGGTCCATGATGGCCTTTGCGGCTTTTTTGGCGTCATCGAAGGGCGGGCCCTGGAAGACCATCATCTTGCACGGTTTAAGGTCGATAATTTCATACCCTTCCGGCACTTCACCCTTATAATCGGCCGGCATTTCCACGCCCATCGCGAACTCGGATGTCCCCGGTTTCCGCAGGTCTTCCGGCAGCCACATCCCGCAAGGCTCGTAAAGGGCATCTTTCACGGCTTTAAGCTCATCGTTAACGTTATAGCCTACTTCCTCGCAATACTCGAAGTAGTGGATAGCCTTGATACCCCGCTTGAGAATCAGCTTCCGCGCCGGGCGGTCAACAACCTGGACAAAAACGGTATTGACGTTAGATTTATCAGCCATGATTTTCTCTCCTCTTTGCAAGCTAAGGTAATAATCACGAATGCGTTCGGGCATAAAGACTTTTACCGCCAGCTTGTTTTTACTGTACTGCCGCGGGCTCATCCCGAACTGCCGAGAAAATACCCGGGAAAATATCCTGACCGACATTTTCCTGTTAAATATTTTGCTCCAGTTCAGAATATATCACGTCTCTTATTTTTTCTTCACCATCCGTGGTATTCGAGATAATGGTTATCTGTATTTC